>CAZAOI010000024.1:0-19387 GCA_964486705.1 uncultured Oleiharenicola sp. | reverse complement strand
GCTGTTACCTAGCAGTCGAAATTGTGGGAGCGAGCTTGCTCGCGACACTAAATACCCTGAGTCGCGAGCAAGCTCGCTCCCACAGCCGGGCCACTGAAAGGTGGTCGCCGATTTCCCAGCCGCCGCGGAGGCGGCGCGACTGGGCCCGGGTTCGCAGCAGCGAACAACAGGCCACATCGGCGACAGGCGTCGGTGGGGACACCTACGCCCACCCAATTGCATTGTTCCGGCTCAGGCGGGCGGCCCGCGGCCCCTTGACGACGCAGTCGTTGCTCGACGAGTGTAGATAGTGGCCCCAAAACCAAGGCGCGCCATGATCCCTCGCTGTTTCGCATGAAGAAGCCGACCGCCGAAGAGCAAAAGCATCGCTGCAAGCGCAAGCGCCGGTATCGCTCCCAAGGGGATGCGCTCGATGCCGCGATGCTGGCGGGCGTCGAGCGTCAACGCACCGCCTACCGCTGCCCGCTGTGCGGACTCTGGCACTTGGCGAGCGCGTCGTAATTTTTTTCCTGCGCCCCCATCCACGCGGGCCGGGTGGGATGGCCCCGACCGCTCAAGGCTCAACCCCACCAGGATGGTCCTTATTCCTTCGTGGCCGCTGGCGACAACAGGCCTCGATCCGCCAGCCAGTCCGCCATGCGCTGCGGCAGACCGCGGATGGCGGCAAATTTCGAACGGTTGCCCATATTGAATCCATGGCCGCCTTCCGCGGCGAGATGGACTTCCACCGGAATGCCAACCGCCCGGTATTTTTCCACCATCAGGGAAATGGTGCGCGCGGGCGATTCATCATCATTCGCACAAAAGAAGAATGCCGGCGGCGAATCGACGGCCAACTTGCCAGGCGTGCCCAAGCCACCGGGATAGATGATGAGCTGAAAATCCGGTTTGGCGCTCACCCTTTCAATCGGGTCGGAAGCATCGGCGAGGCCGGGCACGGGATTGTAGGCGACCACCGCCGCGACTTCCCCACCCGCCGACCAGCCCATGACCCCGATGCGCTCGGGGTTGACGCCCCACTCTGCGGCGCGGGACCGCACCAGGCGCATGGCCCGCTTGATATCGGCAGCGGGATGTTCGGGAGTGTAAGGGGAACCGTCCTCGCGGAACAGTCGGTATTTCAAGGCGAACGCCGTGACGCCGAGGCTGGCGAGATATTGCGCCGGCTCCACCCCTTCGGGATTGAACACGCATTCACGATGGCCGCCACCGGGAATGACGATCACCGCCGTCCCGTTCGCCTTGCCGGCAGGCGGCCGGAACACGGTGACGGAAGGGTTGTGAATGTTTTTCACCCACCAGTTCTTCGCTTGCTCCGGCTCATCGCGTCGGGCTTCAAACCCCGGGGCCCCGTTCGACCAGAGCGGAATGACCGGTGCGGTTTCGGCGCCGAGCCCTCCGGCGGTGAGACCAGCCATCACTGTCGCCAAAACGAGCTTTCGAAGATTCATCGCCCATACCCTGACACATTCCTCAACAAAAACCAGTCCGCGCTGCTTTCGATCCGACTGGTCGCTGGATTTATTTGCGTTTTTTCACCCCAAGCCGACATCGTGACCTTTGATGAGTCCTTCCGTTCGACGCACCCTTTTCTGCCTGCTCGCGCTCATGGCCGCCGGACTCGGCCGGGCGCAAGTCGCCGTTGAGCCACCCGTCCGCCCCGAAGACACGCCGGCCCTGCCGGCCGATGATGCAACCGAACCAGACCATCCGGTCACCGAGCCGGCGCCGCCCGATCTTGAACCCGTGAAAGGTTGGCTCGAAGCCCAGGTGGAACTGGCCCGGCGCGGCTATTCCGGCGGTTCCATCGATGGCCTCCGGGGCCCGCAATCCGCCGCCGCCCTTCGCGCTTTTCAACGGGGCGAAGGTTTCCCCGAGACCGGTGAACTCGACAAAGCCACCCGCGCGAGCCTGCTGCTGACGGCCCCGGCTCTCACCTCGTACACTTTTTCCTCAGAGGAACTGGCCAAAGTTACTCCGCTGCCGACGACGTGGCTCGGCAAATCGGAACAGGCCGAACTCAATTATGCGACCGCGCTCGAAGGTGCCGCCGAACGCTTTCATTCGAGTCCGAAGTTTATAAAAAGCCTGAATCCCGACGTGGATTGGGAATCGTTGCTGCCGGGCACCGTCATCCAAGTACCCGCGGTCGAACACGTCACCTTGACCGGCCGCGCTGTTCAACTCCACATCCGCCTCAGCCAACACGAACTCGAGGCCACCGACGAGACCGGCCGCGTCATCGCCCATTTCCCCGTCAGCATCGCGCGCCAGGCGGAAAAACGTCCCGTCGGCGAGCTGCGGGTCACCGTCGTCATCCCCGACCCCAACTACACTTTTGACCCCGAGGTTTTTCCCGAGTCCGCCGAGGGCAAGGAACTCGGCCGCAAGCTCATCATTCCTCCCGGACCCAACAATCCTGTCGGAGTCGCATGGATCGGACTCAACCGCTCCGGCTACGGCATCCACGGCACGCCGGATCCCGAAAAAGTCGGCCGCACCGAATCGCATGGCTGCTTCCGTCTCGCCAACTGGGACGCGCGGACCCTCCTTGCCCTCGCGTGGACCGGCCTGCCGGTCATCGTTGAACCGTAGGGGCCGCTTCCGAGAGCTGAGCCGATACAGGATTATGCCTTTGGTGGGCGTCGGTTTCCATACCGACGCTCGTCGCCGATGTGGCCTGTTGTTCGCTGCTGCGAACCCGGGCCCAGTCGCGCCGCCTCCGCGGCGGCTGGGAAATCGGCGACCACCTTTTAGTTCGCCCTTTTCACGAGAGAAATCGACGCGCAACTGCATGGCTTTTGGCAAAGGGTATTCGCCACGGTAGCCACAGGCCTCCGGGCCCGTGGGATCAGACACGGCAGGCAGGGACGCCCGCCGCTACGCTCTGATCAGCCTGCTTCAGTCCGCGCCGCCCGACGCCCGTCCCCCGTCCTTGATCGGCTTCACAAACTGATAGTCGATATCCCACGGGAAAAAAATCCACTTGTTCTGCTTAAACTCTTTCACGCACGTATCGACAATCGGCCGGCCCGCCGGCTTCGCATAGAGCGTGGCGAAATGCGCCTTGGGCAGCATCTGTCGCACGACCCGCGCCGTCTTGCCCGTATCCACCAAATCATCGATGAGCAAATATCCCGCGCCATCACCGGCCACACTTTTAATCACCTTGATCGCGCCCTGCGTCTGCTCCGCCCCGACGCCTTCACCCGCGCCGTAGCTCGACACGCAGACGGTGTCGATCAGCCGGATCTCGAGTTCGCGGGCGACCAACGCCGCCGGCACTAGGCCTCCGCGCGTGATGGCGATGATGCCCTGCCAGGAACCAAGCTGATGCAACACCTGCGACAGGTAGCGGGCGTCGCGGTGCAATTCAGCCCAGGAAATCACGATTTCGTCGTCGTAGCGGGAAAGTTGGCTCATGGTGTGGTGGGTGGCCGAATGGCACTCCAGCAACTATCCGGAGTCAATCTTCACCCCGACCGAACGCCCACTTTGTCTTTCTTTTCCCGGATTCCCTGCCATCCCAATAGCCGTGCCCGAGTCGATCACCGAATCTCTTCCTGCGCGTCGCGGGCATTTCCTCTTTGAATCGGGCCATCACGGAGACCTGTGGCTGGAACTCGATCCACTGTGGAACCAGCCAGAACGCCTCCGGCCCTGCGTCGCCGCTCTCGCCCGGCAATTGGCTCCGCACCAACCCGACGCGCTGTGCGGACCCCAAACCGGCGGCGCCCGCCTCGCCGAATTGGTCGCCGCCCACCTCGGGCGGCCCTGGTACGCCACGGAAAAAATGCCGCCCGCACCCACCGGTTCCGGCCCGGACCCCGGCCCGCTCTACCGCGCCACCTACGCGCTCGCTCCCGCCGATCGCACGAAGGTCTGGAACCAACGCATCGCCGTGATCGACGACGTCATCAACGCCGGCTCGGCCACCCGCGCCACTGTGAGCGCACTCATCCATTGCGGCGCCCTCCCCATCGCGTTATCGGCGCTGCTCGTGCTCAACGACCATGCGGCCCGACTCGCCGCCGAGCACCACCTCCCGCTTGTGTCACTCGATCAGCGGGCGAGCAATCTGTGGACACCCAGCGACTGTCCCCTGTGCGCGCAAGGTGTGCCGCTCACGAGGCCAAACTAAAGCCGGGATCATGCAATGGGTGGGCGTCGGTTTCCATACCGACGCTCGTCGTATTGGTAGTCCGCACCGAGGCGATCGCCATGATGGAACGCGGCCTCCGGACGCGTTTTCGCCTGCCCGTTCCCGATTCAAAAAAACCCGCCGGGATGGCAAACATCCGGATTGTGCCGGAACGGGTGCGGCCTGTATTTTCCCCGTCGCATGCGTCTCCCAAACCTCTCCGTCCTCGCCCGTCGCATTCTGTTTTGCCTCACCGTGCTCCCGGCCCTTTCGTCCGGACTTCACGCCGGTCCCGTCAGCGAGCACGGCCTGCTGCGCGTTGACGGCCGCAAGCTCGTCGGCGCCGACGGACGTCCGGTCAGCCTCGCCGGGGTCAGCTTCGGCTGGAGCCAGTGGGAGGCGGCGCCCTTCTACAACGCCAAGGTCGTGAATTGGCTGCAGCAGGACTGGAAAGCCAGCATCGTGCGGGCGGCACTTGGCGTCCATGAGACGGGCTACCTCACGCATCCCGACGCCGAAAAGGCGCGCGTCTGCGCCGTCGTCGACGCCGCGATCGCCGCCGATCTCTACGTGCTGATCGACTGGCACGATCACCATGCCAACGAACACACCGACCTCGCCGTGGCCTTTTTCTCGGAGATGGCCCGCAAGTACGGCCGCCAGCCGCACGTGATGTATGAGATTTTCAACGAACCAATCGCCGGCCAGACCTGGAGCAAGGACGTGAAACCCTACGCCGAAAAGGTCATCGCGGCCATCCGGGCCATCGATCCCGACAACCTGATCATCGTCGGCACGCCGAACTGGTCGCAGGATGTGGACGTCGCGGCCGCGGACCGTCTCCCGCCAGACAACCTCGCCTACAGTCTGCACTTCTATGCAGGCACGCACAAGGAGACGCTGCGCGCCAAGGCCGTCCAAGCGATGAACGCCGGCCTCCCGCTCTTCGTGACGGAATGGGGCACCTGTGATGCCTCCGGCGCCGGTGGCGTCGATGTGGCCTCGACAAAAGTCTGGATGGATTTCATGCGGGAATGGGAGCTGAGCCACTGTAACTGGGGCGTATACGACAAAGCCGAAACAGCCGCGATCATCAGACCCGGTGCCTCCACCCAAGGCGGCTGGACGGCGAATCAGCTGACCGAGTCCGGCCGGCTCGCGCGCGAGTGGGTGCGCGCGTGGTCGGAAAATCCGCCCGTCCCGGTGAAGAAAGCCCCGCCCCCCGCAGCGTCGGCGAATTGATGGCTGGGACAACCCCTGCTTTGTCCCCGCTCGCGGCGGAGCCGGTGTCACCCATCCTGACCGCCTTGTGCTGTGCTGCCATGATCAGCCTCTCCATCGGGCTGAATCTCCTGTCGGTTTTCCTGACTACCGATACGGACTCATGCAGTTGAGAAACGATTTCTCTCGGAAGGCGGCCGCACTAAAAGGTGGTCGCCGATTTCCCAGCCGCCGCGGAGGCGGCGCGACTGGGCCCGGGTTCGCAGCAGCGAACAACAGGCCATATCGGCGACAGGCGTCCACGATCTGCATTGGGGCCTCGCCGGTCTCCGCCCTCGCACCCGCCGCGATGCTCTTTTTAGTCCGCGGCCTGCGCCGGAATTGATGCGGCTGCTTTATTTGCTTAACGGACGCCGGTATGCGCGCCCATAGTCCCCGTTCGCCGCATGCTTCGCCTGCTTCTTCCCCCTAATCTCGCCGTCGCCGCCCCGCGCAATGCCATCGCCGTGCGGTTGGAACTCGATCTCGCCGCCGCGCCTGCCCCGGCCTTCGCCGCCGGCCTGGCGGTGTTACAGCGCCTCGGGGCCAAGCCGGCGCCGGTCAGTTTTCTCCAACTCACCCGCGCGCAACTGGGCGAGCTGACCGACGCCCTCGCCGGCCAGCCCGTGTTTTTCTGGTCCAACCGACCGAAGGAAGCCATCGCCTGGAACGGCGCGGACTTGATCGGCGTGGACGAACATCTCGCTGCGCCGACTCAGACCGCGATGCCAGCACCTTTGCCTCCGAGGCCGCTAACGGCCGGCGCTCGGAGGACAAACACCGGGCCCGCAGCAGCGGGCAACAGTGCAAAGCGCCCCGAGCCGGACTGGAAGCCGATGACCGTGGACGGCTCCGAACATTTCCTCGCCATCACCCTGCCCTCGCGCGACGCCGACAACTACCAGGAAATCTGGGAACTGCTCCGGCGCCTCGGCTTCGTGCTCGAGCCGACCAATGGAAAATTCTGGCTGCGCAACCGCCACAAGACACTCAATTTTCTCGCGACCTACGCCACCGAGCTCCGGGAACATCACGGCGCCGAGTTCACCGAAAACTTCGAACGCAACACCGCGCACATCCAGCCCGTTGGCCTGGTGGCCGAAGTGAAGGAACAAGCCGACGGCTATGACGTCACCCTCGGCCTCAAGGCCGGTGACGCGCCCGAGGCCGAGATCCTCAGCGCCGTGGCGACCAGCCGCAGCTACATCGAAAGCGGCCCGGGCATCTATCTGGTCGACCCCGTCCGATTGACCCAGCTGCAGGCGGCGCATCAGGCGTTGGCCGGCGCGCCCGAGGCCATGGGCGGCCTGCGACGGCAGCACCGCATCGTCCGCGCCCGCGTGGCGGAGGTGCAGGATATTCTCGCGGCCGCCACGCCGCATTTTGCCGCGCCCGAGACGTGGCGCGCCCGCAGCACCGCGCTGCACGAAGTCTCCACGCTGACTCCCGCGCCGATTCCGGCCGCGCTGGAAACCCTGCTCCGCCCCTATCAAAAGCTCGGGGTCGCCTGGCTCTGGTATCTCTACGGCCAGCAACTCGGCGGCATTCTCGCCGACGAAATGGGTTTGGGCAAAACCATCCAGGCCCTCGCGCTGCTCGCCGCCCGGCAGGACCGTGAGCCGTCCGCGCGGGGACCTATTGTGGGAGCGAGCTTGCTCGCGACTTCGGGCCATATGCGTCGCGAGCAAGCTCGCTCCCACATTCCTAGCGTCGGTCGGGACACCGACGCCCACCCAGTGCGCCTGCCTTCACTGGTCGTCTGCCCCGCCTCGCTGATGGAAAACTGGCGGCGCGAGGCCGCGCGTTTTGCGCCGCAATTGCAGGTCCTCGTCCACCACGGCGACCGGCGCCTGACCGACCCGGCCGCGCTGAGCGCGCCGGATCTCATCATCACCTCCTACGGAACCCTGACGCGCGACGACGAAATTTTCTCCGCCGTGGAATTCGATATCATCCTGGCCGACGAGGCGCAGCACCTGAAGAACCGGCGCACCCAGGCCGCCCAATCGCTGCGCACGCTGCGCGGCCGGGGCCGGTTCCTGCTCACCGGCACGCCGCTCGAAAACTCGCTCGATGATCTCCGTTCGCTCTTTGAATACCTGATGCCCGGCTTCCTCGCCGCGGTGCCGGCCGGTCTGCGCGGCGGCGACCGCGCCTGGTACGACGAGCGGCTGCGCATCCAGACCGCGCCCTACATTTTACGCCGCACCAAACTGGCGGTCGCGCCGGAGTTGCCGGAAAAAATCGAGCAGATCATCTACTGCGAGCCAACCCCGGCGCAGGCCGCGCTCTACCGGCGCATGCAGGAAAAGACCGAGCAGGAACTCTCCAAGCTCGCCGCCACCGGCGCGTCGGAGGGAACATTGCGGCTGGCCACCCTGACGCAGTTGCTGCGCTTGCGACAGATTTGCTGCGACCCGCGACTGATCGAAGGCAGGAGCTTGCTGGCAAGCGATTCGACTAACGCCAGCACCGCCCCGGTTACATCGCCTGCAAGCAGGCTCCTACAAGATTCCGAGTCCCCCGAACGGCCTTACCAGGACTCAGCCAAGCTCGACGCCTTCCGCGAGCTGCTCGCCGAAAGCATCGACGAGGGGCACCGGATGCTCGTGTTTTCGCAGTTCACCTCGTTGCTCGGCCTGCTGCGCACGGAACTCGACACCCAAGGCGTGGTGTACTGCTACCTCGATGGTTCGATGACCGCCAAGGCCCGGCAGATGGCGGTGGATCGCTTCCAAGGCGACGAGACGGTGCCGGTCTTCCTGATCTCGCTCAAAGCCGGCGGCACCGGCCTGAATCTCACCGGCGCCGATGTCGTCGTGCATTTCGACCCGTGGTGGAATCCCGCCGCCGAGGCGCAGGCGACGGACCGCACCCACCGGATTGGCCAGACCAAAGTCGTCACGAGCTACAAGCTGATCTGCGCCGGCACCGTCGAGGAAAAAGTCCTGACGCTGCAGGACACCAAGCGCGCCCTCCTCGCCGATGTTTTCGAAGCCAGCGCCGCCGCCGCGGCCAAGCTCAGCCTGGCCGATCTCCGCGATCTGCTCACGTGAAGCGGGGCGATAGATTTTGCAAACCGCTGAATCCTGACCGAGGGTGAGACCGAGCAGCCCGCACCCCACCCCATGAAATCCATTCTCTCCTTCTTCGGCGCCCTTCTCCTCGTTACTTTCACGTTCGCGGCGGGCACCCAGACCAAGGGCGAAAAACCGCTCCGCATCGCCCAGGGCCAGGAAGTCAGCCTCGCCGATTTCGTCGTGACGGGCAAAACCACGATCTTTGATTTCACGAGCGAGTATTGCGGACCCTGCCGCGGGTATTCCGAACCCCTTTTCCTGCTTCACCAACAGCGCCCCGACATCGCGGTGGTGAAAGTGGACATCAACCGGCCGGAGATGCACAAGATCGACTGGTCGTCTCCCGTGGCCCAGCAATACCGCATGCAATCGATTCCCCATTTCAAGATCTACGACCCTGCCGGCAAACTGATCGCGGAAGGCAATGCGGCCCGCAAGTTGGTTGATCAATGGATCAATGCGCTGCCATAATTCCGGCCCGGCGCGGTGATTTCCTGAAGGGGATCGTCCCCTCCGGGTGTTATGCTTCCGTATGAAAACTCCCGTATTTCTCTGGTCTGTCCTCGCCGCGACAACCTCGCTGATGGCGGCGCCCGACTCCGCAGACCGCGCCGCGCTAAACGAGCCGGTGGCCGCGGCTGAGGCCCCGGTCGCGAGCCCTGTCAAGGCCGCCAAACCTGTGCTCGAAAAAGGCATGGCCGCCGAAACCATCGTCCGGCTCATTGGGAAACCCCAGGAAGTCGCGCCGCTTTCCCCGGCGGAGAGCAAGGCGGAGAAGTGGACCTATCGGCGGCGCGTCAGCGAACGGACCACGCAGGAAGCGGCCACCACCCACACCATTCCCGCCTATCTCGGCTTTACCTCCGGCGGCCCTTCCATCGGCACGACGGAAATCCTGGATTTTCGGCTGAAGCACACCACCACCTCTCAGGTGACCTCATTGCTGCTGATCGACGGCAAATTGGTTTTGGCGAAACAGTGGCAGGAACAAAGTCAGTCTTACGACAACTGAAGTCGGCGGCGAAATCGTGATGGACGATGGCGGGTTTTGCGTGCAGAAAAAATCTTCCCCATTTCCCCCATGAAAATCACCCGTCTGCTCCCCACCCTTCTCGCCACCGGTACACTATTTGCCGGCTCCGCCCTCGCCGACTTTCACGATCATATCGGCATCCAGCTCTGGAGTCTTCGCGCCACCACCCTGACGAAGGGATTGGCCGGCTCGCTCGACCAGATCAAGGCCTTCGGTTTCACCGAGGTGGAAGGCGCTTTGCTCACCCCCAACATGACTCCGGAGCAGGTCCGCGCCGCCTACGATCAGCGCGGACTCAAGCTGCCCAGCGTCCACGCCGGGTATGATGATCTCACCACGAAACTGCCCGCCTTGGTCCAGGCCGCGAAAGTCCTTGGGGTCAAATACGTCATCTGTCCTTGGATTCCGCACCAGGGCGCTTTCGATCGCGCGCTGATGGAGCAGGCCGCCGCCACTTTCAACCGCGCGGGCGAAGCCTTCCGTGCCGCCGGCATCAAGTTCGGCTACCACCCGCACGGCTATGAATTTGTCCCGAACGGCACCGCCGGGGAGACGCTGCTCGACGACCTCATCCGCGCGACCAAACCCGAGAATGTCTGCTACGAAATGGACGTCTTCTGGGTCGTCCATGGCGGTGGCAATCCCGTGCAGTTGCTGGAGAAGTACGCCGGCCGGTGGATGGGGCTGCACGTGAAGGATATTCGCCCAGGCGCGCCGACGGGGGCGCCGACCGGGAGCGCGCCGGAAACCGATAAAGTGGCGGTGGGCGCGGGGGCGATCGATTGGAAGGCCGTGATCAGCGCCGCCCAAAAAGCCGGCGCCGAATATTATTTCGTCGAAGATGAGACCCCGGCGCCGCTGGAAAACATCCCGGCCAGCCTCGCGTACCTCAAAGCCCTGAAGCTTTAACCCCCCCCGTTTTTCGCGGGCGCTTCTCCTCTGGCCGCCAATCCCGCCCGCGCGTTTTTGTCCGCCCTGCCCCTTCTGCCGTGCCGATCATCAATGCGAACCAGGCCCAGCCCGACTATGATGTGATTGTGGTTGGCTCCGGCGCCGCCGGCGGCCAGACCGCCTACACTTTGACGATGGAGGGAGCCCGCGTGCTCATGCTGGAAGCGGGCCGCGACTACGATCCGGTGGCGGAGACGCCGATGTTTCAGGACAACTCGGTCGCCCCGTTGCGGGGCGTCGATACCCCCGACAAACCCAAGGGTTTCTACGACGCCACGGTCGACGGGGGCTGGACGGTGCCCGGCGAGCCCTACACGCAGGCCTCGGAAGATCCGACGCGGCAATTTGAGTGGTGGCGCGCGCGCATGCTCGGCGGGCGCACCAATCACTGGGCGCGGCACTCGCTGCGCAGCGGTCCCTATGATTTCAAACCCCGCAGCCGCGACGGACTGGGCTTCGACTGGCCGATTTCCTACGAGGACATCGCGCCCTACTACGACAAGGCGGAGATGCTCATCGGCGTCTACGGCGAAAACGAGGGCCTGGAGAACACGCCGGACTCCTCGCCCGGCGTGCTGCAGCCGCCGCCCCCGGGCCGCGCCAACGAGCGGCTGGTGAAAAAATACGGGAAGCCGCTGGGCGTGGAGGTGATTCCCATTCACCGCGCCGTCCTCACCCAACGGCTGGATCACGAGCGCCTGCCCGCGAAGCTCCATCCGAATAATCCGAAGGCCCAGCGCATCCTCGGCCAGGCGATGAGCGAACGCGCGGCCTGTTTTTTTGCCACGCCCTGCTGGCGCGGCTGCGCCATCCGCGCGACCTACCAGTCGACGACCGTCCACCTGCCACCCGCCCTCGCAACGGGCAACCTCGATATCGTGCCCAACGCGATGGTGCGTGAAGTCACCATCAACGCCCGGGGCTTGGCCGACGGCGTCGTGTTCATCGACAAAATTACCGGGCGGGAATGCCGCGTCAAAGCCCGCGCCGTCGTGCTCGCCGCCAGCGCCTGCGAATCCGTGCGCGTGCTGTTGAATTCGAAATCCGCGCTATTTCCCCACGGCTTGGCCAATACCAGCGGCCTCGTCGGCAAGTACGTCATGGACACGGTGGGAGCAAGTTTGGGCGGCCACATTCCGTTGATGGAAAATCTTCCGCCGCACAACGAGGACGGCGCGGGCGGCGCGCACATGTATGCGCCGTGGACGCGCTATCGGGAACAGCTCGCCGGCAAACTCGGCTTCGCGCGCGGCTATCACATCGAGTTCGGCGGCGGTCGCAGCATGCCCGGCATGGGTACGGGCGCCGGGCTGCAGCGCTTCACCCGCGGCAGTTATGGCCGGCAGTTCAAGGAGGACGCCCGCCGCTACTACGGTTCGACCATCTATTTCTCCGGCCGGGGTGAAATGATCCCGAACGAGGATACTTTCTGTGAACTCGATCCGGTCGTGAAGGACAAGTGGGGCATCCCGGTCCTGCGCTTTTCCTGGAAATGGTCCGAACATGAAACCCGACAGTCGGAGCACATGGTGCAGACCTTCGCCGACCTCATCTCCGCGATGGGCGGCAAGGTCTTGGGCAGCGACTCGAGCCGGAAGCGCGCCGGCGACCTCGTCATCGAAAAAGGCGGCCGGGTCATCCACGAGGTCGGCGGCGCCATCATGGGCGCCGACGCGCGGACGTCCGTGACCGACCAGTGGTGCCGGACCTGGGACGTGAAAAATTTGTACCTCACCGACGGCGCGCCCTTCGCTTCCCTTTCCGACAAAAATCCCACGATTACCATTTTGGCGCTCGCGTGGCGTTCGGCCGAGCATCTGCTCGCCGAGATGAAACGGGGAAACATTTGACATGAGCCGCCCCGACTTTCCCCGCCTCGACCGCCGCACCGCCATCAAATGGATGCTCGGGGCGGCCGCCAGTCTCACGGTCCTCAACCGGCCGGCCGCCGCCGCTGGCCCGGCCGCCGCCAAGCCGTATGGCACCGATCCGGCGCTGAACCGCGACTACAAACCCGGCGACTGCTGGCCGCTCACTTTCACTGACGGGCAGCGCCGCACTGCCGCCGCCCTTTGCGCGGCCATCATTCCCGCGGACGACCATTCGCCGAGTGCAGCGAGCGTGGGCGTGCACGACTTTATCGACGAATGGATCAGCGCGCCGTATCCCGATCAGCAAAAGGACCGCCAACCCGTCCTCGCGGGCCTGGACTGGATCGAGGCCGAGGCGCAGCGCCGCTTCGGGCGCGGCTTCGCGGAACTGGAGGAAAGCCAAACGGCGGCCATCTGCGACGACCTCTGCCACCAACCCGACGTCCGGCCCGAACTGGCCGGCGCCGCCAAGTTTTTTGCCCGCTACCGGGATCTTACCGCCGGGGGTTTCTACACCACCCCGGTCGGCATGAAAGACATCGGCTACATCGGCAACCTGCCGCTCGCCGAGTTCAAGGGTCCGCCGCCCGAAGTCTTGCGGAAACTGGGCCTCGCCTGAGAAAACCTCCTCCCATGACGCCGCCCCTGACCCGCCGCTCCGCCCTGAAACGACTGGCTTTCGCCGGCGCCTGTCTGCCGCTGGCGGGCGGCTTGAGTGTGGCGCAAGCCACCGAGATCGCGGCCCCGGCCGCCCAGCCTTTGTTCACCTTCGGCGTGGCCACCGTCACGCTGAAGAGCCTGCCGCTCGAGAACGCCCTCGCCGCCGTGCTCCGCGTCGGCCTGGAAAACATCTCCCTGCACCGGGCGCATTCGCCGTGGGAAAACCAGCCCGGCCAATGGCAGGCCACCGCCGAGAAAATCCGCCGCGCCGGCCTCACTCCACTCTGCTGCGGCGTCCTCGCCCTCCGGAACGACGAGCCGGCGATGCGCCGGATGTTCGACTACGTGCGGACGCTCGGCGTGCCGCTGTTCAGCTGCAGCCCGGAACCGGCGGCGTTGCCGCTGCTGGAAAAATTGGTGAAGGAATACGACCTGCGCGCCGCCATCCACAATCATGGCCCCGAGGACAAGACCTGGCCTTCGCCGGACGAAGTCTGGCGCGCCATCGAGCCGCTCGACGCCCGCATCGGCCTGTGCCTCGACGTCGGCCACAGTTTTCGCGCCGGGGTGGATCCGGCCGCGGCCATTCGCCGCTACCGCGACCGCCTGTACGACGTGCACCTTAAGGACAGTACCGCGCCGGTGGGCGCGGAGGACATTCCCATCGAGGTCGGACGCGGCCACCTCGATCAGCGCGCGATCCTGACCGCGCTCCGGGAGACCGGCTACCGCCACACCGTCTGGTTCGAATACGAAAAAGAGCCCAACGACCCGGTGCCCGGCCTCGCCGAATCCGTCGGCTATATCAAAGGGCTGTTGCACGGTCTCGGCTAATCGCACTGGCTCTTCCCGCGCCGCTCTCCCAACCCGAAAAATTCCGCCGGCCCACGATCCCTCCGCCCCTCTTTCCCCATGGCCTTACTGACTGCCCGCAAAACCCAACCCAAGTACGACGTCATCGTCGTCGGCTCCGGCGCCGCCGGCGGCCAAACCGCCTACACCCTCGCAATGGAGGGCGCCAAGGTGCTCATGCTCGAGGCCGGGCGCAACTACGACCCGCTGTCCGAGACGCCGATGTTCGAGACGAATCACCAGGCGCCGCTCCGCGGCGCCGGCACCCCGGGCAAACCCTTCGGTTTTCACGACGCCACCATTGACGGCGGGTGGGCGGTGCCGGGGGAGCCCTACACCAACGCCTCCTCCGATCCGAAGCGCCAGTTTTTCTGGTGGCGCGCGCGGATGTTGGGCGGCCGCACCAATCACTGGGGCCGCATCGCACTCCGCAACGGCCCGTACGATTTCAAGCCCCGCACGCGTGACGGCCTCGGGTTCGACTGGCCGATCTCCTACGAGGATGTCGCGCCCTATTACGACAAAGTCGAAATGCTCATTGGCGTCTACGGCACCAACGAGGGCCTCGAGAACACCCCGAATTCCCCGGCGGGCATCCTCCAGCCGGCGCCGAAGCTGCGGGCCGGCGAACAATACGCCCGTCACCATGGCAAAAAAATCGGCGTGCCGATCATCCCCATTCATCGCGCCGTCCTCAGCCAGCGCCTCGACGGTCCCCGGCTCGCCGCCAAGCTCCACCCGAACAATCCCGCTGCGCAACGCGTCCTCACCGAGGCGATGAGCGAACGCGCCGCCTGCTTCTGGGCGACGGAGTGCGGCCGCGGCTGCTCCATCCGCGCCAACTATCAGTCCACCACCGTCCATCTTCCGCCGGCCCTCGCCTCCGGCAATCTCGACATTCTGACCGATGCGATGGGCTACCGGGTGCTGATGGACGACAGTGGCAAAGCCACCGGCGTCGCCTACATCGACCGCAAGACCCGCGAAGAAAAACAGGTGTTCGCCCGCGTTGTCGTGCTGGCGGCCAGTTCCGCCGAATCGGTGCGCATGCTCTTGAATTCGAAATCGGCCCGCGAGCCCAACGGCCTCGCCAACTCCAGCGGCCTCGTCGGCAAATACATCATGGATACGGTCGGGGCGAGTTTGCGCGGCCAGATTCCCGCGTGGGAAAACCTGCCGCTACACAACGAGGACGGGGCCGGCGGCGGCCATGCCTATGCCCCTTGGTGGCTTTACCAGGAACAGCGCGCCGGCAAATTGGATTTCGCCCGCGGTTACCATCTCGAATTCGAGACCGGACGGCGCATGCCCTCGGCCGGGACGGGCGCCAACCTCGAATGGCTCACCGGGGGAAATTACGGCTCCCGCTTCAAGGAGGACGCCCGACGCTATTACGGCTCCCTCGTCGGTTTCGCCGGCCGCGGCGAGATGATCCCCAATGAGGACTCGTTCTGCGAACTCGATCCCACCGTAAAAGACAAATGGGGCATTCCCGTCCTGCGCTTCCATTGGAAATGGTCCGACCACGAGACCCGCCAAGCCAAGCACATGCAGGAAACCACCGCGGCCCTTATCGAGGCGATGGGGGGCAAGGTTAGCCAGCGGCCCGAAGCGAACGGACGCGACGCCATCGCCCCCGGTGGCTTCATCATTCACGAGGTCGGCGGCACCATCATGGGCGCAAACTCCAAAAATTCCGTCACCAACCAGTGGGGCCAGACTTGGGATGTGAAAAATCTCTTCATCACCGACGGCGGCCCGTTCGTGAGCAACGCCGACAAAAACCCAACCCTCACCATCATGGCTCTGGCCTGGCGCGCCAGCGACTACATCCTCGAGGAGATGCGCCAAGGAAACCTATGAACTCCTCTTCCCAGCCTCGTCCCGATCGCCGCACGGCGATCAAATGGATGCTCACCGCCGCGGCCTCCACCACCTTGCTCGGCCGCGTCGCGTCGGCTGCCGACGCGACGACGCCCGCCCCTGTCACCGGTCCGGGTTACGGCACCGACCCCGACCTGCTCAAGCGTTACCAACCGGGAGAACTCTGGCCGTTGACCTTTACCGAGGCCCAGCGCCGCACCGCCGCCGCGCTCTGCGCCGTCATCATCCCCGCCGACGCCACCTCGCCCTCCGCCGCCGACCTCAAGGTGCACGACTTCATTGATGAATGGATCAGCGCCCCGTACCCCGACCAAGCCAATGATCGGCCCGTGATTCTCAGCGGCCTCGCGTGGATCGAAACCGAGGCGCAGCGCCGATTCGGCCGCGGGTTCGCCGCCCTGACTCCGGCGGAACACGCGGCGATCTGCGATGACATCTGTTCCGCCAAGAACGCGGCGCCGGAATTCGCGGCGGCCGCCAAGTCTTTTGCCCGGTTCCGCGACCTGACGGCCGGCGGATTCTACACGACGCCCGAGGGCATGAAGGACATCGGCTACACCGGCAACACGCCGCTCGCCACTTTTGACGGCCCCACACCGGAGGTCCTGAAAAAACTCGGCCTCGCCTGAACCCGGAAAGTATTTTTTAATTAGAGTCCGCCCGACCGCCCAAATCAACGTGTCCGGAGGACGCGTTCCACCTCGGCCTGAATCCTTGCTCCTAAAATTCCCCTGCGCATGAAATCCCTGAAACTCCTCTCCTCCTGCACCGCACTGCTCGTCACCACCCTGACCGCCGCCCCGCCCAACACGCTGTCCCCCGAGGAAAAAACCGCCGGCTGGCAACTCTTGTTCGACGGCCAGTCGCTCGCCGGCTGGACGGCCAATGAAAAACCCGGCACCTTCAGCGTGCAGGATGGCTGCATCGTCACGGCCGGCCCGCGCTCGCATCTCTTCTACACCGGCCCGGTGGCCCATCACGATTTCCAGAACTTCGAGCTGCGGCTCGAAGTGATGACCTACCCCCAGGCCAACTCCGGCGTCTATTTCCACACGACCTGGCAGGAGACCAACTGGCCGGCAAAAGGCTACGAGGTGCAGGTGAACAATTCCCACACCGACTGGCGTCGCACCGCCGGGCTGTACGCTATCCAGGACAACAAGGAGGCGCCCGTCGCGGACGGGACTTGGTTTGCGCTGCGCATTCGCGTCGAAGGCAAACACGTCATGACGTGGGTCAACGACAAGGTCATTTCCGACTACACCGAAGAGGCGAATCCGCCCCGTCCGCCCGACCTGGCTGGACGGTTGCTCGACCACGGCACCTTCGCGCTGCAAGGCCACGATCCGGGCAGCCGCGTCCTGTTCCGCACCATCGCCGTCAAGCGGCTGCCCTGACGCACAGCGTCCGCGGCACGGCCTTGCCCATCCCGGGAAAAACCGGCTGCTCTTGACTGGGCAAGAAGTGCCGCGGGTTTTTACCCCCGACGGCGGCGAGCTGAAGTGACTGTATGGGTGCCCAGCCCATTGACTTGGGCGGGCACCCCGCAATGTGGCACGGCGGCTGCAACCAGACAGGACAACTTCTTTCAAAAGCCATGAATTCCAACCCCGATCCCATTCTCCGGCGCGAATTGCCGATCATCGCGCAAATTATCCACGACGAAACCTGGCTGGAGGCGGAGCGCCGCGGCTGCCTCGTCACCGCCGATGATCCGGCCGTGCGCAACAAAGTCTGCGAGACCGTTCTCCGCATCGGGGCCGATTTGCGGCAAACTCTCATGCGGCAATGCGGCGTCCCGGCCGACGCCCCGGATGCGGCGTGAAACGCCCGGTCGGTCTTGTTGAGTTGCGTCGGGGAAACCGGATCCGTCCCTTCAGGTGCTACGGCCCATCAACCCACGGGTTGAGGACGTCCAGCGCGGGCACGATCGCGCGCCGGAGCGCCAGAAAATCAATCGAGCCGCTCGCGCGATAGAGCACTTTGCCGCCCGGCCCGAGCAGCAGCGTGTACGGCAACGCTCCGCTCCACTCCGGATCGAGCGCTTCGATCAGCGCGTATTTGTCGGTCGTGCCGAAAATGAGGTTCCGCGTCGAGGCGTGGTGTTCGCGAAGGAACTTCAGCACTTTCGCCTCCTCGTCGGGAAACTGCGCGGCCAGCGTCACCAGCTCGAAGTCGCGGTGCCGGAAACGCAGGTTCTGCTCCACGAGTTCGTCGAATTCTGAAACACACGGTCCGCACCAGGTGGCCCACACGTTGATCAGGCGCACCTTGCCGGAAGCGGCGTTGGCGCGGAGTTCACGCAACCCAGCCGCGTCGGCCCGCGCGAGGGTGACCGGCTCCTTCGCCACCTTTTCCCGCCAGCGGAGGTTGTCCTCCGTCTTCTCGCGCCACTTGGTGGAACAGCCGAAGGCCTTGGTCTGCGCGACCGCCGGCGCTTGGCCCGCCAGCAGGGCGTCGAGGGCTTCACGCACATCGCGGCGTTTCACCAGGCTGGCCCGCTCGGAGTCGTCGATCCTCCCCTGATAGCGCAGCTGGCGGGCGGCGTCGAAGATGAAGACGTGCGGTGTGACCAGCACGCCGAATTTTTCGGACACCACCTGGGTCGGACCATCGTCGGCGTACGGAAAGTTGAAACCCTGGTGCGCCGCGCGGATTTTCAATTCCGCGAAGGTGTCGCCGAGATCGGTGTAGCCCATTTCGTCGAGCCGCACCGCATCGGCATGATTGGGATTGATGGCCAGGAAAGCCACGCCGCGCGGCTGGTAATCACTCACCAGTTTTTTCAGCCGCTCCTCGTAAAGCTGCGCGGTCGGGCAGTGGTTGCTCGTGAAAACAATGACGAGTGCCTTCGCCGCCGCGAAATCAGCCGGCGTGTAGTCGCGGCCGTCGGTGGCCGGCAGCTTGAAGTCGGGCAGCGGGGAACCGAGCGGCAGCACCGGATGGCTGGCTCCGCGGAGACTACCGATACGTATCGATACAGTTGGGTGGGCGTCGATGTCCCCATCGACGCCTGTCGCCGGTGTGGAAACCGGCGACCACCTTTCAGTGGCAAAGCTGGGGGAGGGAGCTTCAACTGCATGGATACGTAGGCTTAGGCTCGCGAGCAGCGTCAACAAAACCAGGGTCAGGGTAGATCTCATGGGAAAGGTGAACTGGCGCCCCAAAAATTACTGCGCCGGCTGATAGCGGACGTAGGCGAGTTTCCGGCTGTCGGGTGACCACGAGGGAACATTGATCGTGCCCTGGCCACCGAAGAGCCGGGCGAGAACGGTGATCGCGCCGCCCGCGACCGGCCGCAGGCGAAGCATCACCTCCTTGTCCGCCGGGTGGCCTTTCACGTCGGGCGCATAGCTGAGAAACACCAGCCACTGGCCGTCCGGCGACGGGTGCGCAAACCAGTTGTTGAATTCGTCGGTCGTCACCTGCTCGACGGCCGAACCGTCCGGATGCATCCGCCAGATTTGCATGCGCCCCGTGCGGTCGGAGTTGAAATAAATCCACCGGCCGTCGGGCGAATAGTCCGGGCCGTCGTCAAGTCCGTCGGTGAGCGAGAGGCGTTTTTCCTCCCCGCCCGCGACGGGAATGGTGAAGATGCCAAACTTGCCGTCGCGTTGCGCGCAATAGGCCAGCGTCTGGCCATCGGGAGACCAAC
>CAZAOI010000023.1:0-19518 GCA_964486705.1 uncultured Oleiharenicola sp. | reverse complement strand
CCCCACGGCAGGCTCTGGGCCCTGAGCTGGTCGAACGGGCAAGCAGGCTCCCACAAAAACGAAAGGAAAGGGGCCTGGTGGGTTTGATCACATGCCCCGGAGCTGGCTCCGGGGATCTTTACTTTTGTGTTTTTTGCGTTTTTTGTGGCCAATCCTCCTGCTTAAGGATCATGGGATCTTAATCTCTGCAGTCTCCGTGTATTCCGTGGGCCAATATCTCATTTCATCCTGAATTTTCTCATGTCCTCGCATTCCTTTGATCTCATCGGTGTCGGCAATCCCATCATGGATCTGCTGGCCCACGTGCCGGAATCGTTCCTGACCAGCCATGTCGCCGGCGACAAGGGCGGCATGGTGCTGGTCGACGACGAAGACATCGTCGCGCTGCTGACCAAACTCGGCACCGACTATGCCGTGACCCCCGGCGGCTCCGCCGCCAACGCCACCCTCGGCGCCACGCGACTCGGCCTGCGCACGACCTACCTCGGCAAGATCGGCGGCGACCCCACTGCCCGCGATTACCGGGCCAATTTCATTGCCGCCGGCGGCGATGCCTCGCGCTTCAAGCACGCCATTTTGCCCAACGGCCGCTGTCTCTCCCTCGTGACGCCCGACGGCCAGCGCACGATGCGCACCCACCTTGGAGCCGCGATGACCCTGAGTCCGGACGAAGTGACGGCCGCGGATTTCCACGGCGCCCGCCACGCCCACATTGAGGGCTACCTGATGTTCAATCCCGCCCTCGGCGAGAAAGTCGTCGCCACGGCCCGCGCCGCCGGCTGCACGCTCAGCATCGACCTAGCCTCATTCGAGGTCGTCAACGTCGCCCGCGACTGGCTGCTCGACCAGATCAAGCAGGGGATCCAGGTCATCTTCGCCAACGAGGACGAGATCCGCGCGCTCTTCCAGGACACGAACTCCAGTTACGACACGCTCGCCAAGAAACTTGCCGGCCACGGCGGCATTGCCGCTGTTAAAATGGGCAAGGACGGCGCCTGGGTCGCGCACGGCAGCGCACTGCACCGCATCGCCCCCGTCGCCGCCCCGCGGGTGGTCGACACCACGGGCGCCGGTGATGCCTGGGCCGCGGGTTTTCTTTTCGGCCACCTCCGCGGGCAGTCCCTGCCCGTCGCCGGCGCGATCGGCTCGCTGCTCGGCTCGGAGACGGTTCAGCACCTCGGTCCGACGATCCCCGAGATGCACTGGCCGCGGATGCGCGCGCAAGCGGCGCTCGCGAAGGGGTGAACGGGCTCATGCCGTTGGAGGTGGAGTGCGTTGACCTCAACGCGCTGGTTTGACAGCAAGCGCTGCCAAGCGGGTTGCAGTCAGCCCGCTCCACTGTTTATCAGCCGTCGCAAGGAGCAGCCACTCGGTGGCATCGATTGGCTCAGACTGTGGCCGGGGAATCCGACGTCGATGCCGAGCTCCGCCATCTCCTGCCCGACCTCGGCCGCGCAGGGGCCGAGGTCGCAAGGGCCCGACGACCGATTTGTACCCCAAGCGCCTGGGGTTCGCCTTGGTCGCTTGGGCTCGGGAGCTCCGTTTAGTTTTGCCTGAGCGAAATTGTCCTACGACTTCTCAAAGAGATAATGACTGACCAGCCATTCGTGGCCCGCGCGATAGCCCCAGAGTTCGGCGCAGCTCATATAAAACACGCGCCAATAAGCCCACCACTTCGTCGCCGCACCCGGACCGTAAGTGGCCGCGAAGATCTCCATGATCCGCGTCTGGTTCCGGTCCATGTTGTCGAGCCAGTGTTCAGCCGTGCGCTGGTAGTGCACCCCGTTGACCTTCCAGTCGGCGGCGAGCCGCAGATTTTCCTGAAAATGCGCGAGCAGGTCGTGGGAGGGCATCTGCCCGCCGGTGAAAAAATACCGCGCCATCCAGTCGGAGGGTCCTTGCGGCTCGAAATGATAGGCGAACTTGTGATGCGTGAAAATATGCACGAAGAGCTTTCCGTCCGGCTTCAGCCAGGAGGAGACGTTCGCCAACAGGCGTTCGTAGTTCTTCATGTGCTCGAACATCTCGATGGACATTACCCGGTCAAACGCCCCGGCCTCGGCGGCGAAAGTATTCATGTCACAGGTGATCACCCGGACGTTGGACAACCCGCGCGCGGCCGCCGCGCGCTCGATGTGCTGGCGTTGCGTCGCCGAATTGGAAACCGCCGTAATCCGGGCCGCCGGAAAGCGCTCCGCCATGAAGAGAGTGAGCGAACCCCAGCCGCAGCCGAGTTCGAGGATCGACTGGCCGTCGGCCAGCTGCGCGCGCTCGGCGTAAAGCGCGAGCATGGCCTCCTCGGCCTGCGCGAGGGTCTCGGCGCCCGTGGGGTAGAGGCAGCCGGAGTACTTCAGCCGCGGCCCGAGACACAGTTGATAGAATTCTGTCGGCACCTCGTAGTGCTGCTCATTGGCCGCCCGGGTGTTTTCTGCGATCGGCCGGCGCCGCAAGTCCTCGACGTAGGCCAGCAGGTGTTCGCGCGGTTGCGCGCCGGCGGCCCTCGCTGCGCCAGCGAGGCGCTGGCCGAGCAGGCGGCGAATGCCGAGGCGAATCGTCCAGTCAGGAAGAAGGTTTTTGGCGAGCAAGGTATCGATCATCGGATAAAATTATTGGGGCGGTTCTCGTTCAACGGAAGCCGCCTTCGGAAACCAGGGCACGAAGGCACTCGTGCGAGCCTGATAGCGGCGATACGCGTCGCCCTTGGTCCGGATCGCCTGCTCCTCGGTCAAAGGAATCCCCGTCACCCGGAAGAGCAGATAAAGCATCGCCAGCGGCGCATAAACCGTCGCCCATCCCCAGGGGGAGGCACAAGCGAAGACAAAATAGCCGACCCAGACCAGCCACTCAAAAAAATAGTTAGGATGCCGGCTGAAACGCCAAAGGCCGATGTCGCAGACGCGCCGGCGGTCATTCGAGAAGCGCTTGAACGCGGCCAGCTGCCAGTCCGCCAGCGATTCACCCGCAATCCCGACCAGCCAGATGACCGCCCCCGCGATCTCCCAGCCGGCCAGCGCCGGGGCGACGTTCTGCGCCGACAGCATAAAGGGAATGCCGAGCAGGACGACCGACAGCGCCTGCAGTTGAAAAAACTTGAACATCTCGATCACCAGGCGCCCGCCCCACTTCCGCCGCAGCTCGACGTACCGGCCATCCTCAACCGGGTGATGGCCCATCACGCGCCGGTAGAGGTGGGTGCCGAGGCGAGTGCTCCAAGCCACCACCAATGCGGCCAGCAACCACCGCCGCGGGGCCCAGCCGGCGCCGCACGCGGCGGCGAAAAGCGCGAGCACGCCGAAGGCATAGCTCCACGCAACGTCCACGATGCCGTAATTGTCGATCCGCCGGGCGAGCAGAAAGACGAGCCCAAAGAGCAGGCTCATCCCGAGCACGGCGCAGAGAATGAGCATTCCCAGGCTCATGTTGAAACCCTCCCGGCCTCGCCTGGGAGCACCCGGAGCTTGCGCACGAGCGGCCGCACGCCGAGGTAAACGAGGCCCGCGAGCAATGGCGCTGTGAGCACCCACGCCGTGAACGCATGTCCGCCGGCCTGGCCGAAGCGCACGAGAAAATCGGTGAAGGACATCTCGGAGAAAGCGCGCACCATGCCCGCGACCGTGAGGGGTTCGCCCTGCGCCCGCCACACCCACTCGCCCACCCGCACATAACCGAGGATCAGCACTAATTGCACCGGACCCAGCACGAGGTTGAGCGTCTGCAGAATCGGCTGGTTCATCCGCAGCCGCCAGCCGACGAGGAAATTCAGCGTTGTGGTCGCGCCCAAGAATGGAAACAGCGAACAAACGGTCCCGACCGCGAGGGTGCGGGAGACCTGCTCGGGGCTCAAACCCTGCTGGAGAAGCACGCCGATCGGCCCGGCCAGCCGCCGGCGGAAGAAACCGGGTCGCCCCGCCGGACCGCGTTCGGAGAGGGAGGCGTCGGGCAACATTGGGCTCACCTCGGCCATGCGAGCCAATAGACCGCCAGGGAAAGAACGGTAAGGACTGAAGGCAGCACCAGGTGCCCGACGTTCCGTTGGGTGATGACGCGATCCAGGCCGGCCGACGAGTCCACCGCGAAGAGTTCGCGGAGCAGATAGGCGGCCATGGCCAGGTTCCCGAGGAGGATAATCGCCAGGAACCAGAGAATCCGGGCGGCGAGCGCTCGTTCCTTCCAAGCGACCCAAACATAAAAGGTGAGGAAGCCCCAATACGCGTCGAAGAGCGTGGCGATGAACCACGGGTGGGTGAAAACCTCCCGGGGAATGGCAAACAACGCGCACTGGCCGCTGGCCCAGGACGTCACCCAGAGCATCGACCCGATCACGACGGCGAAGAGAACGCGGAGAAACCAGATCATGGCTGGGGCCTCCGGCCGGAAAGAGAATCGAGGAGCGTCATGGGGAGGGCGGGCTAGAACGCAAGATTGTTGGCCCGGGTGTGCAGGGTCTGCACCACGGAGATGTTGCGCATCGCAAAAGCCGCCCCGCAATAGTCGAGGTAGTAGCTCCACTTGCGGATGAACCGTTCGTCCATGCCGAGCGCCTTCACCCCGGCGAGGTTCCGCCGGAAGTTCTGCTGCCAGACCTGCAACGTGCGCGCGTAATCCCGCCCGAGATCCGACACCTCATGGGTCACGAAACCGCCGTGGCGGGCGAGCAGGTCGTTCACGCGGTTCAGCGAGAGCAGCAACGACCCGGGGAAAATGTGCTTCTGAATGAAATCAACCCCGCGCCGGAACTCGCGGTAGCGCGCATCCGGGCAGGTGATAAACTGCAACGCCACCAGTCCGTCGGGTTTGAGCGCGCGGTCGATGACGGCGCAAAAATCTGAGAGATAGCGATGGCCGAGCGCCTCCATCATCTCGATCGACACGATCTTGTCGAACTGGCCGGCGATATCACGAAAGTCCATCAGTCGCACCTCGACCCGATGGGTCAGGTCGGCCCGCTGAATGCGCTGCACGGCGAGGGCATGTTGCTGCGTTGAATTCGTCAGCGTCGTGATCCGGCACCCGTGATGCCGCGCCGCGTGCAAGGCCCACCCTCCCCAGCCCGTGCCGATCTCGAGCACGTGATCACCGGCCTGCAAACGCAGCATCCGGCAGAGCGCCTCGTTCTTCTCGTGCTGGGCCTCCTCAAGCGACTGATTGCCCCCGGTCCACTTGGCGCTCGAATACATCATCGAAGGGTCGAGCATCAACGCGAAGAACTCATTGGAGAGATCGTAATGCGCGCTGATGTTCCGCCGTGAGCTCGCGCGGGAATTCGGCCGGAGGACGTGCCCGAGCCGATTCGAAAGATGCATCACGTTGAGCAGCCAGCCCTGCGCCCGCTTCCGGGCCGAGCCCGAGAGGGTGGGTGCGTTGTCCACGTTGAGGAGAAACCACGCAATCACCGCGCGGAGATCGGGCGTGTCCCAGCTCCCGTCCATGTAAGCTTCGGAGAAACCAATGTCACCGGCCAGAACGCATTGCCGGAAAAAGCCCAAGTCGCGGACCACGATGGCGGCGGAGCCGGTGATCCCAGTCGGAAGCGGGACGGTCGACTCGCCCGAGGCGCGGCCGTATTCGAGGCGCCGGCCGTCCGGCAGGGCGATGACGAGGTGACCTTTCTGCATCGGCGCCAGCACCCGCAGAAAGATTTTCTCGTACAGACCGGCCCGGGCGGGCTGCGGGCCGGGGCCGGGAGTCGATTGGGGGCCGCCAGTGCTCAGCGAGGGAAAGGCCGCGGGCGCAGGAGCGGATCCGCGATAGGAAGCCAGTGTGGGAACGGATTGAACGGACTCGGATGGATTCATGCGTCGGAGGGTTTGACGGTGGTGAGCGAAGAATGGGGCCGGATAAGATTGCGCTGCTGCTCCGCGCGGGCGGCTTTGCCATAGGACGGAACCCCTTTCAGGTAGAGGCGAAACGCATGCCAATGGATGCGAGCCACAACGAGCAGGGTCAGCAGCGGGTATTTCAGGAGAAACCAGGCGAGCCGGCGGTCGCGCAACGGTTCGGCCGAACCGTGCAGCGCGCTGGTCAGGGTCCGCTCGCCCCCGGTGTAGTCATCGATCTGCACGGCGAGCCGATCGCCCGCGGGCTTGAGCGTGAAATCGAACGCCACATCCACATCGGAGAACGGCGACACATAAAATTCCTTCGGCACGCGCAGCCGGAAGGCCCCGTCCGCCCAGGTTTTTTCGCCGAGGAGGTAAACCTTCATCTCCCGGAAAGTATTGGTCACCTCCGCGAGGGCGGCCCGGGGACGGCCCGCCGCATCGTAGCAGAAATAGAACGAAACCGGGTTGAATTGGTAGCCGAGAATCCGCGGCATCGTCACCAATTCCACCCGCGCCACCGCCAAGTCCAGACCCTGCGCCTCCAAGGCGGCCAGCACCCGGGCCTTAAGCGAACTGACCGCCGACACCCGGGGGGCCAACGCGTCGGCCGTGGGATTGTGCACCGGCTCATCCACGCGCATGAAATCCGCTTCGCGAAAGGAAAAGAGATTGCCGCGATTGACCGAGAACAGCCGGAAGCGGCGCTGGACGTCCGCGAGTTCGTCGAGGTCCAACGCCAGCATGAAGATCCGGTAGCTGAATTGGTGCTCCTGCGGAGAGAACCGGTGGTGCATCACCCCACACTCATAAAGCCGGGAGCGCATCAGCCATTCCCTCCACCGGCGACACCGATCGATTCGGGCGCCCCCGTTTCCCCGGTCTCGCCCCACGGATCACGCCCGAGCAGCATTTCGCTCAGCTTGACCGCACTCATAAAGGCGTCCTCGTGAAAGCCGGATCGAAAGTAGCTGCCGGCAAAGTAAGTCCCGGAGCGGCCGCGCGCCTCTTCATTCAGTGCCGGAAGCTCCGCCTGGGCGCGGATCGCACCCAGACTGAAGAGCGGATGGGTGCAGTTGATCCGCCGAATCACCCGGTGGGGATCGATCGCCTCCGGCCGGTTGATGGAAACAAAGTAGGATTCGCGTTCGGACACCCCCTGCAAACGGTTCATCCAATAATGCGTCGCCGGGGAAAGTTGCCCGTCGGCCGAGCGGGCCAGTTCGTAGTTCCAGCTGGCCCAGGCGCGCCTCGTCTTGGGCATGACCGACGGATCGGTGTGCAGCGTGGCCGTGTTTTCCTGATACTTGAAATTGCCCAGCAGCCGGGTCTCGCGGTCCGTCGGATCATCCAGTAATTCCAAGGCTTGGTCGGCGTGGGTCGCGAAAATCACTTCGTCGAACTCCCGGTGCGCGCCGTCGTTCGTGATGACGACCACCCGGCCGGCGACCCGGCGGACCCGGTACACGCCGCTGTCCTCGAGGATCCGGTTTTCCCAGGGGGCGGTCAGGCGCCGCACGTACTCGCGCGAACCGCCGTCCACCGTCCACCATTGGTGTTGGGTGTTCAAGCCGAGGAAGCCGTGATTGTGGAAAAAGCGTAGCAGGGCCTTGGCGGGAAAATCCATCATCTGATCCGGCGATGTGCTCCAGACCGCCGAGCTCATCGGCACAAGATAGAGATTCACGAAATCCCGCCCGTGACCGCGCGACCGGACGTAATCCCGCAGCGTCAACTCCAGGAGACGGGGATCATGCAGCGCCTCGACGGCTTCCCGGTTGAAGCGATTCACCTCGGCCAGCATCCGAAGAAATCGCAGGTTAAGGAGGTTGCGACGCTGGGCAAAAAGATGGTTGAGCGAGGAGCCGCACCACTCGAGACCGCTCTCGTGATCGCGCACGCTGAAGGACATGTCCGTGGTTTTCATCGGCACGCCCAAGTGATCAAACAAACGGCACAGCAGCGGATAGGTCACCCGGTTGAAGACCATGAATCCCGTGTCGATCGGGAGTTCGCGCCCGGTGCCGGGCTCGGGCGTCACCACCGTGTTCGAATGCCCACCGACATGGTCGTCCTGCTCAAACAAAGTCAGCTCGTAGTCGCGATGCAAGAAATGCGCGCAGCCCATGCCGGCGATCCCCGTGCCGATGATCGCAAGTGACTTCACGAAGCCCTCCGCCGCTGTTCTTGATTCCCGTCCGTTCTCGCCGGGACTGATCCCGGGGTGGAATCGAGCCCGGGACGCACCTGCGGCCCAGCCCAATCCGCGTCGAGCCCGCTGCGGTCGGCAATCCGGCCTTCTCGCAGCACTGACGCGGGCACCGCTTTGAGCCCCCAGATCAGGCCGGTCCAGGAGAGCATCTTCAGTCCGTAATAGGTCGGGTCCACTTCCCACCAGTAAAAACCATTGCGCGTCGAGCTCTGGTAGCGGTGATGATTGTTATGCCAGCCCTCGCCGAGGGTGATCAGCGTGAGGAGAAAACTGTTCCGCGAATCGTCGTCCGTCTTGAACCTCCGGGCGCCCATCAGGTGGGCCATGGAATTGATGCAGGATGTGCCGTGAAAGAGAAAGGTGGTGCTGATGAAAAAGCCCCAGACCAGCAACTGCCAGGCATTCGTGCCGAGTTGGGGTGCCGCGACCTCGAGGATCCAACCGGCGCCGAAGATCGAAAAGGCAAACGCCACCGGCACAAGAACGTCGAACCGGTTCAGAAAGACCAGTTCGGGGAATTTCCTCAAATCGGGCACCTTGCTGTAGTCGGTCGGAAAATTACGCCGGCTTGTGATCCAGCCGATGTGCGACCACCAAAAGCCGTGCACGTGCGGAGAGTGCGTGTCGTCGTTCTCGTCGGAATGTTGGTGGTGATGCCGGTGATGGTAAGCCCACCACAAAGGCCCCCGCTGCACCGCCGTTCCGCCCCAGAGAGCGAGGAACAGCTGGCCGAAACGGGAAGTGGCGTAGGTCTTGTGCGAAAAATAACGGTGGTAGATTCCCGTCACGGCGAACATCCGCACGAAATACAGCCCGATCGCCACCGCAACTGCGACCCAGCTCCAGCCCACGAAAAACACGCCGAGACAACCAGCATGCAGAATGATGAACGGGATGCAGCGCACCCAATCCACCCGGTCCTCCTCTTGACGCAACGCCTCCCTTCCCTCCGGGCAGTAGTCGGCGTCGAACCATCGGGCCAACGCCGCCGCAATTTTCAATCGCCCCGCATTCAAACGATTTGCCCGCAACGCAGGGAGCGAAGGGCTCCCCGCGGCCGCTGGACTTTGCGCCGCAAGCGTCCGACTCCGAGCAAGCTTTTCGGATACTTCCCCACGGCGAGTTGTGCTTGGTGTATTAATGGCGTCTAGCTTATGTCTATATTTTTAGCCGCGTCAAGAGCTCGTCAATTCTAAATAGAGTCACGGAATGTATCGTAAACAACACAATGATAATAATTAAAAGAAGAAAATCATTTTTCGACAAATGTTCGACAAACTGCCCGTACCTGCCGAAGATAGCCAACATATGGCCGAAGTCTATTACTCGATCGCGCTCGCCGCAAAAAAGACCGGCCTCAGCGTCCATGTGATTCGGGTCTGGGAGAAACGCTACGCTGCGGTCTCGCCAAACCGCAGCGAGTCGAACCGGCGGCGTTTTTCCGCCGCGGAGGTTGAGCGGCTTGGACTCCTTTCCGCTGCCAGCCAAACCGGCCATCGGATTGGAGAAATCGCCCATCTCGCTAACGAAAGACTACAGCGCCTGCTACGGGAAAGAGCCCCGGACGTTCTCGCCAAAAAAAAGCCGCAGCCGCCAGCCGCCGACCCCACCGACGCCGCATTGCAAGCCGTCAGGGATCTTGACGACGGCGCCCTCGTGCAAATCCTCGATCGGGCTTCGGTCACGTTTGGTCAGCACGGGCTTCTGCAAAATCTGATTGGCCCCCTCGCCCACCGGATCGGGCTCCTCTGGCAGGAAGGCGCCATGACCGCGACGCACGAACATTTCGCCACCGCCACCATTCGCGGCTATTTATTGAGGAACTCCCGGCCGTTTGCCGAGGACGCCGGCGCCCCCCGACTACTCGTCGTCACGCCCGCCGGTCAATTGCATGAACTCGGCGCAGCCATTGTCGCCGCAGCTGCTCGCAACATGGGCTGGGCCATCACGTACCTCGGCTCGAATCTTCCCGCACCCGAAATCGCCCGTGCCGCCGTCCAGCACGACGTCGCCGCCGTCGCCTTGAGCATCGTCTATCCCGGAGACGACGCCACTCTCCCCGCTGAACTCAGATCCCTCCGGACCCTTTTGCCGAAGCAAGTTTGCGTCATCGCCGGCGGGCGCGCCGCCGAATCCTACTCCACGACCTTGGAAGAAATTGGCGCCATTCGCACGACGGACCTGAACACGCTCTATACGTTCCTCGATCGCACGCGCCCGAGACCGCGCCCCGCTCAAAATCCGGCGGATCGCGAACGGATTCCGGTCAAAAGCTGAAGCATCCGGGTTAAGCTGGGGCCGTTGGCAAAAAAACACCGGCGGAAAGATCACCGGAGCTTGCCCCGGAGATCTTTTGCTGGAAATATTTTCGCTTTGGATTAAGTTTCCTTGTTCGAGACCTGATGAAAACCGCCGGACTTCTCGTGCTGCTCGTTGCCCTCACCCAGCCGGGATTGGCGCAATCGGGCCCCGCCGCCGCCCAACCCGCCAAACCGTCGGCAGAAGGGCTCGACAAGCTTTCGCCCGGCATGGCGCAGCTCCTGACCGACAAGACGGAAAAAGACCCGGCCCCGGCTTCAGAGAATCCGGCCGTCGGCGCCACGACCGACGTGTTGGAACTGCCCAAGATCACGATCACGCAGAAGAAGCGCCCGCGCCTCGGCGATGACGTGATGATGACGCCCAAGGCGTTCAACGACCAACTGGCCAAGGAAAAGCTCAGCTCCTTCGACCGCAATTTTCTCAACAAGTACACCCTGCCGCTGTTTGGCACTTCGGCCGCGGCCCGCGCCCGCGAGGAGTATGAGCGGGAGAAGCGGGAACAATTCTCCAGTGACGTGGCCCGGATGGCCAAAGTCGTCGAGCAGATCGACCCCGTGCAGGCCAAAGCGCTGCGCGATGCGGCGGCCAAGCCCTAGGCCGAGCGCAGTCCGTTGAGTTGAGCGGAATAAGGGCTCAACTCCAATCGTTCCGCATCGGTGGTCCGCGGAACGAAGCCTGAAATTTCGGGGTGAAGCGCGTGGTCGCGCACCCCCGGAGGAATCGCTGCAAATGACGTTGGCCCGTCGGCGCTTCTGTGCTTTGCTGAATTTTTCCGCGATCGCGATTCCGACGATCGCTCGCCATGCCCCTCACTGAAGTCACCATCCTGCGCGAATTATTGGCCGTCCCCAAGGGGTACGTTTCGGGCACGCAGCTGGCCCAGTCACTCGGCATCTCCCGCGCGACCGTTTGGATGCAGCTGCAAAAGCTCACGCAGCAAGGCTTCGGGTTCGAGGCGGTGCGCGGTCGCGGCTACCAGTTGGTCAAGACGCCGGAGCTCCTGCATCCGGCTTTGGTTCACGCCCATTTGGCCAAACGCTCGCGGCCGCCAAAGCTTATCTGTCTGGACGAGGTGGATAGCACCAACAGCGAGGCCGAGCGCCAACTCGCGGCGGGGTGCGCAGTGCCGCTGGTGATTTTGGCCCGGGCGCAGACCCACGGCCGGGGTCGGCGCGGGCGTGCCTGGTACAGCCCCGCCTCCGGCAATCTTTACTCCACGTTTGTGTTCCGACCGCAACTCGAGCCCGCCCGGATGTACGATTTCACTCTGTGGATGGGGCTCAACATCTGCGAACTCGTCACCAATTTCTGCAAACTCAAGCCCGGCCTCAAGTGGCCCAACGACCTCCTGATTGGGGGCCGCAAGGCCGGCGGCATGCTCACCGAGGCCCGCATCGACGCCGACCAAATTCACGAACTCGTGTTCGGGCTGGGGCTGAACCTCAACGGCCGGATACAGGATTTTCCCCGCGAATTGCAGCGCACCGCGACGACCCTGGCCGAAGCCACCGGGGCCCCGGTGGACCTCAACCGGTTCGCCTCCGCTCTGATCGGGCGGGTCGGGGCCGCCTACGGCCAGTTTATCGATGGCGGCTACCAGAATAAGTTCGCGGACTTGTGGGCCCGCTACGATGTCCTGCGGGGCCAACCGGTGACGATCGTCCAAGGCACCCGTACGGTCACCGGACTGGCCACCGGCATCGACAACGAGGGCTCGCTGGTGGTGCGCCTCAGTTCCGGCCGCTCGGAACGTTTTCGCGCCGGGGAGGTCACGCTAGGAAAGGATGCGGTCCCCGCGGTCTGATTGCCGATGAGCAAGCTTGCCCGCGGCACGGATTCCCCGTGTAAATAGCCCCGCGCTCCCCCGATCGCCCGCATGGCCGAAATTCCCGACATCACCATCGAGGTCTCCCACCTCAAAAAAAGCTACGGCTCGCTCACCGCGGTGAACGACCTGAGCTTTACCGTGAAGCGCGGCGAGATTATCGGCCTGCTCGGGCCGAACGGTGCCGGCAAGAGCACGACGATGCGGATCCTAACGGGCTATCTGCCCGCCACGTCGGGCTCGGTCCGCATCTGCGGACTGCCGGTCGCCAGCCAACCGGAGGAAACCAAACGGCACGTCGGTTATATGCCCGAGAACAATCCGCTGCCGGAAAACATGCGCGTGTCGGAATATCTCTGGTTTCGCGGCCGGTTGAAGGAAATGCCCCGCGCCAAGCTGCGGACGCGCATCGACGAGGTTCTTGAGCTCTGCGACCTCAAGCGCAATCGGCATCGCATCCTCGGCCAGCTTTCCAAGGGCAACAAGCAACGGGTGGGCATCGCCGAGGCGATCCTCGCCGAGCCTGCGGTGATCATCATGGACGAGCCCACCATCGGGCTTGATCCCCACCAGATCATCATCGTGCGTGACCTCATCGCCAGCCTGCGCGGCCGGATGAGCGTGATAATCTCCAGCCACATCTTGCCCGAGATCGAGGCCACCTGCGACCGGGTGCTCATCATCAACAGCGGCCGGATCGTCGCCGAGGGTTCGCCCGCCGACCTCCGCCACGAGATTTTTGGCTCCACCAGCTACCGGGTGGAGCTAGCCGGCGACACTGACGCACTGCCCGCCCACCTGCCCGCCATCGAGCCCACCCTCAAGGTCGCCACGGTCGACGACTGCGAACCCGACGGCTTTTGCATCGCCACCCTTACCACCGAGGCGGACGGCGACGTGGGGGAGAAGATCCTTCAAGCCCTGCCGCCCCTCGGCTATCGCGTGCGCTCGCTCCGCCGCAGCCAGCCTTCGTTGGAAGACGTTTTTCTGGCCGCCACCCGCCGCAGTTGGGACGCGCGGCTGCCGGACCAACAAACCGCCAAAGGCGACAGCCGCGCCCCTCTGCCCAAAGTCTGATCCCTATGCGCCACTATCCGACCATCCTCTCCCAAGAGATCCGCGCCCTGCTTTATAGTCCGATCACCTACGTCGCCGCCGTGTTATTTCTGCTGGTCATGGGCGGCCTGTTCACCGTCATTCTCGACTTGTATACCAAGGCCCCGCAGGAAGCACCGCCGGCCGTCGTGTTTTTCCAGTCTTTTTGGATTCCAGTCTTTTTCATGGTGCCGGCACTGACCATGAAGTCCTTTGCCGAGGAGCGCCGCATGGGAACACTGGAAACGCTGCTCACCACTCCGGTCAGCACGGCGGAGGTCGTGCTGGGAAAATTTTCCGCGGCCTACTTATTCTACCTGCTGCTCTGGGGCTCGACGCTCGGCTTTCATTATATCCTGCAGATCTATGCGCGCGATGTGCGCTACCTCGACTCCGGGCCGCTGATTGGCGGCTACCTGTTCATCGCCGTCAGCGGCCTGCTCTTTGTCGCGGTCGGCGTGCTGGCCAGCTCGCTGACCCGAAGCTATGAGGTCGCGGCCATCCTCAGTTTCACCATTCTCTTCAGCCTGATCTTCGGCCTGCGCTTCCTCGGCGAAGTCAGTGTGCTGAACACCTCGGGGCTGCAGTCGGTGAAGGCGACCGTGGATTCGTTGCAGATCTTCAGTCACGTGGAGGATTTCACCCATGGCGTGGTCGATACGCGCCAGATTTTCTTCTATCTTACCGGCACGATCCTGGCCCTCATCTTCAGCATCCTCGGGGTCGAAGCCAAGATTCTGAACGGCTAACGCATGAACTTCGCTGACAGCTTTCGTGCCGCCCGCTGGATCCGCCTGCTCAACCTGTTGCTCCAGGCGACGCTGTTCCTCACCCTGATCGGCGGCCTCAACTACATCGCGTTGAACCACGCCTGGCGGTTCGATCTCAGCCAGAACCGCCGGCACTCGCTCTCCGCCGAGACCAAATCCTACTTGGAGCGGCTCGAACGGAACGTGAAAATCACGATCACGCTCACGGAGGACGGGGACAACGAAGAGTTAGCGCAAACTTTTCGCGACGTCAGCGGCCTGTTGCGCGAATACACCTACTTCACCCGCCACAACGCCAAAGGGTCCGTGCACGTTGAGTACCTCAATGTCTACCAGAACCGCCGCCGGGCGGAGGAGCTCAAGCTCGATCTGCCAAATGTCGTCGTGCTTGAATGTGACGGCCGCCGCCGGGTGATGACCGTCGGCGAGTTTTACCGCGTCAACGTCAAGGAACGCCGCAAGGAATCGTTCCTCGGCGAGGCGGCGCTGACCGCCGGAGTCCTCGACGTCTCCAGCCCTGAAAAGAAAAAGATCTATTTCGTCGCCGGCCACGGGGAAATGCGGCCCGACGATGTCGACGGTGCGCGCGGTCTCTCCCAGCTCCGCGATGAGCTTCGGCAGCGGAACTTCGATCTCGCCGTCATCGACTTCACCCTCAGCCGTAAAATCCCGGACGATGCCGCGCTGCTGCTGATCGCCTCGCCCCAAGGCCGCTTCCAGCCGTTCGAGGAGGAGCTGTTGCGCAATTTCCTCCAAACCCGGGCCGGCCGGGTCGTCCTGTTGCTCGACCCCGGCCGCGCCCACGGCCTGGAAAATCTTCTCTTCGACTGGGGAGTGATCGTCTACGACAATCTCCTCTATGACACCAACATTGAGAATCTCACCGGCAACGGCGATCTCTACCTGCGCCATTTCCGGGCGCACCCGATCACTCAAAATCTCATCAACTTCGAACAGCCCCTGCTGATCGGCCCCGCCCGCTCCGTCAGCGAAGATATCGGCCGCGCCGCCGACGACGGGCTCGATGTCAAGACGCTGGTTGCGACCAGCCCGACCGCTTGGGGCGAGACCGGCTACCGGCTGCGAATGCCGCCCGAATACACCCCGGGCGTAGATCTTCGCAACACCAAGAACGGCCTGGGCGTCTTTGTTATTTCGGAGCGCGTCAAACCCGCCAATCTTCCTCTCAGTGTGCGCGGTGGTCGCCTCGCGGTCTTCGGCACGGCCGACCTCGTCACGAACAACCGCCTGATCAACGTGGGAAATCTGAACCTTTTCCTCGGCACGGTAAACTGGACCGTGGACCGCGACATTCAGCTCAACATCCCGGCCCGTCCGATCCAACGCTTCCAGCTCGCGCTCAATCAGGAGGAGCTCACCCGCCTCCGCCTCGGTCTGTTGCTGGTCGTGCCCGGCGTCGTCGCGCTGCTGGGCCTGGCCGTCTATTGGACCCGTCGCAATTAACCTCCGCTGCCGCCCGCCCATGCGCTCCAAAGTCACCGTCGTCCTCCTCTTCCTCAACGTCGTCCTCCTCTTCTATATTTTCCAGTATGAGAAGATGAAGCTGCCCGACGCGAACGGCAAACACGTGTACGGCCCCGAGGTCGCCGCGATCGATTCCATCACCCGCACCAGTCGCGGCGGCGGAGCGCTGAAACTCGAGCGGCACGGGGAGACGTGGTCGCTCACCAAGCCCTACGATTGGCCCGCCAACAAGAATGCCGTGGCCCGAGTAATCAACGAACTCCAGTTCCTCGAGCACCAAACGAGCTTCTCGGTAGCCGACCTCGCCAAGAGCGGGCAAACGCTCGCCGACTACGGACTCGATGAACCGGCGATCACCCTCACCTTCACCTCCGCCGGCCGGACTTACACCTGCAAGATCGGTGACGACACCAAGATTGGCAACCGGCTCTACCTGCTATCGCCCGATGGAACCCGGATCCACGTGGTCGGCCGCAGTCTCGCCGACAGCCTCGGCTTGCCTCTCGATGCGCTCCGGGCCGAGTCGATCTTTACCGTGCCGGTGTTTGAGGTCCGCTCGCTCAATGTCCAATCCCCCAATCTCAAAGTCCGCCTCAGTCGCAAGGCCGGCGCCCGCTGGACCTTTGAGACCCCGATTCTGGCGCGGGCCACGAAGAGCGACGTCGAGGTGACGATCAACCGGCTGAATGCCCTGACCGCAAAAAACTTCCTCGAGCCCGCGAGCGCCGACCTCGAGCGCACGGGCCTCAACGCCCCGATCCTGCAGGTCACGCTGGAGGGCAACGCCCGCCGGGAAACACTGCTGCTGGGGGGGCGGGCCGGCCCCGACGAGTACTACGCCAAGATTGAGGACAAGTCCGTGATTTTCACCATGCCCTTCGCGCAGAGTTTGCTCGATCTGCTCCGCAATGCGCAGGACGAGTTACGCGATCCCCATGTCATCGACTTTGATCCGCGGACCGTCACCGCAGTGGTTCTCTCCGCACCCGGCCAACCCGAGGTGGCCCTCCAGCGCCTCGAAGCCGCCACTGGGACCGCCGCCTGGCAGGTGGTCGTGCGCATGACCGGACAAGCGCCCCAGACGGGCCCCGCTGATTCCCCGTTGGTCGAGGAACTCCTCCAGAAAATCTTCCGGCTCTCCGCGACCAAGTTTCTGAGCGACGCACCTTCCGCCGATCTCCTGGAAAAATACGGCTTTAACCGACCGGAGCGCGAAATCACCCTCGCGCTTAATACCGGTGGTGGCCCCCGCGGCACCGATCCCTCGATGCTGGCCCTGCAAATCGGCGTGTCGCCGGATAAAAAAGATATTGCGTACGCCCGCGCCGCCCCCTCCTCCCTTTTCGTTTATCAGATTGTTCCCGACCTGCTGGAAGACGCACCCGTGGTTGCCCGGTACTATCGCCAAAGGCTGCTCCGGGAACTGCCCGAGGGCGCGGTTGTCCAGGGCCTGACGCTGACCGAAGAGGGCTCCAACGCGCTCATCTACGGCGGCCAGTTGAGCGAGACTCAGACCACCTGGGATCAAGTCGTGGTGAATGAACCGGAGGCTCGGCGCAAAGCCATTGGCGCCGTCTTGACCCAGTTGCACTCCCTGCGCGCCAAGCGATTCACCGCCGACAGTTTCATCGCCGATCATGCCGACACTCCCCAAGGGCCGCGGCCTTGGAAATACCGGCTGGATCTTAAAGTCGCCTATGCCGGCGGAAATGGCTCGGCGCAAACTTCCACGTCGACCTTGTTTCTGACCGAGCGGCTGGGCGGAAACACCCAGCTGGCCGGCACCGCCGAATTCGGCGGTGCGGTCTTTGAGATTTCGCAGGAACTGGTGGATGCGCTCTTCACCTTGGCTTATCGGGAGCAAAATGACCCCGGGCTGCCGAACCCGATTCCCGCGCCGTCGGCGACAAAAGAGACTGCCAGCACGCCGGTCCCGGCGCCGATCGATCCGGCTCCCAAGAAATAGCCGAACGCCGGTTTCAACGTGCCCGCTCCCAAACAGTCGTGGTTCAATGCAGGACTGCGATTTTGCGGCTCCTGTGTCGGCACGTTGGCCTGCTGGTCGGTCTGGTTGGGGTTGAGCGCCAGCCTGGCCTCGCTCGTCTATGTGGCCATCGCCAAGGAACTGTCGGTGCCGGATTTTGTGCTGCGGCGCGTGGAGGCCAACTTGGCGAAGGCCAACCTGACGATTAAATTTGGCCGGGCTCGTTTTGATCCCACCGGTGAAATCCTGCTGGAGGAGGTGCAGCTACGATCGCCGCAATTCGAGGAGCCGCTGCTGACCAGCCAGTTGGTTTTTTTCCGGCGCAGCTTCTGGTCCATTCTCGCCGGGCAGTCCATGCCGGATGAAATCCGCCTGGAGGGCGCCACGCTGCAACTACCAGCGATGCTATCCCCTAGCGGCACCACGGAACCGCTCATCCGCAACCTGGTCGCGGTTGTGCGACATGACGAAAATCTATGGCGTATCGACCAGTTGGCCGGCCACATCGGCACCCTTTCGTTCACCGCGCAAGGGGAAGTGAAAAGCCCAGCCCATGCCTCTGGCACGCCGCCGCTCTCCGCCGAACAGTTCCTCGCGCGATTCCTGCAGGCCGGCCGCCGGCTGGTACTGGCAGTAAACCAATTTTCCGCCTTTGACGGGCCGGCGTTGGCGGTGCGCTTGGAAAACCGGGAAGGCGTCGGCAATACCGCCTCTTTGCTCTTCACCGCCCTGGGTGCCGAGCGACCCTGGAGCCAACCGATTGTATTGGGACCGCTTGCGGTCACCGGCTTCGTGCGCTTGGACGGAAAAACCGAGCGCAGCGTGCGCCTGTACGCCGCGACGCAACGCGCCAGCGACCTTAATCAATCCACCGCAGAAAACGTCCGGGCGATTATCAGCGCGGAAATTATTCCCGAAAGTATTTCCGTCCGGCCGTTCGAGGCGCTTGTGGCTGCGGGCACCCTAATCGTGGAAGGCGAGCCGGTGCTCGGCCCCGTGTTGCGCGTCGATCTGGGCGGCTGGACCCAAGGCCAGAGGGTGCGAGCCACGGCCGCCGCCCAAATCAATGGCGAGTTTATCGCCGGCGAAGTCGCGGCCAACTTGCAGGAGAAAAGCGCCCTCGCCCGGGCTGAGGGCCGCGTCTCCCACAAATTAATCTCGCGGATCTTGACGAAGCATACTCCGCGCGCGGCACCCTTTTTCTTGTTTCACGATCCGATCACATTCACCGCTGAGGCCACCCTGTCCCCAGGCTGGAAATTCGACCGGTTGACCAGCCGAGTTGCCGCAGACCGGCTGGATTCACGCGGGGTGAACATCACCGCCGCGCGCGGCCAGATTGAAATTGTGGGCACCCGTTTTCTGGCGTACGAGGCCCGGGTGACCATGGGGGAAAACGCGGCCCGAGGGTCGTACTGGATGGACTTTGCCACGACGGACTACCGGATGCTGCTTACGGGGCGGATGCGACCCATGGAGATCGAGGGTTGGTTCAATGGCGGTTGGTGGTCGAAATTTTGGCTCGCGCATTTCGCCTTTCCGGCAGCGCCGGCCGAGGCCGACGTGGACATGCAGGGGCGTTGGCGGGAAGCCGCCCGCAGCGAGTATTTCGGCCGGGCGGAAGCAACCGGGCCCGTGTTACTCGGTGCCGCTTTCGAGCAGGCCCAATCGCTGATTTTCCTGCGCCCGCATTACACCCATGGACTCGAAGTGAGCGCCAGCCGCGCCGGCGGAGCCCAGCGGCTCGCCGGTTCCTTCAAGCGCTTTGCCGATCACTCCGGGGGGGGAACCAATCGGTTAGAATTTAATATCAATTCAAATATCGAGGCGGCGGTCTGTGGGCAGCTGCTTCAGGGCAAGCTCGATCCCTTGCTGGGAACCCTGCGATTCACCCAGCCACCAAGCGTGCATGTGGAAGGGGCGATCGAGGGGAAATGGCCCGGCGCCGTGCCCAACTATCGATTCACCGGCCAGGCGGAGGGCGGGCTGCACTACTATGGATTCCC
>CAZAOI010000022.1:15142-19659 GCA_964486705.1 uncultured Oleiharenicola sp. | reverse complement strand
CCACCAACGTCGTGCCGCATTTTGCCCAGTCCGAGATCGACGTGCGTGTCACCCGGCCCGAAGATCAGGCGCCCTTGCTGGCCCGCTTGCACGAACTGGCAGGCCTCATCGGCGCGCGCGATGGCTTCCGTCTTGAGCTGACCGGTGGCTTCAACCGCCCGCCCAAGCCTTGTCTGCCCGCCGAGGAGGTCGTTTTCCCCGAGTGGCAGCGCGCAGCCCGCGATGTCGGCGTGGCCCCCTTCACGTGGGCCCACGGCGGCGGCGGATCCGACGGAAATTTCCTCACCGAGGGCGGGCTGCCGAATCTCGACGGACTCGGCCCGATTGGCGACCAGTTGCACAGCGACCGCGAGTATTGCCGCATCGACACGATCGCCCCGCGCGCCCAGATCGTCGCGCTGTTTCTGCACCGCGTGGCCGCCGGCGAGGTCCCGCTGCCGGCGGTTAATGGTGGAACCCGGCCTCCGGACGGGTTGGCTTGAACCGCAGGGAGAAGCGCGTCCAGAGGCCGCGCTCCACCGTAGCCACAGGCCTCCGTGCCTGTGGAATGGACGATTCCGACAGGCAGGGACGCCTGTCACTCCCCAATCAGGCGTTTTGCAAACACGTTCTAGATGAATCTGCTTTCAACCCGGCAGCCAGAGCCCGCCCAGCACCGCCGCCCGCGTCGCGCCCGTGACGACCGGGCTGTTCCCGGGTTGCGCCTGCCAGCGCTGCCGGGCGAGCCAGGCGAACGCCATCGCTTCCACCCAGTCGGCCGGCACCCCGAGCGCATCAGTCCGGCCCACCGCGCAGTCGGGCAAGCGTTCCTGCAGCGCGCGCATGAGCGCGTCGTTGTGCGCGCCTCCGCCGCAGACAAAGACCCCCGGACGGTCCAAGCTGGGAAAATCGCGGATGACGTCCGCGATTGTTTCGGCCGTCAGCGCGAGCAGTGTGGCCTGGACATCGGCGTCGGCGAGCGGACCGGCCGTGGCCAAGTGGCGCTCCAGCCACGCCATGGAAAAATACTCGGGTCCGGTGCTCTTGGGCGGCTGCCTGGCAAAATACGGATCGGCTCGCAAAGCTTCGAGTAGGAGAGGAACGACGCGGCCGCGCGCGGCGAAAGCACCGCCGCGGTCCATCGGCTCGCGCAGCACTCGCCGGCTCCACGCATCGAGCAACGTGTTGCCCGGCCCCGTGTCGAAACCCGCGAGCGAAGCCGCCGCCGCGCGGGGCAGCACGGTCAGGTTGGCGATGCCGCCGATGTTGACCACGACCCGGTCGGCGCCGGGCGTGCGGAAAATCGCCTCGTGAAAGGCCGGCACCAACGGCGCGCCCTGGCCGCCGAGTGCGACATCCTTGCGGCGGAAATCGGCGACGACCGGAATGCCCGTGGCGGTCGCGATGACGTTCGGGTCGCCGATCTGCAGCGTGAAGGGCGGGGCGTAACCAGGCCGGTGGCGGATCGTCTGGCCGTGGCTCCCGACAGCGCGGATCGCGTTCGACGGCAGCGCGGCTTTCGCGAGCAGTTCGTTGATGGCCTGTGCAAACCAGCGGCCGACCTGGACGTCCGCCTGGCCCAGCCGGTCGATCTCATTCTCGCCCGGCACGCAGAGCGCCAGCAGCTCCCGGCGCAGTCCTTCCGGGTAGCTCACAAAATGCGATGCGACCAGCGCCGGTTGCGGGGCGAAGCTCACCAAGGCCACATCGATGCCGTCGATGCTTGTACCCGAGAGCGCGCCGATAAAGAGTTCCCCCTCACTCATGCGTTTGGAACCACGAATTTCACGGATAACATGGATTTTGCGACCGGCGAAGCTGCTGGCAGAATCAAACTTAGTGTCTCATCAAGTGAGGTGATTTTCATTCGTGAAATGCTCGCTCAACTGTCTTGATCCGTGGCCTCCGTGCAATCCGTGGTTCATCTCTTCCGCATGAATACGGCTTGGGCCTGACCGCCGCAAGCCAAGGAATCCCTTTCCCATGTCCTCAACCGAATCCCCCAGCGACCAACACCTGGATCTCGATCTCTACGCCACAGCCGAGCTCGTCCGAGCCTTCACGGAAGACCAGGTTCAGGCGGCGTCCGTCGTGCATGCGGCCAACGCCCAACTCGTCCGCGCGATCGAGGCGGCCGTCCCGCGCATCGCCGCCGGGGGCCGGCTGATCTATGCCGGCGCCGGCACTTCCGGACGGCTCGGCCTGCTCGACAGCGTCGAGCTTTTCCCGACCTTCGGCTGGCCGAAGGAGCGGGCCCTCGCGTTGATTGCCGGCGGCCGGGCGGCGCTGTTCGAGGCCGTCGAAGGCGCGGAGGATGATCGCGCGCAGGGCGCGGCGGATTTGCGGGCCCTCCAGCCGACGCCACGGGATGTCTTGATCGCGCTCGCCGCCTCCGGCGCGACGCCCTACGCGCTCGGCGCCTTGGAAGCGGCGCGGGCCGCCGGCGCGCTGACGATTGGCCTCGCCAATAATCCCGGCACGCCCGTGACCACCGAGGCGGAGATCGGCATCACGCTCGCCACCGGCAGCGAGGTTATTTCCGGCAGCACGCGGCTGAAAGCTGGGACCGCGCAGAAGATTGCCCTCAACACGCTTTCCAGCGCCATTATGGTCCGGCTCCACAAGGTCCACGGCAACCTGATGGTCGACGTCCTGCCGACGAACGCCAAATTGTTCCGGCGCACGATTGCCCTGACCATGCGCGCCACCGGGGCCGACGAAGCCACGGCCCGCGTCGCCCTCGAGGCCTGCCAGCACCGGGTGAAAGTCGCCATCGTTTCGATCCTGCGGAAAATTGACCCGGCGGCCGCGCAGGCGGCCCTCGCCGCGGTGGACGGCAGTGTGCGCCGGGCGCTGGGGCGGGCTAAACCATCCGAATGAGAAGTATTTTCTCATCATGCGTGGCCTCAGGTAGGGCGAATCCTCCGGATGAGCCGATCGAGACCCGGCTCGTCGGGGACGACTCGCCCTACCGGCTGCGCAATGTCGCCGCTATCTGTGTCGTCGTTATTTTCTCTCTGGTCCTCGCCGGCTGCGTGGCGCCACCGCCGCCGCCGGCCCCAGTCGTGGAAAATCCGCCACCGGCCCCGCGCGAATTCCGCGGCGTGTGGGTGGCGACGGTCGCCAACATCGACTGGCCCAGCAAGCCGGGCTTGCCGGTTGAACAACAGCGCGCCGAACTGATTGCCATCCTTGACCGGGCCCGCTCGCTCAAACTCAACGCGGTCATTTTGCAGGTCCGTCCGGCCGCCGACGCGCTCTACCCGTCGGAACTGGAACCGTGGAGCGAATATCTGAGCGGCGCCCAGGGCCGCGCGCCCGAACCGTTTTATGATCCGCTGGCCCTCTGGATCGAGGAGGCGCATCGCCGCGGTCTGGAACTGCATGCCTGGTTCAATCCCTACCGCGCCCGGCATCACGAGGCGAAGTCCGCTTTCGCCCCGACCCATCTGGCGAAGACGCACCCGGACTCCGTCAAAAAATACGGCGAGTTGTGGTGGATAGATCCGGGCGACGCCTTCGCGGCGAGACGCACCCTCGACGTGGTGGCCGATGTCGTGCGTCGCTACGACGTCGATGGCGTGCACCTCGACGACTATTTCTACCCGTATCCGATCGCCGTGCCGGCCCCGGCGGGGCTTCCGGCGAAGCCGGGCGCGGCGAAACAGTTTGTGGATTTTCCAGACGAAACGTCGTGGCAACTCTACCGCACCGGAGGCGGCAAGCTAGACCGCGCGGACTGGCGCCGGGAAAACGTCAATCACCTCGTCGAAAAACTCTACCGCACGGTTCATGAACTCAAGCCGTGGGTCCAATTTGGCGTCAGCCCCTTCGGAATTGGGCGGCCGGATCGACGTCCGGCGGGAATCAATGGATTCAGCCAATACGACAAACTCTACGCCGACGTGGAGCTGTGGCTGCGGAACGGCTGGGTGGACTATCTGGTGCCGCAACTCTACTGGCCGATCAAACAAAAGGAACAAGCCTTCGGCCCGCTGCTCGACTATTGGATTAGCCAGAACAGCGCACAACGCCATCTCTGGCCGGGCTTGTTCGCCAGCGCGATCAACGACACGCCCAAGAGTTGGGTCCCCGCGGAGATCACGCAACAGATCGAGCTGACCCGTTTGCGTCCCGCGGCGAGTGGCCACGTGCTTTTCAGCATGGCGGCGCTCATACAGGATCGCCGCGGACTCGCAGGGAAATTGTCCGCCGGGCTCTACAGCGCGGCGACGTTGGTGCCGGCCACGCCGTGGCTTGATGGGACCCTTCCGCCGGCACCGCAGGCCCGGCGCGAGAGCGGGGGCCGGATTCTGCTCGTGCCCGGTTCGGGCAAGGCGACGGCCAATTTTTCTGTCTGGCGTCGCTCTGGCCTCGTCTGGGATTTCTCGGTCCAGCCGGCGGCGGAGCCCGAGATCGAAGTTCGGGGCGCGAATGCCATTGTTGTCGCGGCGGTGGATCGGCTCGGCAATGAGAGTCCGCGCGTCACGCTGCCGCTAGTTTCGTCAAAGAAGCCCTGAGCCCTCTCCATCGTTCTC
>CAZAOI010000022.1:0-15042 GCA_964486705.1 uncultured Oleiharenicola sp. | reverse complement strand
TGGTCCGTCCGACTCATCCCTAACCCACAAAACAAACGAGAGAAAGATTAAGAGAACGAGAACGAGAACGAGAAAGAATCGATCATTTTATGCCCGAACCAACCACCCCCGTTCCTGCGTCCCATCCCTGGCGCTGGATTCCCACCCTCTACTTCGGCCAGGGCATTCCGTACGTCGTCGCGATGACCCTGTCGGTCGTCATGTACAAGAACCTCAAGGTTTCGAACACCGAGATCGCACTTTATACGAGCTGGCTCTATCTGCCGTGGGTCATCAAGCCGCTCTGGTCGCCGGTGGTGGATCTGTTCCGGACCAAGCGTTACTGGATCGTGAGTCTGCAATTGCTAATCGGAGCGGCGTTCGCCCTCGTCGCGTTGACCGTGCCGGCGCCGGATTTTTTTCGCCTGACGCTTGTCGTTTTCTGGCTGATGGCCTTCAGCTCGGCGACGCACGACATCGCCGCCGACGGTTTCTATCTGCTGGCGATGCCCGCGCACCAGCAGGCTGCGTTTGTCGGGGTCCGCAGCACGTTCTACCGGCTGGCGATGATCGCCGGGCAGGGCGGCCTGGTTTACCTCGCGGGCTCGCTTCAGGAAATCACGGGTGACGTGCGGGTCGCGTGGACCGCGGTGTTTATCCTGCTCGCCGCGGTGTTCGCGGTCATCGGCGTCTACCACTGGTTCGTTCTGCCGCGGCCGGCGGCCGATGGTCCGGTGGGGCGCGGGCAGCCGTTCGCGGCAGGATTTGTCGCCGTGTTCGGGGCGTTTTTTCGCAAGCCGGGCATCAAGGTGATCGTCAGCTTTCTGCTGCTCTACCGGTTTGCCGAGGCGCAACTGCTCAAGTTGGTCACGCCCTTCCTGCTCGACGGCCGCGAGGTCGGCGGACTCGGTCTCACGACCCAGCAGGTCGGCATCGTCTACGGCACGGTGGGGGTCATCGCGCTGACGGCGGGCGGGCTGGTGGGCGGAGTCATCATTTCGCGCTACGGACTGCGGCGGCTGCTCTGGCCCATGATCTTTACGATGTATCTCCCGAACATCGTGTTCGTCGTGCTGGCGATCGCCCAGCCGACGAGCGCGTTGCTGGTCGGGAGCGCACTGGCGGTGGAGCAGTTCGGCTACGGCTTTGGCTTCACCGCCTATATGATGTACATGATCATGGTGGCCGACGGGGAGCATAAGACGGCGCACTATGCGATCTGCACTGGGTTCATGGCTCTCGGCATGATGGTCCCCGGTATGGCCGCCGGCTGGCTCCAGGATCAAATCGGCTACCTCAATTTCTTTATCTGGGTCCTCGTCGCCAGCATCCCGTCGTTCGTCATCACGGCCCTGATCAAAGTCCCACTGGGTTTTGGCAAAAAGACCTGAGCAAATTTGTAACGTATTACGTTACAAATTTGCCGGGCGGAGAAATTCTGGAGTCGTACTCACCTGATACGAGATCATGCATTTGGTGGGCGTCGGTTTCCATACCGACGCTTGTCGCCGATATGGTCTGTTGTTCGCTCCTGCGAACCCGGGCCCAGACGCGCCGCCTCCGCGGCGGCTGGGAAATCGGCGACCACCTTTTAGTACGACCGCCTTCCGAGAGGAATCGCTTCTCAATTGCATGATCCTAAAAAACTCAATTGAAACGCGGAGGACGCGAAGAACACAGAGAGGAAACCTGATTTGTGGGCATAAGAATGATTTCACCTGCGAGGTGAGTGCGCCTAGCGTTTCGCCCTGGTCCAACATTCTGTTTTTGTGATTTTTGCGTTCTTTGTGGCCAACTCATCTACGGAATTAAGGATGATTCCGGCTGAGTGCTACCCGACACGCGGGTAGGGTGTTGGGCGATTGCGCCGGCGCGACGGCGGCCGAAACTATCCCGCCGCTATTCCTGCAAGCGGCGCGCGCCGTCGATCACCTTGTCCCATTGCAGGGCGGGGCCGGGATCGGTTTTGTTCGTCTGGATGTGGAAATGCCCGAGGACGCCTTGATACTTTACCAGCTCCTCGTCGGAAAGTTTGTGCGGCACCAGGCGGCCGGCGTCGTCGCGCGGATAGTCCAGTTTGATTTGGGGGAACACCTTCGCGAGGGCCGCGGTGAGCCGGATGAGCGCAGCATATTGCTGGGGCGTGAGATCGTACTGCACCAGGCTTTCTCCCTGCACCACCCCTGTCACCGGCTCGGGTCGGGCGGGGCGCCCCACAAAGTCTTTCGTGCGGATCAGCGGATCACCGAACCGTTCCGGCACCTTGATGAAGGGCTTCCCCTTGGCATCCCGCTGATACCATTCGTCGAGCGGCGCGGCGTTGCCGGGCGGATAGGCGCCCATGTTGGCGATCTCGATGCCGATCGAGCGATCGTTCGACGTGGTGGCGTGCCAGGCGCGCTCCTTCAGGTCGAGCGTCTGGTAGAGGGTGCCGTCGAGATCCAACATGAAATGCACGCTCAGGCCGCGATGGTCGTGAAGCACGTTGAAGCAGGTCTTGCTGATCCCGCACACGTCGTAGTGCAGGACAAATTGGTCCACGACGCGCTGCAGCGTCGGCAAGTCCCAGCCGCCGCCCCGAAACCGCTCCACTTCTTCGGGGGAGAGCGGCGCCCGGCGCATGCCATAACGGTTCGGCGTCGTCAGGTCCTTCACGGCCAGCTGGGTTTTGGCCCAGTCGCTTTCTTCGATCGGGCTGAAGCGCCTTTCCACCCGGTAGGCATCGTAGCCGCCTGGGTCCATCCAGGTGACGACCGGCGTGCCGGTGTGGAAAAGCTGTCCGGCGACCACGATCTCGTCGCCTTTGCGTTTCAGGCGCCCGCCCGGCGCGTGCTGGCAGCCGGCGAGCAACCAACAGCCGGCCAAGGCGGTGACCAAACAAATCAGGCGGGGGGTCGCTTTCACGGGGGCAGCCATCAGCCGACAATCAACCCGGCTTTGCGCTTGAGCGCGAGCACGCGTTGATACGATTCATCAATGCGCGTCTCGGGGATCCGGCCCGACGCGACCGCGCCGGTCAGAATCGCGGCCGCCTTGCTCGCAATGCCGGGATCGTAGCTCAGGTTGTTGCCGAAGCACAGCACGTCGATGCCGGCCTCGATCGCGAGGGGAATCGATTCCACCAGGCCGTAGTGGCTCGAGATCGCGCGCATTTCCAGGTCGTCACTCGTGATCACTCCGGTGAACCCCAGCTGGCCCCGGAGGAGCCCGGTCTGGACCGCCGGTGAGAGAGTCGCGGGGCGCTCGGCGTCGAGCCGGCGATTGATGATATGTGCGCTCATGACCACATCACACAGGCCCGCCGCGATCAGGCGCTGGAACGGAATAAGCTCCCGCTCTTGCCAGGTGGCGGTGACGTCGACGAGCCCGAGGTGGGTATCGCCGGCCGCGCTGCCGTGGCCGGGGAAATGTTTCGCGCAGGTGAGGACGCCGTGCGCGCGGTGCGCCTTGACGAACTCGGCGGCGTGGCGGGCGACGGCTTCCGGATCGGCCGCGAAGCTCCGGCCCTTGCCCTTGATGATGGGATTGTCGGGATTCGCATCCAGGTCGACAACCGGGGCGAGGTTGAGGTTGAAGCCCAGTCCGGCGAGGTTCTGTGCGATCCCGGCCGCGTGGCGGTAGGTCTCCGCCGGGTGGTCGAGCCGGCCCAATTCCTCGTGGGAAAGGCTTTCGGGAAACCCGTAGCTGGGCTTCAACCGGTTGACGCGCCCGCCCTCCTGATCGATCGCCACCAGCAGCGGGATCGCGGACTGGGCCTGGAGATAGGCGAGGAGTGCCTGAACTTGGGCCGGCGACTCGATGTTGCGCCGGCGCGGACCCGAGTCGATCGTCCCACCCGCCATTTCCTGATCGAACAAGATGATGCTGCCAACGTGATGTTCGCGGAGGTCGCGGACGATCGGGTCGCATTCGGCGGGCGCACAGCCGCGGAAGCCGACCAGCAGCAACTGACCGATTTTTTCGCGCAGGGTGGGAGGAGACAAAGGCATGAGGAGAGGGATGATTGTTTTCCGGCGGTCGGGAGACTCCGGCTGTGGGCCGCGGGCTTCGGACGTCAGCGCGGCACGATGCCAATGCCCGGCCGGTCGGGGATGGTCACCCGGCCGTCCACGATCGTGGCGCCAGCGAAGAGGTCGTTCTTGATCAGCAGCGCGCCGTCGAGGTCGGCCCAGTCGACGAGCGGGGAGAGCTGCGCGGCCGCGGAGATGGCGCACGAGGTTTCGGTCATGCAGCCAAGCATGACCTTGAGGTCGAGGGCGCGGGCGAGCGTGACCATCTTGTGCGCCTCGCGCAGGCCGGTGCATTTCATGAGCTTGAGGTTGATCCCGTCAAAGACGCCGCGCGCCTTCGGCACATCGGCGAAACGCTGCACGCTTTCGTCGGCGATGAGCGGCAGCGGGCTGCGTTCGCGCAGCCAGGCGGTGTCGTCGGGCTGCTCCTTTGGCATGGGCTGCTCGATGAAGACGACATTTCTCGCGGCCAGCCATTCGCTCATGCGCAACGCCTCCTCGCGGTCGCGCCAGCCTTGGTTGGCATCGACCGTGATCGGCTTGTCCGTCACCTCGCGGATGGTGCTGATGAGCTGCTGATCGGTGGCGCGGTCGCGCCCGAGCTTCACCTTGAGAATCCGGTAGGGTTCCGCCTCAGCCGTCTTGCGCCGCACCATCTCGGGTGTGTCGATCCCGATGGTGAACGAAGTCAGCGGGGCCCGGGCCGGGTCGAGGCCCCACAGGCGGTACCAGGGGGCGCCGAGTTTTTTGCCGATCCAGTCGTGCAGGGCAATGTCGAGGGCGGCCTTGGCCGCGGTGTTGCCCGGCGCCAGCGCATCGATGCGCGGGAGGATTTCCTCCAGCTGGAAGGGATCCGTGATCGATTCGGCGTCGAACAATCCGAAAAAATGGGCCGCGCTCTCCTGCGATTCGCCCAAATACGGTGGCATCGCGGCCTCGCCGTAGCCCACGATGCCGTCCTGCTCCAACTCGACCATCATCGCCGGCGTGCTGGTGCGCGAGCTGGTGGCGATGGTGAAGGCGTGGGCGAGTTCGAGGGTGTAGGGGTAGAAGCGCAGGCGCATGGCGGAAGGGTGCTGCGGCGGACAGGGCGAGCCACAGTGCGGGGCGTCGTCCGGGCAGACAAGGCGGGAATCATTTCGTTGCGTTGCGTCCCGCGGTCCGGGCGCGCCCGGCCAGGCGGTCAGTGGAAATCGTGGCTGGCCTGCGCCGGCAAACCCACGGCGGGCAGCACGGTGATCTCCTCGGCCATGAGATGAATCACCCCCGACTCGTTTTGCACCCGGCCCGTGATGACCAGCGCCGGCTCCAGATTGATGATGAGCCGGCAGTCCTCGAACAGGTCGGGCCGGACGATCGCGTTCGCGTGTCCCGTCTCATCCTCGAGCGTGATGAAGCAGAATCCCTTGGCGGTGCCCGGTCGCTGGCGGGTGATGACGGCGCCGCCGATCTTGAGCCGCTCCCCGTTCCGCGCCTGCGGCAGCGAGCCCGCCGGCCAGAGGTCTGGCAGGCGCTCGCGCAAGAGCCGCATCGGGTGCGGCCCGGTGGTGAGGCCCAGCGTCTCGTAGTCGGCCTGCAGGCGCTCCAAGTGTGTCATCCTTTCCAGCGGAGATAGAGTGGGCTCGGGTGCGTCCTCCGCCACGAGCCGGAAAAGTTCGTCGCTCCCCTGGACCACCTCCACCTGCCACAGGGCGGCCCGCCGGTGCTGGGCGAGCGCGTTCAGCGCGCCGGCCTTCGCGAGCGCCCGCCGTTCTGCCGCGCTGAAATCCGTCCGCCGCAGGAAATCCGCCGTCGAGGTGAAGGGGAGCTTTTTTCGCGTCTCCAGCATTTGGGCGACCGGCGCGGCGCGCACACCGCGCACCGCGGCGAAACCCAGCCGGATGGTGTCATCGGCCACGACCTCGCACTGCCGCCCGGAGTAACGCACGCAGACCGGCAGGGTTTTGATCCTGTGCCGCCGCGCGTCCTGCACGAGGCTCGCCGGCGAATAAAACCCCATCGGCTGGTTATTGAGGAGGCCCGCATAAAACGCCGCCGGCCGGTGTACCTTCAGCCACGCCGACGCATAGGCGATCAGCGCGAACGAAATCGCGTGGCTCTCCGGAAACCCATAGAGGGCGAATGACGCGAGCGACTGGAGAATGGATTCGGCCGCGGCCGCAGTGACGCCATTGCGCCGCAGCGCCACGCCGAGGCGTTCCGTCATCCGCTTCATCCGTTCCTGCGAGCGCGTGAAGCCGATCGCGCGGCGCAGTTCGTCCGCCTCCGCCGCCGTAAAGCCGCCGAGTTCCATCGCCAACCGGAGCACCTGTTCCTGGAACAACACCACGCCGAGCGTCCGTTCGAGAATTGGCCGGGCCCGCTCGTCGGGGTACGTGACGGGCTCCTTGCCGGCGCGCCGCGCGAGGTAGGGATTCACGGCATTGCCCTGGATCGGTCCGGGCCGGATGATCGCGACCTCGATGGCCAGATCGTAGAAGGTCTCGGGCTTCATCCGCGGGAGGGTCGCCATCTGGGCGCGCGATTCGATCTGGAAAAGGCCCACCGTGTCCGCCTCCTGGATGATCTTGAAGGTGGCCGGGTCGTCCTTGGGGATGCGGGCCAGATCCACCGGCTGCCCGCGCTGGGCGCAAATCTCCAATGTGTCCTGCAGCACCGCCATCATGCCGAGCCCAAGCAGATCCACCTTCACGATGCCCATGTCCTCGCAGTCGCTCTTGTCCCACTGGAGCACGCTCCGGCCCGGCATCCGCGCGTTCTCCAGCGGGACGTAGTCGTTGAGCGGGCCGGCGCACAGCACCATGCCGCCGGAGTGCTGGCCCAGGTGGCGGGGCAGGCCGTAGACCCGCTGGCAGGTGTCGAGCAAGGCGGGGAGGCGCGGGTGATCGGTCGTCACGCCGGCCATTTTCAGCTGCTCGGTCAGCTGGATGGTCTGCGGGTAGTCGCCGCCGTGAAAGAGCGACGAGAACCGATCGAGTACGCCGTCGGGGAAACCCAGCACCTTGCCAACCTCGCGCAGGGTGCTCTTGCCCTTGAACGTGATGACATTCGCGGTCATCGCCGCCCCGCGCCGGCCGTAGCGCCGGTAGACTTCCTGGATCACCTCCTCGCGCCGCTCCATGCTTGGCAGGTCGAGATCGATGTCGGGCCAGTCGGTCCGGCCCTCGCTGAGGAACCGCTCGAAGAGCAGCTTGCTGCCGACGGGATCGACCGCGGTGATGCCGAGCGAATAACACACCGCGCTGTTGGCGGCGCTGCCGCGGCCTTGCACCAAAATGCCGCGCTCGCGCGCGAAGGCGCAGAGATCCCAGACGATGAGAAAATAGCCGCTGAACCCGAGTTTGCCGATGAGCGCCAGTTCGCGCTCCAGCTGTTTCCGCACGTCGCCCGCGATCGAGCCGTAGCGCTGCTGCGCCCCGAAATAGGTCATCTTTCGCAGAAACGATTCCTGGGATTCATTCGCCGGCACGCCGTAGTCGGGGAACCGGTAGCCGAGGTTCGCGAGCGTGAACTCCAGCCGCTCGGCCAATCTCACGGTGTTCGCCACCGCCTCCGGCAGGTCCGCGAAGAGCGCCGTCATTTCCCGCGCGGGCTTCAGGTGCCGCTCGCGATTGCGTGCCAGCCGCCGGCCCGCCGCGTCAAGCGTGAGATGCTCGCGCAGGCAGGTGAACACGTCCGCCACGTTGCGCGCCGCCGGGATCGCATAGGTCACGCCGTTGGTGGCGAGCAACGGCAGGCGGTGCGCCCGCGCCCAATCGACCAGAAATTCATTCTCGTCCTCCTCGCCCGGCACGAGGTGGCGCTGCAGTTCCACAAAGAGCCGGTCAGGACCGAAAATTTCCCGCAGCTTTTCGCCTGCGTCCGCCGCGGCCGCCGTCCCGCGCTCGCGCCACGCGCGCCGCACCGGCCCTTCGTCGTCGCCGGTCAGCGCGATCAGGCCCTCGTTGTCCGCCGCCAGTTCCCGCCACGTCACGCGGCCTTCGCCCTTGGGTGCGCGGAGATTCGCCGTCGTCAACAATCCGCCCAGCCGCCGGTAGCCCGCCTGCGTCGCGACCAGCAGCGGCACCACGGCGCCGTCGTCCAGCGTGAGCTCGCAGCCGACCAGGGCGCGGAAGCCGGCCTCCTTGGCCGCCATGTGCAGCCGCACCGCGCCGTAGACGCCGTCGCGGTCGCAGAGCGCGAGGGCCGGCAGTTGCAAGCGGCCCGCTTCGGCCGCGAGCGCCTCCGGGGGCGAGCCCCCGCGCAAAAACGAGAACGCGCTGCGCGCATGAAGTTCGACGTAGGTCATCAGTCGAAGACTCCCTCGACGCACCAGCCGGCGGCGGTGCGCGCCAATTGATAAACGACGCCGTCCTCGAGCTCGACCTGCCAGGTCTCGACCGCCCAAGCCTCCGCCCGCCACCAATCGCCGTCCGTCCGCCACGGCCCGCCCAGTTGGCGCACGGGGCCCGCGAGTTCGCCGGCGAGTGCCGCGGGCTTTTCGTCCACGAGGGTTACCTGCGCCGGCCACGCGGGCCGGAAGCGCCGGAGCACCAGTCCGCGCGCCGCCTGCACCGGCGCCGCCGCGGGTGCCGGCACGAGGTCGGCCGGTTTCACCAGCGTAAACGCATCCGGCCGGTGGGTGTCGGTCCTGACCGGCGTGCCGACGCGGTCGTCACCGATCAGGGCGCCAAGGCGGGCGAGGTTCTCCCAAAAAGCGGCGGGATCGCGCAGGCCCGTGTCGAACAATCCGTCCTGTTTTTGCGGCGGGCGCGCGGGCGTCGCCACGAGCCGGGCGCCGATCAGATGCGAGGCGAGCCGCACCGCTTCGAGATGCGAGAGCAGCACGCGCATCCAGGAGGCGACATCGGCTCCCGGCTCGGGCAGGCGGAACGCCCGCCGGTAATCGGTTTCATCCTCGAGCAGCAGCGTGAGGGTCAACGCCTCCGCGACACATCCGGCGCCGCGCAACTCGAGCGCGATGCGCTCCGCGAAACGCTGCAGCTTGAACGTCAGCGGCTCCAGCGTGTCGATGGGGTTATCGTAGACCCATTCCGCGGCGAATGATTTTGCCGGTTCGACGAGCCGCAGCACCCGGATCGTTTCCCCGGCCGCGCGTTCCCACAGCGCGACGCCTTTCGCACCGAGCCGTTGTCCCACGTCGGCCTTGGGCAGGGCGGTCAGGTCGCCCAAGGTTTTCAAGCCCCAGCCCAGCAAAATTTCCTGCTGATCGGCGGTCGGTGCCGCGACGGCGAGTGGCAGCTCCCGGAGAAACTCCCGGTGATCGCGGACGACGAGCACCGGGTCCGCCCGGTGCGCGGCATAGCCGGCGAGGAGGGGAGTCGCCGCCGCGCCCGCCTGCGCTGGCAGGCCCGCGCGGGCGAGTTCCGCCACGCGCAAGCGCATCGCGGTTTCGGTCGCGGCCGCGCCGGCGCCCTGGAGATCCACCGTGCAGCAACCTGCGGCCGTCGCCTCGACCCGCGGGGAGAGGGTGAAGGCTGCCGCCAGGAGCAACCGCTGCGCCTCGACTTCTGCCGCCGGGTCCCGCGTCCGCAAAATAATCCCGGGGCAGCGCGCCAGCGCCATCGTGGCCGGAAACCCCGGGACCACGCCCGCCGCCTCTGCCGATATCTCAGTCAGCACGGCTTTCCGGCCTTCGCCGGCCACAAGCGCCACCGGTTGGTCCGCGAGCCCGGGTTCGCTCCGCCGCAAAGCGTGCAGCGCAAAGTCCGGCACGATGAGCACGGCGTAGTTCATCTGCCGTGGGCCCGATCCGCCGAATCAGGTGATTGACCGAGGTGGAACGCGGCCTCTGGACGCGTTTTTGCCGCTCTTGCCAAAGCCAACCCGTCCGGAGGCCGGGTTCCACCATCGACCGCGATCACTTTGCGGATGAAATGATCGTTCAGCTGGGAGAGTCGCGCTGAATCGCCTGTCAGCAGGCTCCTCCCGGGGGGAGAAGAAAACAGGGACACGATGATCGCGGCGTAGTTCATCCTGACAATTCCTCGCGCAATGCGTGGCCTCGCATCCGTTGCACGCCGAGCTGGGTCAGCAATTTCTCCTGTGGCTGCCGCTGCGCCGCCAGTCCTTGCGGTGTGTCGAGGATCAGCCGCCACGGGACCGCCGGCACCAGACTCACCGTTGTCTGTACCAGCACCGCCGCCGGCCGGCTTTCCGCCGCCCGGTGCAGCCGGTGCCATTGGCTCTTCGGGATGCCCAGCAACAGACGCCGTTCGACGCCGCGCAGATCCAGCACCACGACCGCATAATTTCCATCGCGCACGAGCACGTCCGCGGCCGCCAGTGCTTCCGACAGCTTTTGCGGCCGCACCCACACCAGGTGGCGCAAGGCATCATCGGGCACGCTCTCGGGCGCGAACCCGTCGGTCGCATCCACGAGGGCGACGCGCTGCCGTTCCACCCGCGTGGTTACCAGCAATCGCGTCAGCACGAGCTGGCCGCCGCTGCCCGCGACCGCCGAAACCAACTCCGTCAGCTGTCCCGCCGGCAGTCCGCCGCCGAGGGCCTCGTCAATCGCCGGGACGCCCGTGGCCACGCCCGCGCCCGGCTTCCGCACGGACGTGGGGAAGCGGGCGTCCACAAGGGACCGCAGGGCGGCGATGGTCGGGTGGGACACAGGCGTGCATGCCGTTCAGGCGACTTGCCGCCGGATCACCCCGACCACCACGCCCTGGCATTCCAATCGTGAGGGCGCGAGGTCGGGGTAGCGCGGGTTTGCGGCCCGCAACAACGTGCGCCCGCGTTCGCGGACGAATCGTTTCAAGGTGGTGGTGGTTTCGTCGACCAAGGCGGCGATGATGTCGCCTGGCCGCGGTTCCTTGCGGACCAGCGCGACCAGGTCGCCGTCAAAAATCGCGGCGCCGGTCATGGAGTCGCCCTTCACCCGCAGGAACCAGAAATAGCCCGGCCGCGGTTGGCGCACGCCGAAGATGGCGGGATCGATGTTTACCTTCTCGTCGGGCTCCTGTTCCTGCATTGCGGGCAGGCCGGCCGGGATGGTGCCGTACACCGGAAAGGAAAAATGATCCTGGATCTCCGCCGCGCTCAGGCCCCATTTGCCATCCGCCAGTTTCTGCACCCGGCCTTGGCGGGCGAGCGCCTGCAGGTGCTTCGCCGCCGCCGGCTGGCTGAAGCCAAACTTCCGCGCCACCTCGCGCGTCGAGGGCGGCACGCCCTCGGCCTGCTGGTAGTCCCGGGCAAAGGACAGGATTTCTTCCTGACGTTCGGTCATGGTTATCAGATGATAACCACCCGGGTGAAAAATCAAGAACCTTCGCTGCTTCCAGTCGCAAACGAAATCAAACCTCCCGACCCAGAGGGATTTTGACCACTAAATGAGAATTACGAAAAGAAGAGACGCACCCCGGCGCTGCGCGCCACCCCTCTTGATCCGGATCGATGCAGTTGGTTTTGGTGGAACGCGGCCTCCGGACGCGTTTTCTTCTGCGCGCATCGAGCCAACCCGTCCGGAGGCCGGGTTCCACCTTTCAGTTCACTTCTTTCGTGAGCGGAAGGTGCGTTCAATTGCATGATCCCGGCTTGATAGAGGGAATTCCGAACTAACGCAGCCAAAGTCCCCTCTATCAAGAGGGGTGCCCGACAGGGCGGGGTGTGTCGGCTATGCTCTGACGGTGAAATATTCAGCCTGGAGGCCCTTGCACCCGCTTGGACTCCAGCCGAAGCGTCCACTCAAACCAGCGCATTGGGGTCAATGCGCGCCACCCCTCGAAAGCAGCGAGAAATCACGCTTCGTTCGCAAACAGGTCCGGCTCGGCCGCGCTTTCCTCCGGCGGCTCAAGGCATTGCGGGCCCTCATTTTTCGAGCTGTTGACGAAGCGGCTCACCGGCCGCTCCTGCAGGTGCGCGGCCGCCAGCGGCCGGGTCAACTCGCGATATTCCGCTTCCGGCAGCGGCTCCGGGCCGAGCCAGCGCGGCATGGTTTCCCGGGTGAGGATGACCGGCATCCGATCGTGGATCGGGGCGACGAGTTCGTTCGGCACGGTGGTGAGGATCGCAAAGGCCGGCGGTTTTTGCTCGTCGGGGTCGGGCTCCCAGATGCCCGCGAAGGCGAACGGCTCCTCGTCCTTCAGGGTGAACAGGTGGGGAAATTTGAGTTTGCCCACGGTTTGCCACTCGTAGAACCCGTTCGCCGGCACGAGGCACCGGCGCCGCGCGGTGGCCTGCCGGAAGGCGGGTGAGGTCGCCGCTCTCTCGGCGGTCGCGTTCGGCAGCATCCGGCGCCGGTCCGGCTCGTAGAACGGCACGAGGCCCCAGCGCATGCCGCGCACCTCCGGTCTCTCCGGCCCCGTGGCGACGGTGGGCACAAGGTGGGTCAGGGTGATGTTGTATTTCGGCTGCACCCATCCGGGGGGCGCAAGCTTCTGCGCCAGCGCCTGGGCGATCGCGGCCAGCGCGGCATCGGTTTTATGCAAAGTGTAGCGGACGCACATGCCCCGGCAGGTTGCAGCCTCCCTTAAAAATCAGCAAGCCGCCAACGTTGGCCCGACGAAGCGCGCCGCTTCCGGGTTGCCCGGGGGCAAAGGCCGGTTACGGGTGAGCTGTGACGGGGAAAAATTCACGGACCGACCAACTGAAGTTCGCCAAATATTTTGGGCACGCGCAGGGCTGGCTCTTGTTGGATAAATTCGACCTGGCGGCCGAGGCGCTGCACGAGATCCCCTCCGCTTTTCAGATCCGACCGGAGGTGGTGCTCTTCCGCGCCCACCTGCATATGGCAGCCGAGCAGTGGACTTTGGCTGAGCCCGTCCTCCGGCAGCTCCTCGAGGAGAGCGCCGATGAGCCGCAGTACTGGATCAACCTCGCGTTTGTCGTGCGCCGCGCAAAATCCATTGCGGAGGCGGAAGTGATTTTGCTGGAAGCCCGGCAACGGTTTCCCGCGGTCGCGCTGATCTGGTTCAATTTAGCCTGCTATGCGGCCCAGCAGGACCGGCTCCGGGACGTATCGGAATTGCTGCAAGAGGCGCTCCGCTTGGAGCCCGGGCTAAGCGCACAAGCCCAGACCGATTCCGACCTGAAGCCCTACTGGGATGGATTGCCTTCAGATCGCCCCGCCGCCCCGCCGTGAGTTTTCCGGGGGACCGGCCTTTCCCGGCCGGGGCAAACGGGGGACGCCGCCGCTGCTCGGAATCGGCGCCCGGCTTGTCATCGATTAAATGACAACGTCGAGAGGAGGCGGGCAGGAATTTGGTGATCAAGCGGGGCTGATCATCTCGCCGCCACTTTCCAAATGTTCCGGAGTTGGCTCCGGGGATCGCTACTCCTTGGAGGCCGGAAGATACTCCTTAATCTCCAGCGGTGCGAGGATGACCCTGCCCTCCTTGAGCGACTGGCCGCTGTCCACAAAACTCGGCGGGGTATCCCGGCCGAACGCCGGACCGCCGCTGGCGACAAGGGCCGGGATGACATCCGGCAGACTGGTGCCCACGGACTCGGTGCTCATCTTCGCCATCCAGAGCAACTTCTTCTGACGCTGGCGCGCCGCCGCGAAGTCAAAGGCCATCAGGATGATGAAATAACGATCATCCCGGGCCGCGGTCCTCAGGTCGTCGGACTGCCAGGGCGCGATCCCCGTGGATTTGTAGGCACCCACGAGGGCCAGCATTTCGCGTTCGTTGAAAAACACCTGGTCGGCGGGATCGTTGGAACCGAAGTCCTCGATTTGCGGGTTCATGCTGCCCCACCAGAAGACCAGCAACTGTTCCGGGGGATGCTCGGCGGTCATCACCAGGTAGTGCCGCTTGGCGAGCTCCTTCGCCAGAGTGTGCAAGACCACGTTCTTCTCCGGGACCTTTTCCCCCGCGACCACGGCGCCCAACTCCTTGTAACCCGCCACCAAGGGAAAATAGTGGATCGGATGCTGGGCGTCCGGAGGTGTGAGCTTCTTTCCCATCTCCGTCACATCTCCCACGACGACGACCCGCGGGGGCAGGCTGCTCAGGCAGCCGGTCAGGGCCGCCAGACAAAGCCCATGAACAAAAACAGCGGGCCACTTGCGGAGAAACGAGGGGTGCATGGAGTAGGTGTGGAGACGGCAGAACCATGGGCCAGGTTGCGAGAATTTTAATCGGGTCAGGCCTTCAGTAATGGATTCGGGCTGACCCCATTTGAATTTCCCAGTATTCCCTGACAAAACCGTGCTGGCCTATCGGCTGGGCTTTACCAACAGGAAACTGGATTTTGGGGAAGAGCCTGGTTTGGCTGGAAAGGGGTCGATCGTTTGGCCAGACGAAACCGGACTTGCTAGCCATACGAAACGGGCTAATTGGTATGGCATGAAAATGACGCTGGATATTGACGCCAAAAAGGTCGAGGCGGCCATGGCGGAGTATGGCGTGGCGACCAAGACCGAGGTCATCGACCTGGCGCTGAGGGAGCTGCTGAGAAAGAAGGCGGTGGCGCGGGTGCTGGCCGGCGGCGGCAAGTTGCCGAAGCTCCCCACCAACGAGGAGCTGGAGGGAACCTACGAGCAAAACCATGTCCTCAATCCTCCTCGTCGATAGTTCAGTTTGGATCGACCATTACCGGAACAAACTGGATGCGACCCGGCTCCGGATGCTGACGCACGCGATGCAGGAACATCAGGTGGTGCTCGCCCCTATGATCTGGCTGGAACTGGTGGTTGGGTTTCGCAGTCCGGAAGAGAAGGAGCATTTGAATAACATCCGGGCGGCGGTGCGATGGGTTGATCCGCCGGCGGACCTGTGGGAGCGCGCGGCCCGCCACGCCGCCACCCTGCATCCTGCGGGCATCGTCCTGCGCATGCCCGATCTGCTGGTTTTGACCATGGCGGAGGCGATGGATTTCAGGCTGTTGCATTCAGACAAGGACTTCGACCGGCCCCTGAAGCTCAAGCCGTTCGCCCGTCTGCGCGTGGAACTGTAGGCCGCAACCGCGATCCTGTTTCAGGAGGCGATCTTAATTGCAGGACCACAAACGACAAGGCCCGGCCCTGTCCGGCCTGTTCAAATTGCGCGTCGCCGTCTCCGGGTGCATGTTCGCCTTCAGGGCCGCGTGACTGACCACGCCGCCG
>CAZAOI010000021.1:0-20489 GCA_964486705.1 uncultured Oleiharenicola sp. | reverse complement strand
TGCCGCAGGGCTGCGTCAAGGGCTTCGCCGGGCCGTTGCGGACCGGGCGGGCGGCGATCGCCAATGCCGGAACCGGCGACCGGCTGGAATTGGAATGGGACGCGCGGGCGGCGTCGTATCTCGGCCTGTGGCTCAACCGCGGTCACGCCGGCTTTCATCACGTGGCGCTCGAGCCGGCCAGTGGCGCGCCCGACTCACTGCGGGACGCGGTGGAAAAATGGCGGCAGTTCGCCACGATCGCACCGGGGGCGACGGTCCGTTGGTCGGTGCAGTGGCGCGTGAGCTGAGCCGGACCGCCGGGTTGGGGCCGTTGATTCGCGGTGGGTCCGAGACGCCGAAGCAGCTTCGGCTTGGATGGAATGGAGGAGCCTGCTTGCAGGCGATTTGGAGCGCCCGCGGACGGACCACCTGCTGAATCGCTTGCAAGCAAGCTGCTACAAATGTGAGCAGAAATAATCCTAGAAACCGCAGTTAAAACGCGGAGGTCGCGGAGAACACCGAGGAAAGAACAATCCCATGCGCTCACGTGCAGACTCACCCACCGGGTGAATGTCTTTCTGTGACCAATCTAATACCACTCTCTGTTTTTGCGTTTTTTGTGCTTTTTGTGGCCAATTCTTCTGCGGAATTTAAGATAATGGGCATCCTGTGTTGGCGTACCCAAGTCGCGAGCAAGCTCGCTCCCACAAAATCAATGGTCTTTGCCGCCAATGCCCCGGGGTTTGCCCGGGGCATTCTCTGCCCGCCCGGATTATTTCGCCGGCGCTTGGTACGCGCGGAAATCGGAACCGAGTTGCACCGTTAGTTGGCGGATGCTGCCGTCGCGGGCGAACAGGCGCGCGCTGGTGGCGGCATCGAGTTTCCGGCCGGGCAGGTCGCGCGCCGTGCCGTCGGCGAGAAGAATCCGGATCGAGGCGGCGTTTGGACTCAGCCGGTAGACCACGGGCGTGCCGCAGAAGGTGAAACCGAGGGAGCCCGCGGGCAACTCCAGCGCCGTTTCTTTGCCGTCGCGGAAGCAGGGGAGCTGGCCGGGCGCGGTCAGGAACTCGCCGCCTTTCAGCAGGGTGGGGACAAAGCTGACGCAGCCGTACGCGATCTTGACGCCGAATTCGCCGAGGCGGGTGAGGATTTCCTCCTTCACCTGGCCGGTCATGCCGGGCTGCTGCGCGCCGGAGTGTCCGGGGGTGTGGGAATAAGGATCGGTCGGGAACGCGCCGTAGACCGCGGGTGTCTTGTTGAAGCCGAGCCCGGCGCGCACCTCATAATAAAGCGCGGCGAGGCGGGCCGCCTGCGGGTCGCCGGCGGCTTCCGCGGTGAAAAGATTTTCCTGCACCGCGAGCAGCAGTTTGGCCACCATGTGCCAGTAGATGCAGCCCAAGCCTTCATAGCCGAACATCGAACCGCTGCGCCCGGTGAAGGCGCGATGCTTGAAGATGTTCTCGTAGATGGCGCTGACCTGCGGCGCATGGGTGCCCACCGGCGCGGTCCATTTTGGGTCGGTCGCCACGGTGGCGAGGCGCTCGACGAGCGCGGCGTTGTTGGCGAGGTCGGGCGCGAAGCGGAAGGCGCCGTCGGCATCGCGCACGACCACCCGGGTGTCGCCGGCGGCGACCAGCGCTTGCAACAGCGGACAGCCGGCGAGGGCGTCGGCCGGAATGACGTTTCGCTCAAGGAATCCGGGCAGCTGGCGGTCGGGATAAAGCAGGTAACTGTTCTGGTCCGCGCGGTACAGCGCACTGCGGCGCAGGGCGCCCAAAAGATCAATCACCTCGGATGAAGTGAGCAGGCCCGAGCTGAGCACCGCCACTTGTCCCTCGAGCATCGGCCCGAGGTGGTGGATCTTCAGGCCGGCCGGTTCCTCGGTGAACTCGAGGAGATTGTAGGAATGAAACAAGCCGTCCTCGCGACGGTTGAGCCGGAGCGTGTGGTCGACAAAGCCGAGGGCCGTGTCCAGCAGGCGCTTGATTTCCGCGGGCGCGAGGTCGGACGGAGTGCCGAGACCGGTGTGGTAAATTTCCGCGCGGTAGTCGGTGCCGGCGGTGGCGACGGCATCGAGCAAGGCGCGCCGGGCCGACGCGCTGATCGCCGGGGCGTCGAGCAGCGGGCGGTGCGCATCGAAGGCGACCTGCAAGCTCCGGAGAAGACCGGCGACGGAACTGGAGATCGCGACCGGGGCGGCGCCGAGGGAGGGCAGGAGATCGCGCTGGAGGTGGACCAGCATGCGGCGCACGTAGCTCAGCGTGACCATCGACACGCCGTAGCCGACGAGGGCATTGTTGGCGTCGTTCCATTCGGGGCGCTGGGTGTTCATCCAGACGCCGCCGCCGGGAACGAAGTTGGTCAGGCGCGTCAGCACGAGCACGAGCAGCTTTTCCGTGAGATTGACGTGGTGCACGCCGCCCGCGGCGCGTTGCACGAGCCGGGCGTCGGATCCGAGCTGGGTGCTGAGCTGTTCGATGGAGCGATTCAGGCCGGCATCGAATTCAATCGTCGCATGGGGATCGCGGCGCATCGCGGGATAACCGGCGATGCGATAGGGCACGTTGGCGTAGCTGAAGAGATCGTGGCGGAGCCAGACCTCGAGCCGGCCGGGATGAAAGCGCTCCGACCACTCCAGCAACTTGAGCAGGTAAATGACCTGGTGGTCGCCCCAATAGCCGATGGAAGACCACGGGTCCTCATGGTCCGGCACCTCCCAATCAAGGCCCGCATTGGTCACGCGGTACGGATTGTAGCCGTCCATGGTCGAGGCATCGACGAACTTGGCCACGATGCTCTCAAAGAATTCCGGATGACTCAGGCAAAGCGCTTCCCAATTCTGGAAAATATCGCGCCAGTTGCCCTCGTGGTTGAGGAGCGGATTCCCCTGCGCGTCGCGCACGCGGATGCTGAAGCGATTCCACGGGCGACTTGGATCGCCATGGCGCCGGCTGAAGGTCAGCGGCAGGTATTCGTAGCCCAGCCGCTCTAGGTCGCGGTCGGCGGGCGCGGTGATGCGGGCGAGAAAATCGGCGCGCGTCATCGACGCGGGCAGGGCGGCGAGGAGGGCCGCGAAGCGTTCCGCCGCAGGCCGGTTGCGGGTGCGGACAAAAGCGGCAAAGTCGCGGCCGGGAATATCGTGGCCCTGGAGGCAGATGCCGCCGCGCATGATGTTGAACAGGACGTTGGCGAAATGATGGGCGGTGGTCGTCTCCTCCGCACCTGCCTGCAACCCGTCCGCGGTGGCGACCAGCTGGCGTAACCGCCGGGTCGATTCATCGGCCGCGGCGAGGACACCGGGGCCGAAGTTGCCGCTGAGGAGCGCTTGGCGCCGGGCCGTCACGTCCGCCTGGCTGAGCCCCACATCGGCGATCATCATCCAGCGTTGGGTGTGGCGCGGGGCCAGCGTCAGGGTGGCGGCGAGGAAGTAGCTGTTGCGAAGGCCGCGGCAGTGCGACTCGGGCGCCGGCATCGTGCCTTCGGAGAATTTGCCAAGCTGGCGGTCGGAGAGCAGCGTGACGGCTCCGGGCAGGCCCTCGGAACAGACGATGCTTGATCGCAACGATTCGAGTGGGATCGCACGGTCGACGATCGCGGCGGCCAACGCGTAGACCGCCAGCGAGGTCCCGGGGAGAAGCTCCGCCGTCTTGTAGGCGTCGGCCAGGCAGCTGAAGCCGCTTTGCAGCCGCAGCGCAAGGCCCGCGGGAAGCAGATTGCGCAGACCGTCGAGCACGCGGACGTCGCGGGGCTCGGCCGTGAGATTCTCGAGTTCGCAGCGGCGGACGAACCCGTGTTGTTCCGCCGTGCTCCAGCCGTAGCGGAAAGCGAGTCCGACCTCCGCATTAATCTCTTCAAACCAGACGCGATCGCCCTCGACGCTCTTATAGAGATTCCGGGTGATTCCCGCGTGAGCGGCGGTGCGCCGGGCGAACGGTTCCCACAGAATCTGAGTGTTGCCGGTTCCAACCCAGACGGACGTGACGGGGCCGATGACGCCGGCGCTATCATAGATGCGGTCGACCGTTTGGTAGGGAAACAGGGCGTGTTCGGCGTCGATGCGGCCGGCGGTCAGGCCGCCGTTGCTGGCGAGAAAGAGCCACAGGTCGGAGGAACTGACCACGTTCATGAAAAACGTGGGCAGGCGGTCGGAGTGGGCGATGCGGTAGTAGCGACCGCCGAAAGCATCGACGAGCGTGCCGGTGGGCTCGGTTCCTGGGGAAGTGAGGGAAGGGGGTGAAAATTTCATTCGCAATGGATCTGATACCCGGGGGCTTGCGCCGGCTCGGTTGGAGTGGAGGAGCCTGCTTGCAGGCGATTCAGCCGCTGGTCCGCCAACGGGCGTGGCGCCTCGCCTGCAAGCAGGCTCCTACAACGAAGAGAAAAAATGGCGGGAATGTTCGGTTGGTGTTAGTTTGATCAAAAAGCCTTGGGCGCTCCTGAGGCGGGTAAATTTGCTCCAATGGTTTTACGGCTGGCGCACAGCGGCGACGGTTTCGCCGGCGACGATTTCGGCTTCCACCAGAATTTTCCGGCGCGGAGCCGTGGGGTTCTGGATGCGGTTGACCAGACGCGAAAGCGCGGAGGAGCCGATATGCTCGTGGGCCACGCGCATGGTCGAGACCTGCCTTTGCCCGGCGGGCGGCGGGAGACCGTCAAAGCCGGTAATCGAGCAATCCTCCGGCACGCGAATGCCCTTGGCCTGCAGGTCCTGGATCAGCGGGTAGGCTTGGTGATCGGCGGCGCACACCCAGGCGGTCACCCCGGATTCCCTGATCTGACGGGCCGTCGCCGCGGATACTTCAGCGGGCGTGAGGCGCGGAGAATTCTTGTGCACGTTGAGCACCCACTCGGGATGGAATTCCAGGCCGAGAGCGAACACGGCTTCGACATAGCCGCTGAAGCGCCGGGCCACCCAATGGCCGCCAATGGGGTAGGTCCACGACAGGAATCCAATCCGCCGGTGCCCGGCCTGGTGGAGCCGCTCGACGAGCGAGACAATTGCCGAGGCATCGTCGGTATCGATGATGTCAATGCCGGGCTGATTGTAGCTCTCGAGCACCGACACGGTGGAGATCTTTCGCGAAATCATCTCCACGGCCGATTCGGCAAACGGGTAGATCAGGATGGTCCCGCGCCAGTCGCCGTTCCGGATATGGCGAAAAACCGACTGGCGGTTTTCTTCGGGATGGAAATCGCCCGGCGCCTGATAGTAGACGTCAACTTTCACGCGCTCCATTTCCGCGCGTTCGCGAATTCCCTTCAGGATGTGCGGGAAGGTGGCCATCACGACATTCTCCGCCGGAATGCCGATCAGGACGCCGACGGTCAGCGCGCGCGCCCTTTTCTTATGCCGGCGGATGGCGCGGCCGGGGCTCTTTCGATAGCCCAATTCTTCCGCCATGCCCTGGACTTTCGCCCGGGTTTCCTCGCTGATCGCGGGATGGTTTGCCAAGCTGCGCGAGACCGTGGTCCGGGAGATTTTCAGACGGCTCGCGATGAGGTCTTGGTTGACGGCTTGCACGCTAAAAGGAGGGGGTAAAAAAGGAAAAAGGCTGGGGTGGCCACGAAAACGACTGCGCTACAGCTAGTAATTGTCGAACAACAATCAAGTACAATAATCTGTGCACAATCAATGAGCAAAATATTGCAATATGATTGTCGTTGCGCGGTCGATTTTCATCTAACATAATGATCCCCAGTTGTTATCAACAATTCTATTGATAATAATGTTTCTGAACTTCGGTGTGCACTAAAAAGTTGACACCCGCGATTTGTTTTCATCTCTTGAGGCACTGCATCGAATGGTCGCTGCATTTTTTTCCTCTGATTTTACCCCAGCTTGATTCGGTTTTCGGTCGGAGATCTCATCGGAGTTTTCCGCGGAAAGCCGGTCATTTTTGAGGTAGTACCAAACCCAAATAACTCGTCCCCGTTATGAACCACAAACAAAGCTCCGTGCTCCGTGCCGGATTGCTCGTCTGCTCGGCGCTCCTCGGCTTTTTGCCGGTTGCTGCCATTGCCCAAACCGCTGCTCCTGCGCCCGCTGATGCGGTCGCTCCAGCGGCTGCTGCGAAAGAGGATGAAACCCTCGTCTTGTCTCCCTTCGTCGTTTCGACGGAAAAGGATCGCGGTTATGCCGCGACCAACGCGATCTCCGGATCGCGGGTGAACACGGCGATCAAGGATCTGCCGATTCCGATCCAGGTTATCACCAAAGAATTCATTGACGACATCGGGGCGACCGATCTGCGCAGCGCGCTCGCCTACAGCACGAGCATTCAGACCAAGACCCAAAACGACTTGGGCAACACCGGTGGTGGCGGCTATCAACCCAGCGCCTACGGCTCGGGCGGCGTGAACAACGCCGAGGGTCTGACCGCCAACCCCAACGCGGTGCAGATGAAGATTCGTGGCTTTATCACGAACAACGTTCTGCGCGACGGATTCCTGCGCGCGAGTTCAACTGACAACGTCAATCTCGATCGCATCGAGGTTGTCGCCGGGCCGAATTCCCTCCTTTACGGCACGGGAAATTTTGGCGGCGTGGTCGACTATCTCACCAAGCGGCCCCTGGAGAAGCAGCAAGGGACGATGGACTTCTCGCTGGGAACCTATGGTTTCAAGCGCGCCCAGATGGATGTCACCGGCCCCGCGAGCACTTCCCAAAAAATCGATTACCGGGTGAGTGCCGCCTTTCAGGAATCGGAGACCCATATCGACTATCAAAAGAACTCGCATTGGCTCGTCGCCCCGGTGATTTCGTGGAAACCTACCCCGAACACGATGTTGCTCATCGATACTGAGTTCAGCGAGTCCAAGCAAAATGGGTTTAGCTTTCAGGCCCTGCGCGCCGCGGTCGGCAACGGCGCCACCCCGATTAATAACGACCAGATCGAGGCGATTTCTTTCTTCTATCCCCCGGGGGCCAATAAGCGGACGATCAATCTTTCTGGTCCGGATACCTCCAATAACCAGCAGGTGGAGAATCTTCAGATCAAATTCACCCAGCGACTGCTGAAAGAGTCACGTTATGTCCCTGAGGTTAACATGCTGATTGGCTACAATCACAATAAGACAGACCTTCAGGTGCGCACGATCGATGGTCAAATCACGGGTCCGATTGCCCTTGGCCAGCCGGGACGCGGCGTTTCGGCCACCATCGTCACGACGAAGGCTGACAACTCCCTCGGTGGCTTGGGCAGCGACAACGGCAATCTGACGTTCGGGACGTTCCCAAATTCCGTCGTCAAATATTCTTGGACCCGGTACAATGTTGAGACGGTCCGCGACCAGGAACGACTGGAATTCACGATCCAAAAGGATCTTTTTGCCGGAAAATGGTACCACATCAACGATCAGATCCTCACCGGCGTGTCGCAGATTCTGAATGTCGAAAACGGTAACAGCTATATCACGGATAAGCGCACGCTTTCGGGTTACAGCTACAAGAACCCCAATGAACTCACCCCGATCCGCTATGGTAAGCAGGGCGACGGGAGTGCCGATCCGACCTTGTTTCAAAACACGCGCGACGTGATCAGCAAGGGTTGGAACACCGGTTATTATCTGAATAGTTATGCCAAAATGCTCGATTTCGGTGGCGTCCCGAATCGCTTGATTTTGATGAATGGTATCCGCCAGGACCGGATCGACAAAACCTCCTCGCAACTCCAGATCGTCAATCCTGGCGACGCGGCGGTGGCAAGCAGCAGCACGGCCAATCAGATTACGATCAAGTCTTATCAAAATGGTATCAGCCTTGCGATCACCAAGAGTATTTCGATCTACGGACTGAAAGCTCAAGGGATTCAGCCGAACTTTAACGGCTTGAGTGACAATGCGACCGGGGGTCCGGTTGGGGTCGACACCGCCCAAAGCAAGGAATTCGGCGTCAAGTTTGACCTGCTGGAAGGAAAGCTTTCCGGTACGATCAGCCGCTACAGAATCACCAAGACGGCTTTTGTGCAGGCCCCTTGGTTCTCGCCCACGACCATGCCATTCAACGGCAAACTCCGCTTCGATCCGACCAAGGACATCATCTATTCGCTCGGTGATTTTAATGCGAATTCCTCCCCTGGCAGCACCACCAGCTACGCGGTGGGCTCCGCCGGCGACTATTCCATCACCCAGCGCGCCCCCACCACCGTGGCGGCTTGGAATAAGGCGAACGCCTCCGGCGCCATCTACCTGCAGGCCGGCAAGCTCTATTTGAACGCCACCAAGCCAGACGGCGCCGCCTACTTGGACGCGGCTTTCGCGGCCAATCAGGCGTCGGGCGGCGACTGGCCAGGTTGGTTGTATGACGAAGATGATCCCCTGACGAACAACGCCACGTTGGATGCCGCGGGTTTCAGAAACACCTCGAAGAAAGCCGCCCACCAAGTCGTCGACGAGTCGTCGGGCTGGGCAGCGGAAATCCTCTATGCGCCGAATGACCAATGGCAGTTCCTCTTCTCCGCCGCTCTTGACTCGGAAGTTAAGCGTCTGAAACAGGGCAATTATGTGAAGTATCCCTACCCGCAGGACCGTTGGGCAGTCTGGTATTTCCAGAACGGTGGGTTTGGCCTCCAAGGCGTGCCTCTAAAATCCGCCTACACGGATCCCGCCGACACCTCGACCCATATCGTTTCCATCTTTCCGGGTGACGATACCCCGAAAAATTCCTTCAACTTCTTCACGAAATACAAGTTCGAGGGACGGCTCAAGGGGTTGAACGTCGGTGTTGGCGGGCAGTGGAACTCCAAGCGCGAGTTCTTCTCCGGGGTGACCCATGGCAGTGGCCAGGCCCAATATGATGCCAATAGCAAGCTGCTCATCCTCTATACTCCAACCAAGGTTAACGTGAACATCTTCGCGCGCTATGATTTCAAGCGTGAGGATCGGAAGCAGTATCTGCAGCTGAACGTCGACAACGTGTTCAACGACACGAAAATCTACGGCCTGATCTACAATCCGCCAATCACGGGCAAGCTGACGTATGGCATCGCGTTTTAACGCGTCGTAGCATTCTTGATTAGCACTCAGTGCGCACTACCACCCGGTTGTGCGCACTTTTTTTTCCTGCATCCCGGCTCATAGGATTATGCCCCTTGTCTTCTGTTCTTTCCGCCCAACCATCGCCCCGTGCCCTTCGCGGGTTTCGTTGCTCGCCTCGGTGAATTTTCGCGTAGCTTGCAGTGTGCGATGACTCTTTTTTAGAAATTGGCCTCGTCGGCCAGTCCCCACGAATCCCCCGTCCCAATCCCCTTACCCTTCATGGAACCTACCACTCGTCTCAGCTTCCGGGAAAAATTCGCCTATGGTTTGGGCGACACGGCCTCGAATTTCTATTTCCAGGCGTTCAACCAGTTCCTCGCCTACTACTACATCGACGTCCTCGGCATCAAGGATACGGCGGCCGGCACGCTGATGGCCACCATTCCCAGCCTGGTGGCGCTCTTAAATCCCGTCATCGGCATGATCGCCGATCGCACCAATACCCGCTGGGGCAAATTCCGGCCCTGGATTTTGTGGGGCGCGGTCCCGTATGGCGTCCTGGGCTACGTCATGTTTGCCAATCCGGGCTTCGGCGTGGAGGGCACGCTCCTTTATGCGTATATCACCTACACCCTCACGTTGATCGCCTACGCGGCCATCAATACGCCCTACGGCGCGCTGATGGGGGTCATGTCGCCCTCCTCCGAGGACCGCACTTCGCTTTCCTCCTATCGGTTCGCCTGCGCCTTCACCGGCACCCTGCTGATCGGCTGGCTCGTGCCGTGGATGAAGGATTACCTGATCCCGGCGGGCGGCACGCCGGCGGATGGTTTTCGGAACACCATGGCAATCTTTGCCGTCATTTCCGTGGGCATGTTCCTCTACACCTTCTTCAACACCCGCGAACGGGTGATGTCTCCGGCCAGCCAGAAGTCGTCCCTGGTCGACGACATCCGCGACCTGACCCGGAACGGCCCCTGGCTCGTGCTCTTCTTTGTCGCGTTTCTCAATCTCACCAACGTCGGGCTCCGGAGTGGCGCAGGCATTTTCTATTTCAAATACTGCGTCGGCAGTGAAACGAGTCTGGGCACGTTCAACTTTGTCGGCTTTCTCTGCTTCATCGCGGGGGCGCTCTCCACCAAATTGTTCACCCGCTATTTTTCCCGGCGCGCGCTGATGATCGGCCTGACGATTATCAACGCGCTGGGGATCGGACTCTGCTATTTCGTCGATCCGCAGAATCTCCCGCTGCTTTACGCACTTAATATTGTGGGCAGCTTTGCGGCCGGCCCGACGCCGGCGATCGTCTGGTCGCTCTATGCGGACACGGCGGACTACGGCGAATGGAAGTTCGGCCGCCGCGCCACGGGCTTGGTTTTTTCCGCCACCGTGCTCGCGCAGAAGGTGGGCCTGGCGATCGGCGGGGCCATGATCGGCTGGCTCTTCAGCTATTACGGTTTCGTCGCCAACGCCGTGCAGACTCCGCGGTCCTTGCATGGGATCACGATGCTTTTCAGCGTGCTGCCCGGGGCCTTTGCGCTGCTGGCCGGCCTGGCAATCGCCTTCTATAAACTCGACGAGAAGACCGTGAAGCAGATGGAACGCGAACTGGCAGCCCGCAAAGCCGCCGCGCCGCTTCCCGCCGGCCCGTAATTCCGCCGTCCGTTTTCATGAACCTTGGCGTTACCCTCTTCCGGGCAGGCTTGTTCCTGCTCGCCCCCCGCAGGCGCTCCGCCTCCCGTGCTCCCCGTTGGTCGGTGATCGAACCGGCCCGGACCTACGGGCACCCGCTTGCGCCCGTCGCTGCCCCTTTGCCTGACGACGGCGAGGACAAATCCCTGGCGGGCAGCCGCCAGCAACGGGAGAACTCGTCCGCGCGGACACTCGACAAGGCGATTCTCTTCCCGGAGGGCTGGGTCGAGAGCGGCAAATTCGTCGGTCAATGGAAGAACGGCGAGCGTAACGCCCGCAACAGGATCGGCGACTTCCGCAACTGGGTGGGCGGTTTCTTCGATTGGAACATCGTGTTCGACCAGCGCGGCGGGCCCAATCACGTCGGCAACTTCTGCGAGGCGCTGGCCGGCCCCATCCCGGCGCACGCGATCCAGGGCTACGGGCGCGCGGCAAAATGAGCGTGGTCCGTCAGGTCTCGCTCGGTCTGCTCCTGACGGCGGCCGCCTCGTCTTCGTCCTTGGTTGGGGCGCAGACCCCGCCCGGCGACCAGACCGTGGCCCCTGCTGGCTGGAAAATGGCTTGGAATGACGAGTTCAACGAGGCGGGTCTGCCCGATCCGAGCCGCTGGAGCTACGATGTGGGCGGCGATGGCTGGGGCAACCGCGAGTTGCAATATTACACCGCCACGCGTGCGGACAATGCCCGGGTGGAAGCCGGTCATCTGATCATTGAAGCCCGGCGCGAGTCGTGGCGGGGATCGGCTTACACTTCCGCGCGGCTGGTGACGAAAAACAAGGGCAACTGGCATTCCGGCCGGTTTGAGATCCGCGCCAAGGTTCCCCTTGGCCGGGGCACGTGGCCGGCGATCTGGATGCTGCCCGTCGTCTGGAATCTCGGCAACGGCGGGTGGCCGGACAATGGCGAGATCGATCTCATGGAGCACGTGGGGCACAACCCAGGGGTGATCCATGCCTCGACGCATTCCCAGAAAAACCAATGGCGCATAAACACCCAGCGCACGGCCACCACGCTGGTGCCCGACGCCGGCACGGCCTTTCACACCTATGCCCTTGAGTGGGAGGCGGAGGAGATGCGGATCTACGTGGACGATCTGCACTATTTCACCTCCCGGAAAAATGGCGGCGACTGGACCACGTGGCCGTTTGAGCGGGATTTTTATCTCGTTCTGAATTTGGCCGTGGGCGGCGACTGGGGCGCGGTCCAGGGCATCGATGAAAAAGCGTTTCCCCAGCGGATGGAGGTGGACTACGTGCGGGTGTACCAGCGCGAGAGTGCTCCGGGGAGATGACTCGCCCCATTGATCTTTGCCGAGAGATATGACGCCTTGGACTGAACCTAGAAACCGCAGTTAAAACGCGGAGGTCGCAGAGAACACAGAGGAAAGAAGAATCCAATGCGCTCAAGTGCAGACTCACCCACCGAGTGAATGTATTTCTGTGATCAATCTGATACAACTCTCTGTTTTTGCGTTTTTTGTGCTTTTTGTGGCCATTCCTTCTGCGGAATTTAAGGTCATTGAAACATGACTCTGGTCACCAATCCCATTCTCCCCGGTTTCCATCCCGATCCCAGTATCGTGCGGGTGGGGGAGTGGTATTACCTCGCCAACTCGACTTTTGAGTGGTGGCCCGGGGTGCGGATTCACCGCTCGCGCGACCTCGCGCACTGGGAGCTGGCGGGCTACGCGCTCACGCGCCGCTCGCAGCTCGACCTGCGGGGCAATCCGGACTCCGGCGGCGTTTGGGCGCCTTGCCTGAGCTATGCGGACGGGCGTTTCTGGCTCATCTATTCGGATGCAAAGTCGCTGACGGGCATCTTCAAGGACGTGCGGAATTATCTCGTCACGGCCGAACGGATCGAAGGCCCTTGGTCGGAGCCGGTTTATCTGAACGCCAGCGGATTCGATCCGTCGCTCTTCCATGATGGCGATGGCCGCAAGTGGCTCGTCAATCAGATCTGGGACCCGCGGCCCGGCCAGAATGCTTTTGCCGGCATCGCGCTCCAGGAATACTCTGTGCCGGAGCAGCGCCTGATCGGCGAGCCGGTGAATATATTTCGCGGCAGCTCGCTCGGAGTGACCGAGGGGCCGCACCTTTACCGCCAGGACGGCTTCTACTACCTCGTCACGGCCGAGGGCGGCACCGGGTACGAGCACGCCATCACGGTGGCGCGCTCACAATCGTTGACGGGACCGTACGAAGTGTCGCCGCATCATCCGTTGTTGAGCGCGCGGGATCATCCGCACCATCCGCTGCAAAAAGCGGGGCATGGCTCGTTCGTGCAGTCGCCGGATGGCAACTGGTACGTGGTTTATCTCTGCAGCCGACCGCTCGGAGCAAAGCGTCGCTGCATTCTTGGTCGCGAGACCGCGCTGCAGCCGTTCGATTGGCCCGCGGATGGGTGGCCGCGTCTGGCGCACGGGAATCTTCCCACGCTGATCGTTGAGGTGCCCGGGACCGCCGCGGCGAATGATTATCTCGCGGAATTCACCGACGACTTCGCCGGCGTCGAGCTTCATCCGCAATGGAACACGTTGCGTGAACCGGCCGACGCGAGCTGGCTATCGCTTACGGAACGTCCGGGCTTTCTGCGGCTGCGCGGGCGGCACTCGCTCACTGCCACCTTCGACCAGAGCCTCGTGGGTTTCCGTTTGCTGCATCAGCACTGCCGGATCTCCACGCGACTGGAGTTTGCGCCGCGCAGCTTTCAGCAGACCGCGGGACTCGCGCTCTATTACAACACCGGGAATTTCTACTACGCCTGCGTCAGCCGGGGTGAGGGCGGTCGCCGCGAACTGAGAATTCTCGGGGCCGCGAACGGTCGGTTCGGCGCACTGCTGACCCCGGCCTTCGCGCTGCCGGAGACCGGGGCGGTCACGATCGCCGCCGAACTCCGCGACGGCGCGCTCAGCTTCAGCGTTGGCCCCGGGGACTCGGCCCCGACCGTGGTGGTCGCCGGGATTGATGCCACGACGCTTTCCGACGACCACGTCCACGAAGGCGGCGGCTGGGGTTTTACCGGAACATTTGCCGTGCTTTGTGCGCAGGACAGCGGAGACTCCCAGGTGCCGGCAGACTTTGCCTCCTTTCACTACCAACTGAAACCATGAACTCCCCATTTCCTTCCCTGTTTTTCCTCGTTTTGCTGCTGACCACCAGCCTTGGCGCTCAGCCCGTGCGGGTTGAATTGGCGAAAACTCCCGCGGGCTTCGAGCTGCGGCGCGATGGCGTGCCGTTTTTTGTCCGCGGGGCTGGCGCGGTGGATCACCTCGACCGGCTGGCCGCGTCCGGGGCGAATTCCGTGCGCACGTGGGGCTCTGACCAAACCGAGGTCGTCATCGACCAGGCGCAAAAAGCCGGCCTGACCGTGTGCGCGGGAATTTGGATTGAGCATGAGCGGAACGGTTTCAATTACGACGATCCGGTCGCGGTCGCGGCGCAGATCGCCCGGCACAAGCGGGCGGTCGATCAGTTCAAGAACCATCCGGCGCTCCTGCTGTGGTCGGTGGGCAACGAGGTTGAAGCCAAGGCGAAAAATCCGAAGGTTTGGGATACGATTGAGGCGGTGGCCGCCTATATCAAAAAAACGGATCCCAATCATCCGGTGATGGTCGTGACGGCGCATATCAGCGCCGCGGTCGTGGCGCAGATCCGCCAACGTTGTCCTTCGATTGACCTGCTGGGCTGCAATTCCTACGCGGGCCTGAAAGTGCTCGCGCGGGATGTGCGCCGGTCCGGCTGGCCGGGCGCCTATCTCGTCGCGGAATGGGGCTCGGATGGTGGCTGGGAGGTCGACAAGACGCGGTGGGGGGCGGAAGTCGAACCCACGAGCACGGAAAAAGCGCTGCAATTTACCCAACGCTACCGCCTCATTTTGAAGGATCAGGAACGCTGCCTCGGGAGCTACGCCTTCTATTGGGGGCAAAAACAGGAGACCACCCCCACTTGGTTTAATCTCTATCTCGAGGATGGCGCGGAGACGGAAGGAGTCGAGGTGCTGCAATTTCTCTGGACGGGTCAGAGCCCCGCCGTGCTCGCGCCGCGGATCACTCCGCTCCGGCTCAATGGCGCCGCCGCCGGCGCCAGCCTGACCGTGAAGCCCAGTGCGCCGGTGCGCGCGGAATTTGCGTTCACCCGGGGCGAGCCGAAGCAACTGCGCGTGACCTGGGCGCTGCAGCCGGAGAGCAGCGACAAGGGTTTTGGCGGAGATCCCGAGCGACGGCCCGCGGATTTGTCGCTGCCGGCGATCGCCGCCGCCGACCCGACCCGGTTGAATTTTCCGGCACCGAAGCAACCCGGCGCCTACCGTTTGTTTGTCACCGTCTACGGACCCGGCGGCAAGGCCGCCACCGCCAACTTTCCTTTCCGGGTCAACGCGGCTCGCTAGGGAGTGCATTCAAACCCGATTCCCCAATTGAACCTTAATTCCGCAGTACGATTGGCCACAAAAAGCGCAAAAAACACAAAATCAGAAAGCTGGAACACAAACCTGGGGCAAGGAGTAGTCGCCTCGCCCTAATGCCCTGTTCCAAAATTCTGTTTTTGTGATTTTTGTTTTTTGTGGCCAACTCATCTGCAGAATAAGGTTCAATGGAGTTTTCTAGGCTCTATCCAGAAAGCGCGTCCGGAGGCCGCGCTCCACCTCCACCGCACCGGCTCCGCGCCCGGAGGCCGCGCTCCACCTCACAGCCCAGCGGCCTGTGGCTGCGCGGATCGATCGATTCCGAATGTCGTGGCAGGCGCCTGCCGGCTCGGACCGCAAACAACGGTGCTGCCTGCCGGTATCGCTTCCGTTTAGCGGGCGCGGCGCTCGGCCAGTCGCTCCAGTTCGCGCCGGAGCAGGGCATAATCGGCGTCCACTGCGAGCCCGGCGCGGTACTGCCGCTCGGCTTCGGTCAGATCCCCGGCTTGGGCCGCGATGAGGCCTTTGGCCAAATGCAAGGCGGCGAGCAGGCGCTTGGCGCTTGGGTCGTCCGGATCATTGGCATACACTTTCAAGACGTTGGGTTCCGCCGCCGCCAGATTGCCGGCTTCAAGTTCGATCGCCGCCAGCGCATAGAGCGCTTGCGGGTGGTCCGGCCGCATCGTGAGGGTGCGCGCCATCGCCGCATGGGCCCCATCGCGCTGGCCCAGTTCGAGCAGGTTGGCGCCGAGATGATAGTGGGCCTCGGTCAAGGTCGGATCCAACCGGATCGCTTCGCGCAGGGCGTCCACGGCGGCGGTGAAGTTGCCGGAGTCCTGTAACCCCACCCCGAGTGCCGCGTGCAGCTCGCCTTGCTTCGGCCAGCGCTGGACCGCGCGCCGGATTGCAGTCATCGCGGCCTCCGGCTGATGGAGCGTCACCAGCAGCCTGGTCAGGAGCAGCGGCATGTGCGGCTCATCGGGGAATTCCGCCACGGCCTGCTCCAGGGTCGCGCGGGCCTCGGCCGGCCGCTCCATTTTCAGATAGAAGTTCGAGAGCAAGTCCCAGACGAGCGGATTGGCCGGCGCCAAGGGGGCCAGCCGCACCACCTGCTTGAGCAGTTGTTCCGTTTCCTCGAAGCGCCCTTCGCGCCGCACTTCAATGGCGCGCGCGGTCAGGCGGTTGCTATCGTAGCAGTAGCGGACCAGGTCATCCAGCCACGGATCCGCCGTATTCATGCGCAGTTCGCTCGCGGCGGCCCGCCGGCGCTCTTGGGCCGCCTCGTCGGGCTGGTGCGCGGTCGCCAGCACGTCGGCCAGCAATTCGTGGACTTCCGTGATGCCGGGATGGCTTCGCGCCAGCTCCGTGAGCCGCGGACGGACGGCGTCTTTGGCGCCATGCCGGGCGTCGAAAGCGATCAAATGGTAGTTGGCTCCGAGCTGATGGGGAGCCACCGCGACCGCCCGGGCCAGGGCCGAGCGGGCCCGGTCGAAGGCTCCGCGTTTCGTGAGCAGATCCCCCAACCGCAGCCACGCCGGGGCGTAGGTTTCATCGCGCTCGACCGTGGCTTGCAGGGCGCGCTCCGCGCCCGCTTGATCCCCGACGCGCAAACGCAAATCCGCCTGCAGATAGGGCCAGTGCGCGTTCTGAGGGTCCAGTTGCCGCAGAGCGGCGAGCGCTTGCTCCGCTTCGGCGGCAAAGCCATTGGCCCAGTACAGGGCTGCCAGCCTGGCCAGCGGTTCCTGGGGGGCGCGCGTGGCCCTGACCGCGGTGCTCGCCCGGGCAATCTGCTGTCCCAGTTCCGGCGGCCAGCGACTCAGGTCTGGAAGGGTGGCCACACCGGCAACCGCGAGGGCGGTCTGTTCCCGCGCCCGCCAGATGAGGCCGGCCGTCACCAGCCCCGCCACGATAATCGCGAGCAAACCGGAAGCGATGAGGAGATCGCGGCGTTGCACGGTACAGCCTTACTGCCGCCTCCAGAGCGTGACCCGGCTCATGTGCGAATAGGGAGGATAGGCGTGAAAGCCTCCCGTGACCAAAACGGGCACCCCGTTGCCGTCTAAATCTCCGGCGGCCACGGTTAACAATCGCGTCGGCGCGTAGGCCAGAGGCACGGGAGTGAAGTGCTCGTGTCCGTCATTCAGCCAGGCGGTCATCATGACGGCCGAGGCATCGAGGCTGTTGTTGAACGCGGAGACCGTGACGATGTCCAGGTGCCCGTGGCCCTGGCCGCTGAGATCCACCGCGACCGGACTGTAGCAACCAAGGCTGTCGCCGATCCGGTGGAAAACGAACGCACCGTTTCCGGAATTTTCAAACCACTGCAGGCCGTGCCAGGGCGTCAAGGCGGAGAAGGCGCTGTTAAATCCGTCGCCGTTGCTGAAAATCAAGTCGGGAGCCCCGTCGCCATTGAGATCGTCGCTCGTGAGGCCACTGCTGCCATATTCCAGATTGGTGGTTTTCCACACGACTCGATCCTCAAATTTTCCGCTCCCCAGATTATGGAACAAGTGGATCTGACTGTAGACTTGCGACGAATCCTGCGAGATGAGGGCCGCGAAATCCATTTTCCCATCCCGATCGAAATCCGCCACCGGGGTCATAATGGTCCCGGGCATTTCCAGGAGCGTGTGGCTCCGGAAGGTCCAGTCGCCGAGGTTTTCCATCCAGCGAATCTCCCCCTGGAGGTAGCCAAACTGCCCCACGACCAGATCGATGCGGCCATCGCCGTTCAGATCGGCCCCGCGGACATCGTTTACCCGCGCGATGTTTTCCGCGAGCACCCGGTTGCGAAAGCGGCCCTCGCCGAGGTTTTCCAGGACGATGACCTTTCCGATCCGGTCGTTGTTCGGCAGAACCTGCCCCATGCTGGCCACCAGCAAATCGGGCCGGCCATCCTTGTTCAGATCGCAGACGGAGACGTGGGCCGGTCCTTGCACGGGCTCGCCAATGAATTGTTCGGTGAACACCCCGCGGGGGGCCTGACGGATCCAGCCGATGCGATTGGCCGCGGCGTCGCAGACGAGGATGTCGAGGAGTCCGTCCTGATCGAGATCGGCGGTGGCCACATGCGTGATCAGGGGATGGTCCGTGACCGGAAATCCGACCGGTTCCCGTTCGTACTGGATCGCGGGGGGAGGCGGGGCGCTCGCGGCCGGCGTGGTCGCCGGACTGGGAGCCGGCGTTTTTAAAAGCAGCAGGAACAAGACCAGGCCCGTGGTGCCGGCCGCCAGCAGACCGAGCACCCAGACGGCGGTGAAGACAGGTTTTGACATGGCTGGCTTGGGCCCCGGTTCGTTCCCGCCTAGAACAGCGAGTAGATGAACGGAGCCACGCCCGAGCCGCCGAGCACGATCAGCGCGCTCACGAGCAGGAGCACGAGGAGAATGGGCGTCAGCCACCACTTCTTGTTGTGCAGGGCGAAATAGAGGAATTCCCCCAGCGCACTCTTCGGCTTGGCGGCGGCTTCTTCCTGAAAGGTCTTTTTCTTGGCCATGTTAGTCTTGTCGGAAATAGCTGGCGACGGGCTTCGGGTGGGGGCGCGCCTTCCAGTAGCTCGGCGCTTGGGCGTCGAAGCGGCGGGAGAGAGGATCGTATCGGAGCAAGCGCATGATCAAGCCGATGGGAGTGAGAAGCAGATAATAGATGATGGCGAGCACGACATGGGAGACGACAAACCCGATCGGGTAGGTCGCATAACTTAGCCCGACATAGACCCAGCGCAGCCCGCGCGGAAAAAATAATCCGGCGATCGGGATCGCGCCGGCCCAAACCCAGAGCCCGCGGGCCAGGGTCGGCGCGGCCTTGGTCCAGGCAACCACTCCCCAGATGCCAAAGAAGACCAGCCACGCGAGGCCGAAGACCAGCAGTTGCTGGCGTCCGGGATTCTTGTTGATGCGGATGAGGGCCATGGGGTCAGAATCTGGCTTCAACTTGTGGGAGGGGCTTTACGCCCCGACGGGCTGCAGCGTATGCGGGCGGTGTCGGGGCATAAAGCCCCTCCCACATTATTTTCAGTGAACATGATTATGTATTTCGGAGACATCTTCAGTCGTTCGCGAATTTCCTCAGATATTCCTGTGCATTCACGCGCGCGGCTTCGGGCTGCTCGTCCTTGAGCAAGACGTGGTTTCCGATCACCAGCGCGTCCATGTTCGTTGCCATGAAACAGTGGTACGCCTCATCGGGCGAGCAGACGATCGGTTCGCCGCGGACGTTGAAGCTGGTGTTGATCAGCACCGGGCAACCGGTGAGCTGGTCAAAGGCGGAAAGGAGCCGGTGCAAGCGCGGGTTGCGCACGTCATCAACGGTCTGGATGCGCGCGGAATAGTCGACGTGGGTGACCGCGGGAATCACGGAGCGGGCTTCATTCACTTGGGCCAGGCCTTGGGCGGCCGTCGCGGCCCCGGTCCGGCGCTTGTCCGCGCGCACGGGCGCGACCAGCAGCATGGAAGGGCTTTCCTGGTCGGGCCGGAGCTCGAAATAGTCGGCGGCCCGCTCGCGCAGCACGATCGGGGCGAAGGGCCGGAAGGATTCGCGGAACTTGATCTTTTGATTCATCACCGACTGCATCGCGGGATTGCGGGCGTCACCCAGAATGCTGCGATTGCCGAGCGCCCGCGGACCAAACTCCATCCGGCCTTGCAGCCAGCCGACGACTTTTCCGCCGGCGAGCAGCCGGGCGGTGGCTGCGCACAGTTCCGCTTCGTTGTCGTGCCGGTGAGCGACGGCCTGCCGCTGCTGGAGCGTGGCCTCGATCTCGGCATCGGGGTAGTCCGGTCCGAGCAAGGAGGCGCGCTGGCCGTCGGGCTGTTGCGGTTCCCGCGGGTTTTCGAGCAACTGATACCAGGCAAACAGCGCGGCGCCCAGCGCCCCGCCGGCGTCGCCCGCCGCGGGCTGGATCCAGAGATGCTCGAAGGGTGACTCGCGCAGCAGCCGGCCGTTGCCGACGCAGTTGAGGGCGACGCCCCCGGCGAGGCAGAGATTCTTCGACCCGGTGAGTTGGTGCAGGTGGGTCGCCATGCGGAGCATGATCAACTCGGTTACTTTTTGCACCGAGGCGGCGAGATCGAGTTCGCGCGGCCCCAGCGGCGTCTCGGGCTGGCGGGGCGGTCCGCCGAAGAGCCGGCTGAATTTCTCCGACGTCATCGTCAGGCCGCCGCAGTAATTGAAATACGATTGATCCAGCCGGAAGGATCCATCCGGTTTCAGGTCGAGGAGCCGGGCGAGAATGAGATCGGCGAATTTCGGTTCCCCGTAGGGCGCGAGCCCCATCAGTTTGTATTCCCCGCTGTTGACCTTGAATCCGCAGTGATAGGTGAACGCGGAGTAGAGCAGGCCGAGCGAGTGCGGGAAGGGCATCTCGTGCGTGAGTGTCACCTGGTTGCCGGCGCCGCGACCGAGGCTGGCGGTAGCCCATTCGCCGACCCCGTCGAGGA
>CAZAOI010000020.1:3194-21010 GCA_964486705.1 uncultured Oleiharenicola sp. | reverse complement strand
CGCCCAGGGGTGTCAGGGCGATCCCGTTGAGGTTGAGCAGGGTTTCGACTGCCTGCACCGCCTCGCGCTTGGTGATCGGATCCTTGATCACGAGGGTGACCGTGGCGTTGGGCAGGGTTTGCGGCCGGAGCAGGATTTTGCCAGTCCAGCGTTCGATCAGGGACAGGACATCCTCAATGCTCGAGCCCGGCATGTTGATTTTGATCGCTTCGCCGGAATCTTCGAGGCCGGCCGGCCGGGGCAGCGGCATGGGCATGGGCTGCTGGGCGCTGGCGGTGACGACCCCGGTGAGGAGGCCAAGCAGAATTCGGCCGGGAAAAAAGAGAGATTTCATACGCGAGAAGTGGAAGCAGCCGACAAGATTGGGTGGGTGAGGAGGATGCGGCCCGCAGCAGGGCTCAAAAAGACCGCATCCGGGCCGTTTGGCAAGCCATGCAATTGGTCCCTGTCGGGGTGTTTGACCGCAACGGGACGAAAGGGTTGTCCGCTATTTTCCCGGGTCGCCCGGTCCAGCGGATTTCGGGGTGTTGGGGCCCGGCGTCGGCGCGCCGGAGGCCTGACCCCCGAAACCGGCTCGCATCTGCTGGCGCAGTTGGGCGGCGGATTGTTGTTCCTGCTGCAATGCCTGCATGGCTGATAGCTGCTGGGCCGACAGCACGCTTTGGGCCTGGGTGATGGCGTCATTCGTGATCGGGCTGCCGCCGCCAGTCAGGACGGAAGCGGAGCCGCCGCGGCCTCCGCCCATAAATACTTGAGCGATGGCCGAACCCGCGTTCGGGCGGCCCGCATTGTTGCCGGGGGGCGCGGACGCCGCGAGGATCTGCACCAGCTGGTTCGACTGGGTATCGGTGAGCGGCTGGGTGGAATAGCTGAGGCGCTGCCCCAACTGGTCGACCACATTGCGCTGCGGCACCGTGGCCTCATAATTCTGATACTGGCCGTACGCGGCCTCGCCCAAAGTGGTCCGGATGGCGGTGTCCACTTCGCCCTGGGCCTGTTGGACAAGCTGGCGGATTTGATCGCGGCTTTCGCGGCCGTTCAGTCCCTCGGCGCGGGCTGCCGCCATGACGTCCATGACGGCGGCTTGTTTTTCGACCAGGAGGTTTTTGAATTTCTCCAAGTCGGCGGGGCTCAAATTAAGCTGTTTGAAAAGGGAGGCGTAATGCCCGTCCAAGCCGGCCTTCTGCTGGACGGCCATGAGCTTTTGAACCTCGGGGTTCGCCAGAATGGTCGCAAACCGGCCAATCTCCGGGCGGCCGCGGTCGCGGGTCTCATCGGCCGCGGGATCCCTTCCGCCCAGGAACTCGCCGGCGGTGAGGCTCTCGACGCTCGGCTCGGCGCTGGCGGTGGGCGGACGCAGGCGGTTTTCGAGTTCGCCGTTTCGCTTTTTCAGATCCCAGATCCGCTTTTGCAGGTCGGCGCGTTCCCGATCCAAGGCGGCGAGATTTTGTTTGAGCTGCCGGAGGTCATTCAGCTGGACAAAGCCGAAACCCGCCGAGCCAACGAACAGCAGCGCCAAGACGATTGAAAGGGAGCGATTCATTGGGGGTTAGACGCCTCGGAGCCTGATCTGGTTGCACCAGAAGCGCGAGCCTCATCGCGCGCGTCCGGGCGGAAGCACCGTTTCGACACTCGGCCCTTGCCCGGGGTGGGTGCTTCGACTGTGTTACGGGCGCTGCCGCCAGCGCGGCGGATCCCCATGCCAGCCAAGCGAGCTTTCGTCTATATCGTCCGGTGCGCCGACAAAACGTTCTATATCGGGACGGCCAAAGACGTGCGGCTCCGCCTCGCGGTGCACAACGCCGGCAAGGGGGCCAAGTACACGAAACCCCGGCTGCCGGTCCGGGTGGTTTATCAGGAAGGGCCGATGAGCCTGACCAAGGCGCTCCGCCGCGAGTATCAGTTGAAGCAGTTGACGCGGTCGCAAAAGCAGGCGCTGATCAAAGGGAAGCTCGTGGTCAAAATGCCGCGCTGAAATTGTCCCGCCGTGCTTTTCCTGAACAAACTTCTGCCGGTATTCGTCCTGCCACTGGGTTGGGTGTTCCTGCTGCTGGTGGGCGCCCTGCTCTGGCGGAAGTGGTGGCCAGTCGCCGTCGCGCTGGTCATTCTGCTCGTGGCCAGTTTGCCGGTGATCAGCAGTCGGCTGATCGGCGGATTGGAATCACGTTACCCGGCGCTGCCGATTGCCGAAGCCGGACCGGCGGATGCGATCGTGGTTTTGGGCGGCGTGCTCGGACCCAAGGCGGCGCCGGGATTTCTGGCTAACTGGGCGGAGACATCGGAGCGATTCGACGGCGGGGTTGCCTTGCTGCGGGCTGGTCGGGCCGGGATTTTGGTTTTCACCGGCGCCCGCATCCCGTGGGAAGGGCGCGCCACGCTCGAGGGAGATGATTTGCGGGCGATCGCCATCCGGCAGGGCGTGCCGGCGGCGCAGATTTTGGTCACCCGCGAAATCAGCAACACCCGCGACGAAGCCCGGGCGGTGGCGGAGATGGCGAAGGCGCGCGGCTGGAAAAAAATACTTGTCGTAACGACCGCCTGGCACATGCCGCGGGCGGTTCAGGCCTTTCGCCAGGCCGGCGTCGGGATTACGCCCTTCCCGGTTGATCTCCGGTGCGACCGAGCGCGGGCGCTCTCGGCGGCCGAGTTTTTGCCGAAGGGCGAAGCCTTGCAGATGACCGAGACCGCCTTGCGCGAATACTATGGCTACGCGTTCTATGCCTTGACCAGCCGGTGAGGTGGATCGAGACCGGCGAGCGTCATGGCCGCCCCCCGTCGCCGCGCTGGAAATCGGCGATCACCGGGAGGGGATCAGGCGTTGGCCGCGGGCTTGCGCTTGAGGTAGTCGGCATAATCCGCCGGCGCATCGAGATCGTGCACGACGGCGAGATTCACCGTCGCCACCTCGGGCGCGTGCGCCCGGAGGAGGGGCCCCGCGCCGGCGTCGCCCTGCAGGGCCCGCAGGGCGGGAAAATATTTCGCCGAGAAAAACACCGGGGGTCGCCGCACCTCGCCATAGGCTGAGGCCACGATGGGTTGATGAGTGACTCTGTGAGTCTCGATCAATCGAAGCACGTGGTCGGCGGAAAAACCCGGCTCATCGCCGAGGGCGATCACGACGCCGCCGGGCGCGGGCTGGACGGCCGCGAGTGCCTCCATCCCGACCCGCAGCGAGGAACCCATGCCCTCGGCCCAACCGGCGTGCACGACAATCTGCACCGGCAATCCGTCCAGGCACGGACGAATCTCGGCGGCGTGGGCGCCAAGCACCACGAGGACCGGCGCGACCGGCGCGGCCAGGGCCGTTTCGACGACCTGCCTCAGGAGCGGCTGACCGTTGACGGGCAGCAATTGTTTGGGGCGGCCCATCCGCGTCGAGGCGCCCGCGGCGAGCAGAATCAAGGCGCAGGAAGATTCGTTAACCATGGATGGGGCTGGCGCGATCCCGCAGATGGATCGGCGGGCGTCCGGTGAGGCGGCATTGAATCTCTGCCAAGATGGCCAGCGCCACAGTTTCCGGAGTGTTGCCGCCGAGATCGAGGCCGACGGGGGCGTGCAGCCGCGCGAGCATGGCGGCGTCAGGAACAAAACCTTCGGTTCGCAGTTGCGCGAGCAAGCGATCGGTTCGCTTGTGCGGGCCGAGGAGGCCGAGATAGGCGAGCGGCCGCGGCAACAATTCGCGCAGGAGTTGCAGGTCATCCGCGTACCGGTGGGTCATCACCACGACGAAAGCGGGGGTTAGGTTTGCCGTCAGCTCGGCGGCCCTTTCGGCCGGGGCGATCACGACGGCATCGACTTCCGGGAAACGGGCCGGCGTGGCGGCGCCGGGGCGCGAGTCGGCCACGGTGACATGCCAGCCGAGTTCCTTCGCCATCCGCCCAAGGGGTCGGGCATCTTCGCCCGCTCCAAACACCAGCAGCGCCGGTGGGGCGGCAATTGTCTCCCGGAAAACCTCGGCGGGTTGCGCTTCAGCGGGCGCTTCCCTTCCGAGGCTGGTGCCGAGCACGCTGCGCCCGGCATGGACCGTGGCCAGAGCGGTCGCACAGCGGTCGCGCAGGTTTTGCGCGAGCACCTGCACCCACGGTGGTCGGACGATGGGCAGGAGTTCGATAAAAATATGCGCCACCCCCTGGCAGCCGAGGCCGACGCCCCACACCAGATCATTTTCCGAGGTGGTATCGTAGACTGCGATTTCCGCTTTTCCACTAACGAGGACCCGCTGCGCCCGCAGCACGACGTCTTCCTCGAGGCAACCGCCGCTGATGGACCCGACCTGCCGGGCGTTCGCCAGCACCAAAAGCCGCGCCCCAGGCCGGCGGTAGGAAGAGCCCTCGACGCGGACGAGCGTGGCCAGTGCCGCCGGTTCGTTTGGGACTTCGTGGAGGGCGGTGAGAATTTTTGCGATTTCCGGCATGGCAATGGTCAGTAGCGGCGGGGACTGGTGGTCAGCGCGTAGATCCGGTCCAAGCCTTCGGCCCGCAAGAGCCGCGCGAGCGCCGCGCTGCGCAGGCCGTGGCGGCACGTCAGCGCGATCGGACCCGCGGCGGCAAACTCCCGGACGGTGGCCAGATCATGCACGGGCACGGCATGAACCGTCCCGCGGTCGGCGGGCGGAGCGGTGTCGCCCGGCTCCAGCAGGAAAATTATTTTGGCCTCCGGCCCAAGGGCGGCGACCTGCGTCTGGTCCAACCAGAGGGTATCGTTTTCCCCCGGGGCCTGGGCCGGGCGATCCTGCAGTTGATCGATCCGGCTGCAGACCGGACAGTCGGGCCGCGCTTCGCGCTCAATCGTGAGCAACGAACCGTCAAGCAGATTGACAAGCCGGGTTTGGTGGGCCGCTTCGCTCGTGAGGCCGAGCAACAACTTCAGCGCCTCAGCCGCCTGCATGACTCCAAGTACACCCACGGCGGGGCCGAACACCGGGCCGCCGGCGCAGTTGTCCGCCGGGTCGAGGTCGGCGGCTTGGCGCCCGGTCCACAGGCAATGCAAACAGCCGCCCTGGCCGCGGCGGAAAACATCCAGCGTGCCTTCGAAGCGATGGACGGCCGCCGACACCAGCGGCACGCCGAGCGCGTGGCAGGCGTCGTGAAGAATGAACCGCGTCGCGAAATTGTCCGTGCAATCGAGCACGACCGTCTGTCCGGCGACGAGCGCGCGGGCGTTCGTCGCCGTGAGTTCGCCGTCGCGGGCGACGATTTCCAGCGCGGGATTGTGCAGGCGGAGCCGGGCCGCGGCCGCCAAAGCCTTGGGCGCGCCGACTTCGGCGGTGGTGAACAAGATCTGGCGATGCAGATTGGACAACTCGACCCGGCCGCCGTCGACCAGGGTGAGCCGGCCCACGCCCGCGCCGGTGAGGTAGAGCGCGGCCGGACAGCCGAGTCCGCCCACGCCGACCACGAGCACGCGACCGGCCGCGAGGCGCGCCTGGCCGGCCGGACCGACTTCGGGCAGGGCAGACTGGCGCGCGTGGTAGGCGGCGAGCGCCGGATTGGCGGTGGCCTCCGCAGTGCAGTTCACCCATTCGGCGGCGCCGCCGGGGTGATGCTCCTTCTTCCAGACGGGCAGGCGGCGCTTGATTTCTTCGATCACAAACCGGCAGGCGGCAAACCCGGCTTGGCGATGCGCGGAGGCAACGCCAATCCACACGGCGGCCTCGCCGATCTGCAGTCGGCCGGTGCGGTGCACGCAGAGGACGTGCGTCCCCGGATAGAGTTGCTCCGCTTCCGCCACGACGGCGGCGCCTTCGTGCTGGGCGAGTTCATCGAACGCCTCGTACTCCAGTTGCGTGACCGGTCGCCCCAGGTGATGGTTACGCACGCGCCCCTCGAAGATCACGGCCGCGCCGGCCTCGGGCGCGGCGAGCCGGGCCGCGAGGGCGGCCGGATCAAGCGGAGTGGCGGTGAGTTCAAACATGTTCAGCCTCCGGCCACGGGCGGGATGAACACCACGCGGTCGCCGCTCGCCAGCGGAGTTGTCATGTCGCCGTAGCGCTCGTTGAGAGAGACGCGCAGCAGCGCGGCGGGAAAGGTGAGCGCATGGCTGGCCTGGAGCTCGGCGTAAAGTTCCGCCGGCGTGCCTGCGGAGGTTTCGATTTCAAGGGCGGAGCAGCCGGCCTGCTCGCGCAGCACGGCAAAAAAACGGACGTGGAGCTGGCGGGAGACGAGGGACATTTTTGGTCACTAAAGCGCACTCAGAAAGCAGAGATGAAACAATGCAGAAAAATTTCACCACGAAATACACGAAACACCCGAAAGAAGGAGATTGGGTTTGAATTCACTTCTCCGGGACAGGCGTTAGACGGGGCAGTCATTCGAAATTGGCTTGGGCCTTTGATGGCTTCAATTTCGTGTGTTTGGTGTGTTTCGTGGTGACCTCTGTTTGGATGAGCCTAATTGAACCGGATTAGTAGAATTTTAGGGGGAATTAGTGGTGCAAATCTGGAGCCGGATCAGCCGCCGATCTCGGACATGCCGCGGGCGGCTGGAATCAGATGCTGGGCCAGACCATGGCCCCAGGGCTTGTCGCGCACGGCCTGACGGATGCAGGTGGCGATGGCGGCGTCGTCTTCGCCGCCGCGCAGCAGGGTGAGCAGGTTGATTTCATTGTCGCGCAGGAGGCACAGGCGGAGCACGCCGTCGGCGGTCAGGCGCATGCGGTTGCACCCGGCGCAGAAGGGCGCGGAGACCGGACTGATGAACCCCAGCGCGCCTTTGCCGCCGGGCAGGCGGTAGAGCCGCGCCTCGCCGTCGAGCCGGCCGCCGTTGACGAGCTCGAGTGGACCGAACGCCGCCGTGAGCACGGCCAGCAACTCGGCCTCACTCACCATGCCGCGCTTCTGAAACTCGGAGTTGTTGCCGAACGGCATCTGCTCGATGAACCGCACCTGCCAGGGGTTATCCAACGTGAGGCGGGCCAGTGCCACCACGTCCTCGCCGTCGTTCACGCCGCGGCAGACGACGGCGTTGAGCTTGATGCGCAGGCCGGCGCGGGCGGCGGCGGCGAGGCCGGCGTGCACATCGCGCAGGTTGCCCCAGCGGGTGAGCTGGCGGAATTTCTCCTCATCGAGGCTATCGATGGAAATGTTGGCCGTCTGCAGGCCGGCGTCGGCCAGCGGTTGGGCGAGTTGGTCCAGGAGCACGCCGTTGGTGGTCAGGCCGACGGCGGTGATGCCGGGGGTGTTGACGGCGTGGCGCACGAGCTCGACCAGGCCGGGGCGCAGCGTGGGCTCGCCGCCGGTGAAGCGGATTTTGCGAAAACCAAGCGCGCCGAAGAGGGTGATGAGGCGGCGGAGTTCGTCGTCGCTCAGCAACTCATGCCGCGGACGGAAGGTCATGTGCTCCGGCATGCAGTAGACGCAGCGGAGGTTGCAGGCATCGGTGAGCGAAATGCGGAGGTAGTCGATGTCGCGGTGGTGGCTGTCGAATGGCATGGTTACAGAGAAGAGAGCCGGATCTCGGCCGACCTCAAATCAAAAACGGACGCCGGCGGCCCGGAGTGCGTAGTAGGCCGCCACGCCCGTCCCCAGTCCGGTGAGATAACCCTGCGGCGCGAACAGGCAGATCAGCGCCACGCCGAGGGCGAGCGCCAGCGCCGGCTTGGAGGCGCGCAGATCGCGGACGAGGAGCACGAGCACGGCGGCCTCGACCAACAGCACGGCGCCGAGGATGGATTTGGGGAAGGCATGGATCAGGCCGGCGAAGACCCCGCTGAAAAACAAACCCGCGACAACGAACAGCGCGCCGTACATCACAACCGCGCCCCCGGTGCGCGCGCCCAGGGCGTAATAGCCGGCCAGCCCGCCGCAGCCATGACAGACCGGAAGGCCGCCGAGCCAAGGAACGAGCAGATTCATTCCGGAATAGGTCAGCCCGATGGTCCGCAGAGTAAGTTCACGACCGGGGAACAGATCACGGACGGTCTGGCGCGTGGCGATGACGGAGTTGGAGAGCGAGAGCGGCAGTTGCGGCAGCACGAGCAAAGTCAGCGCCGTGAGCCATTGGTCCCACGGCCACGGTTCGGCCCGCGGCAGCGTGAGGCCGACGCCGGACCGCACCACCGACCACTCCACGCGATAGATCGCGGCCCAGACGACGGCGGCGCCGATTACGAGCAGCGCGCCCGGCACGCGGTGGCTTTTGCGCAACAACGCCAGCACAAGAATCGCCGCGCCGGCGGCGGCCCAGCCCCAGGCGCTGTCGTGGTGCGCGACCAGTTTCGTGGCGACGCGGGCGAGGGCGAGACCGAGTCCGGCTTGGACGCCGCGCACGACGCAAAGCGGAATCATGCGACTTAACCAGTCGAGCGCCCCGCTCGAGGAGAGAATGAGCATCAAGGCGCCGATCATGAGGCCGGCCAGTTGCAGCATCGGACCCGAAGCCTGCCCCGCGATGACGACCACGGCCATCGCCTTGAGCGGCTGCACCGGCATGGGCAGGCCGTAGAGAAGCCCCGTGGCGATTTGCGCGAGGCCGAACGCGGTGAGCACACCTGCGGGGTTCAGACCGGTGGCGAGCAGGACGCCGACGATGATTGGCAGCGAGGTGCCGATGTCGCCGAAAGCGCCGGCGAATTCGCGGCGGTTGAACTGCAGCCGGGGCGTCATGGGAGCTTCAGGGCGGTGGAGCGCGGCGTCCCGACGCGATGCCCATTCTGAAAGGTGGAACCCGGCCTCCGGACGGGTTGGTGCGAGCTCCCGGCGGATAAACGCGTCCGGAGGCCGCGTTCTACCCTATCCGCGTGCCGCGGAAACAATTTGAGCCGCGACCGCATTGTCCCGCTCATAACGCGTCCGGAGGCCGTGTTCCACTCGGGGGCGCCAGCTTCGGGCGAAACCCGGCAATATGGTCCAGCGCCTCGGCGATGGCGGGCATGAGCAACGGCAGGCACTCGGCGATCGAACTTGGCCGCCCGGGGAGATTGACGATCAGGGACCGGCCGCGGACGCCGGCGGTGGCGCGGGAAAGAATGGAGGTCTTCACGCGCGCGTAGCTTTGCAACCGCATGATCTCGCCGAAGCCGGGCATCTCCTTCTCCAGCACGGCGCGCGTCGCCTCGGGCGTGATGTCGCGCGGGGCGGGACCGGTGCCGCCAGTGGTGATAATGAGCGGGCAGTGCTCCTCGTCGGCGAGGCGGCGCAAGGCGGCCTCGAGCGCCGCGCGGTCATCCGGCAGAAGCACGCGGATCCATTCCAGCGGCTCGGCAAAATGACTGGCCGCGATGCGTTCGATTTCCGGCCCGCTGGCATCGGCATAGACGCCGTTCGCCGCCCGGTCGCTGAGGGTGACGCGCGCGATCTTCATGGGTTGGGGCCTTTAACCACAGAATATACAGAGAGGCGAAATGTAGGAGCCTGCTTGCAGGCGATATGGAACGCCCGTTGCCAGACCGCAGCTTGAATCGCCTGCAAGCAGGCTCCTACAAATAAGGCAGGACCAATTTTCATGCCTTGCGCTTCTCGACCACCCGAATGCCGCCGATCGACATCGCTTTGTCGACGGCCTTGCACATGTCATAGATCGTCAGGGCGGCGACCGACACGGCGGTGAGCGCCTCCATTTCGACACCGGTTTTGCCGGTGGTGCGGATGGAGGCGCGGATGACAATGCCATCCGGCTCGACCGTAAATTCCAGGTCGGCACCGGTGAGGGCGAGCGGGTGGCAGAGCGGGATCAGGGTACTGGTGGCTTTCGCCGCCTGGATGCCGGCGATCTTCGCCACCGTGAGGACGTCGCCTTTGGGGAGCGCGTCGGCGCGGAGCAGGTCGATTGTCGCCGGCGCGCAGGTGATCCGGCCCTCGGCCACAGCGGTCCGCTGCGAGTCGGGCTTGGCACTCACGTCCACCATGCGGGCGTGACCGTCGGCATCTAGGTGCGAGAATTGGAGCGGGTGGGGCGCGGGGTTCATGGGCAGGGAATAAAGGAAATGGATTGACCGGGCGTGAGATTGGCGGATGGCGGCGGCACGGGCAAGAGCGCGTTCGCGCCCACAAGTCCGCTGCTGTCGCCGGAGCTGGCGAGCGGCAGCGGCGTGAGTTCGTGGACGCCGTCGACGATCCTCGCGCGGCAGGGCCAGAAAGTCTGGCGCGCATCCGGCGGCGGCAGTCCCGCGAGCGCCGCCATCCGGCCGTTGAGCCGGGCGGTCGGGAGGGCGACCCCGGTTTCGAGGATTTGCAGGAGCGGCGCGATGAACAGCTGGAACACGACCCAGTGCGAGACCGGGTTGCCAGGCAGAGCGAACGCGAGCTGCGCGCCGCGACTGGCGAAGACGAGCGGTTTGCCGGGCCGGAGATTCAGCGCCTGAAAATGCAGCGTGTAGCCGAGCGCCTCGAGCAACGGCCGCGCGAGGTCGTGGTCGCCGACGCTCGCGCCACCCGAGATGAGCAGCACGTCGTGGGCAGGCAGGGCTTCGACGGCGTCGCGGGCGGCGGCCAGATCGTCGCGGGCGTGGGCCTGACCGACCAGTTCGGCGCCGTGGCGCTGGAGGAGCGCGGCGATGAGCGGGGAGTTGCTGTCGCGGATCTGCGCGCCGGCGGGCGTCTGGTCGGGCGCGACGAGTTCGTTGCCGGTGACCAGATGCGCGCAACGCGGCGCGCGCGTTACCTCAGGTTGCGTGAGGCCAATGTTGGCGAGCGCGGCGAGCTCCGGCGGGCCGAGGCGGGTGCCGGCCGGGACGACGACGTCGCCCGCCCGCCGGTTTTCGCCGCGACGGCGGATGAAATCCGGACCGGAAGAGATGTTCGGAATACGAACATCCGCGCCTTGCCGGGTGGTGTCCTCCTGTTTCACGACGCAGTCCGCGCCGGCGGGCACGGGGGCGCCGGTGAAGATGCGCACGCATTCACCGGCGCCCACGGAACCGGCGAAGGCGGCGCCCGCCTGACTCGTGCCGATGACGCGGAGCGGGGCGGCGCGGCTTTTCTGTTGCAGAGCGTAGCCGTCCATCGCGGAGGCATCGAAAGGCGGCGAGTCGGCGTCGGCCAGTGCTGCGGCCACGAGCGTGCGGCCCAGCGAGGCGGCCAGCGGCACGCGCGCGGCCGGCAGGCGCGGGGCGTGCGTGAGGATGGTCTGCCAGGCTTCGGTCGGGGAAAGCATGCGGGGGCTAACTTGGGTGATCCGATGCGTCTTCTTGCGGTGGAACCCGGCCTCCGGACGGGTTAGCCGAATTCCCTCGGGAGAAAATCCGTCCGGAGGCCGGGTTCCACCTAATGGCGAATGATTTTCGTGCCAGGAGCATGCTCTTCAATTTCTGAATGCTGGTGCGAGGGCCGCCGCGTTTGGACTACCCGCCGGCGCGCGGGCGCTTGCCGGCGGTGGTCTTCTTCGGCGGGGGCAGCAAAAACGGCGTGTAGACGGCGGACATCTTGCGCGGGAAACGACCGCTCAGGCGCACGCCTTCGTCGACCGATTCCTGTTGGCGCACCTGGCCGATCGTATGCAGCCGGCCAACGACGTCGTAGCGGCTGTGGGGGATGAGCAGCTCGACCGACTCGTTCTCGTCGAGCGCGAGTTCCTCGCAGCGACGCAACAATTTGTCCAAGCCTTCGCCCGTGTGCACACTGATGAACAGGGCTTCGGGATGCTGGGCGCGCAGGCGGATCAGCGTCTGGGCGTTAGCGGCGTCGGTTTTATTGAAGACCGTGATCGTCGGCTTGGTGGCGGCGCCGAGTTCGCCCACGACTTCCATCGTGGTGGCGAAATGGTGCTCCACGTTGGGATTGGCCACATCGAGGACATGGATGATGAAGTCGGCCGCGACGACCTCCTCAAGCGTGGCTTTGAAGGCCTCGATCAGTTTGTGCGGCAGGCGGCGGATGAAGCCGACCGTGTCCGTCACCAGCAGCGTGCGGCCATCGGGCAGGGCGAACTGGCGGGTGGTGGGATCGAGCGTCGCGAAAAGTTTGTCGACGGCGAGAACGTGGGCCCCGGTCAGTTTGTTGAGGAGGGAAGATTTGCCGGCGTTGGTGTAGCCGACGATGGCCGCGCCCGGCACCGGCGTGCGCTGGCGTTTGCGCCGCTGCGTGGCCCGCTGCGAGATGACGGAGATCAACTCCTCTTTCAGGTGGGCGATGCGATCGCGCACAATGCGGCGGTCCTGCTCCAGCTGGGTTTCGCCTTCGCCGCCCATCGAGCCCTTGCCGCGTTGGCGCGACAAGTGGGTCCAGGCCCGGGTGAGGCGGGGCAGGGAATATTCCATGCGGGCCAGTGCGACCTGGAGGACGGCCTCGCGGGTCTGGGCGCGGTCGGCGAAAATCTCGAGGATGACCTCCTGCCGGTCGATGACGGCGAGGCCGGATTCCTTTTCCCAGTTGCGCTGCTGGCTCGGCGAGAGCTCGCCGTCGATCACGATCACGTCGGCCTTGTCCTCCTTGGCGAGGGCGATCAGCTCGGCCACCTTGCCGGTGCCGGTGAGGAATTTGGCCTGGGTGACGCGCAGGCTGACGAAGACGGAGCGGGTGATGATGAGGCCGACGTTCTCGACCAGTTCCTTCAGTTCGCCCAGGAGTTCCTCGCCTTCGCCCGGCGCCATGCCGGGCGTGTGCAAGCCGACGAGCAGGGCGCGTTGCACGGGTTTTTCTTCGAGCGGAAAGTCAGCCATGGGTACTTAGACGAGTAGCCGGCCGCGCTTGCTAGTCAACTTAACCTGTGGAATCGGGCCCCGCTCCGGCGTTGGCTTCCCGGGGGGCCGGGGCATTCTGTCGCCGAGGTGAGACACCCGGCAGGCAGGGTGTCCCGGCGGATTGCGGGGGCGGGCCGATTCCCGAGGGAGGAAGGCCGGTGCCACTTGGAACGCCGTATGCAGTTCAAGGATTACAATTCCATGGATTCCCAAAAAATGACCGTCATGTCGCGCCAGGCCGTGCAGGAGGCGCAAAACGAAGCCCGCCGCCTTTCCCACAACGAGGTGGAGACGTGGCATCTGCTGGTCGCCCTGCTGGCGCAGGAGGGCGGGATCATCCCCGGCGTCGTCGAGAAGCTCGGCCTGACCGTCAGTGCCCTGCAGCTCGCCGCGAACCGCGAGCTGGCACGCACCCCGAAGGTCTCCGGCAGCGTTGATGTCTCCAAAATTTACGTGACCCAGGCCCTCAACGAGGTGCTGACGCAGGCCGAGGAGGAGGCGGGGCAACTGAAGGACGAGTATGTGAGCGTCGAGCATCTCTTCCTCGCGCTGATCAAGGTCGGCAAACCAACCGGGTTAAAAAAATATTTCGAGAGTTTCAGCCTCGACCGCGCCAAGGTGCTGAAAGAACTGCAGCAGATGCGCGGCAGTCAGCGTGTGACTTCCGACAATCCGGAGACGACTTACAATGCGCTGGAGAAATACGGCATCGACCTCGTGGCGCAGGCGCGCAAGGGCAAACTTGACCCGGTGATCGGGCGCGACGCGGAGATCCGGCGGGCCATCCGCATTTTGTCGCGCAAAACCAAGAACAACCCCGTGCTCATCGGCGAGCCCGGCGTCGGCAAGACCGCCATCGTCGAGGGCCTGGCCCAGCGCATCCTGCGCGGCGATGTGCCGGAGGGCCTGAAGGAGAAGATAATTTTCTCCCTCGATCTGGGCGCGCTCATCGCCGGCGCGAAGTACCGCGGCGAGTTCGAGGAGCGGCTGAAGGCCGTGCTCAACGAGGTGAAACAGGCCGAGGGGCGCATCATTCTTTTCATCGACGAGCTGCACACCATCGTCGGCGCCGGCAAGTCCGAGGGCGCGATGGATGCGGGTAATCTGCTCAAGCCCATGCTCGCGCGCGGCGAGCTGCACTGCATCGGCGCGACCACGCTCGACGAATACCGCCAGCACCTCGAGAAGGACCCGGCGCTCGAGCGCCGCTTTCAACCGGTGGTCGTCGAGGAGCCGACGGTCGAGGACGCCATCTCCATCCTGCGCGGCCTGCGCGAGCGGTATGAACTGCACCATGGCGTGCGCATCCAGGACAACGCGCTGGTCTCCGCCGCCGTGCTTTCGCACCGCTACATTTCCGACCGCTTCCTGCCGGACAAGGCCATCGACCTCATGGACGAGGCCTGCGCCATGATCCGCACGGAGATCGACAGCCTGCCGACGGAGCTGGACGAACTCCAACGGCGCGTCATGCAGCTGGAAATTGAGGAAACCGCACTGCAGAAGGAAAAAGACGACGCCTCCAAGCGCCGCCTGGCCGAACTGCGCAAGGAACTCGCGAACGCCAAGGAGCAAGCGACCGCGCTGCGCACCGTCTGGCAGAAGGAGAAGAATTCGCTCGGTCGCGTGCAGAAGGTCCGCGAGGAACTGGAAGCGGCGCGCCTCGAGATGGCCAAGGCCGAGCGCGCTTACGATCTGAACAAGATCGCCGAGCTCAAGCACGGCCGCATCCCGCAATTGGAGAAGGAGCTCGCGAAGGCGGAGAAGTCGCCCGCCGCCAAAGCCACCCTCGTGAAGGAGGAAGTTTCCGCCGAGGAGATCGCCGAGATCATCTCGAAATGGACGCACATCCCCGTCACGAAGTTGATGGAGGGCGACAAGGAAAAACTGCTCCGGTTGGAGGACGAACTGCACAAACGCGTCATCGGGCAGGACGAGGGCGTGCGCCTCGTCACCGAAGCGATCCTGCGCGCGCGCGCGGGCATCAAGGATCCGCGCCGGCCCATCGGCAGCTTCCTGTTCCTTGGTCCGACGGGGGTCGGCAAGACGGAACTGGCCAAGACGCTGGCCGAACAACTTTTCGATTCAGAGACCAACCTGATCCGGCTCGATATGTCGGAATACATGGAGAAGCACTCCGTCTCGCGCATGGTCGGCGCGCCTCCGGGCTACGTCGGCTATGATGAGGGCGGGCAACTTTCCGAAGCGGTGCGGCGCAAGCCGTACTCGGTCGTCTTGTTCGACGAGGTCGAGAAGGCGCACCCGGACGTCTTCAACATTCTCCTGCAAGTGCTCGACGACGGGCGGATCACGGACAGCCAGGGCCGCACGGTGGACTTCAAGAACACGGTCATCATGATGACGTCGAACATCGGCAGCCGCCACCTGCTGGAGGGCGTGACGGGGGCGGAGATTCCAGAGACCGTGCGCGAGGCCGTCATGGCCGATCTGCGCCAGACGTTCCGGCCGGAGTTTCTCAACCGCATTGACGAGACGGTGCTGTTCAAGCCGCTTTCACTCGAGGAAATCGAAAAGATTGTCGGCTTGCTCATTGCCGACATCAACCGGCGACTGGCGGACAAGCGGGTCACGGTCGTGCTCGAGGCCAAGGCGCGGGCCTGGGTGGCGGAGAAGGGCTACGATCCGGTCTTTGGGGCCCGGCCGTTGAAGCGCTTCCTGCAACGCCACCTGGAGACCCGGCTCGCCCGCGCCCTCATCGGCGGCGAGGTCACCGAGGATTCGACCGTCACCTTCAAGGTGAAGGGCGACGAATTGGTGTTGGGGTGAGCGTTTAGGTGAAGAGACTTCCGGCAGGTTTTCCTCGTACACTTTACCGAACTTCTTGGTATTCTTCAGCGCCTTGACTTCGGCAGCGATGCCCTTGTGGAGCCGGAGATGTCAAGGCCGGTGGCCCAGTGCATGCCCTCCGAAACTCAGGGGAGGCCGTGGGGTTGGGGAAACCGGCGGTTGACGAACCGGACGCCCCGGGCTAGGGTGCGGGCATGAATAGGAGCGACATCGTCGTGATTGATCCGGAGATCATGAGCGGCACCCCCTGCTTCGCCGGCACCCGCGTGCCGGCACGCAGCCTGTTGGACCACCTGGAAGCGGGCGATGGCTTGGATGTTTTTCTGGCGGATTTCCCCTCGGTCAAACGCGAACAGGCCATTGCCTTTCTGGAGCAATCAAGCGAGCTGCTGCTAGCGGCGGTCGGAGCCAAGAGCTAAATGCGGATTCTGCTCGACGAATGTCCGACCGGACGTTTGCGACACGACCTGCCGGCGCATGAGGTGCAGACCGTGCAGCAGGCTGGTTGGGCGGGGGTTCAAAACGGCCGGTTGCTGCACCAGATTGCCGAATCGGGCCGGTTCGATGTGTTTGTGACCATGGACAAGAGTCTGCCGCACCAGCAGAATCTTCACGTGCTTCCGTTCGCCGTGGTGATATTGCGCGCGCCCTCGAATCGTTTTGAAGATACCCATCCGTTGATGCCCGAGCTGTTGCGCCGGTTGCATGAAGCCAGGCCGGGCCAGGCACTCGTGGTGAAGGGTTGAGGGTTCGTCCATTTCTTTCTTTGCGTCCGGGCGGCTTTGCCTGACAATTTCTTCTCATGCCCGCCGAGCCCATTCGCTATTTCCATCGCGCCAAGAAGACCATTGAAACCGAGCAGGTCTATGGCGAGAAGTGGCTGCGCTGGACTTACGGGACCGTGCCGGGCCGCTTTGCCCTTTGGTTGCTGGTGAAACGGGCGTTCGTCTCGCGTTACTACGGCTGGAAAATGTCGTTGTCGGCGAGCGCCAACCGCGTCCTGCCTTTCATCGTGGACTACGATTTGAACGTCGATGAGTTCGCGAAAAAGGCTTTCGCGTTCAAGTCCTTCAATGATTTTTTCTACCGCGCGCTGAAGGAAGGGGCGCGGCCCATCGCGGCGGGGGAGAACGTCGCCGTGCTGCCGGCCGATGGGCGCCACCTCGCGTTTCAGAATGTGGAGACCGCGGCCGGGTTTTATGCAAAGGGGCAGAAATTTTCGCTCGAGTCGTTTCTGGGCGACAAGGCCCTCGCCGCGGAGTTTGCGGGCGGTTCGCTGCTGATCTCCCGGTTGTGCCCGGTGGATTACCACCGGTTTCATTTTCCGGTGGCCGGCAGCCCGACGGAACCGCGACTGATCAACGGCTGGCTCTATTCGGTGAACCCGATCGCGCTTCGACAAAGCTTGTCCTATCTCTGGGAGAACAAGCGCGTGGTGACGGTGGTGGAGTCGCCGGTGTTTGGGCGCGTGGCGGTGGTCGAGATTGGCGCGACGATGGTCGGGAGCATCCTGCAGACATTCGTGCCCGGCCGCGCGGTGGGGAAAGGCGAGGAGAAGGGCCTGTTTAAATTCGGCGGTTCCTGTGTGGTGACGATTTTCCAGCGCGACCGGATCAAACTCGACGCCGATCTCGTGCAGCACAGCGCAGCGGGCCTCGAGGTCTACGCGAAGATGGGCGACCGCCTGGGCGTCGCGGGATGATTTTCCGCCGCGCCCCGCTACCGATACGGGATCATGCATTTGGTGGGCGTCGGTTTCCATACCGACGCTCGTCGCCGATGGGTCCGGTTGTTCGCGGCTGCGAACCCAGGGCCAGTCGCGCAGCCTCCGCTGCGGCTGGGAAATCGGCGACCCCCGTTTAGTTCGCCTTTTTCACGACCGGAATCGAAGCGCAACTGCTTGATTTTTGCTCAGTGTGAGGATTGATCCGCCGGGCGACGAATGAAGCGGAGAAATGCGAGCAATCCGAGCAGAGTTAAAAACCAGCCGCTGGGGGCGCCGCCACCGCCACCACCGCCGCTGCCGCTGGAGGGCGGAGTGGGCGTCGGAGTGGGTGTGGGCGTGGGCGTCGGGGCGGGCGTGGTGGCGAGCGACAAGGTCAGGGTGGTCACGACTCCCGTCGGGGTGATTTTGCGAATAGCCGCGTTTCCGGTATCGGCGACGTAGATGTTGCCGCTGGGGTCGAGGGCCAGGCCGAGGGGCTGGTTGAAGAACGCGAAGCTGCCGGTGCCGTCCTGGAGTCCGGCAATCCCCGCCAGGCCGGCGATGGTTGAGACCACCCCGGCGGGGGTGATTTTGCGGATGATGGAGTTTCCGGTATCGGCGAGGTAGAGATTGCCCGCCCCGTCCGCGGCGTGACCGCCCGGGCGGTTGAAAAGAGCGAGGCTGCCGG
>CAZAOI010000020.1:0-3184 GCA_964486705.1 uncultured Oleiharenicola sp. | reverse complement strand
GAGAGCCGTGTTCTCGATGTCGATGGCCTCAACGAGGCTGCCGGCGCCATCACTTGAGCCGCTGACGCCAGCCAGCCCCGTCAGGGTGGTAACCGCGCCGAGCGTCGTGATCTTGCGGAGAGTGTTGTTGGTGGTGTCGGCGACGTAGCAATTGCCGCTGCTATCAACGACCACGCCGGTGGGATTATTGAACCGGGCGGCGGAGCCCGTGCCCTCAGCTATGCCGGTGACCCCCGCGGTGCCCGCCAAAGTGCTGACGGTGCCGCCGGAGGTGATTTTGCGGATCGTGTGATTCATCGCATCCGCCACGAAGAGGGTGCCGGTGGCGTCCGAGAAAATGCCGATGGGCGAGGAGAAAGTTGCGCTGGTCCCGGCCCCGTCGACATTGCCCCGGACCGTGGGTGAGCCCGCGAAAGTGGTGACCGTGCCGTCGACGGCGATGCGGCGGATGGTGGCGTTGGCCGTGTCCGAGACACTGAGCGTTCCCGTGGTGGTCGAGGTGAGACCGCCGGGCATATTGAACCTAGCGGCCGCGCCGCTGCCATCCGTACTGCCGGCGGAACCGCTGGTGCCCGCGATCAGGGTAACGACACCGGCCGAGGAAACTTTTTGGATCGTGTTGGTGGATTGGTCGCTGACGTAGAGGTTGCCGGAACTATCCAGCGCGATGCCGGTGGGCTGGGGAAAATAGGCCGGCACCACTGTCAGCACCGCCGCCGCGCTGGTCACACTGCCGGCGCTGTTGTTCACCACCACGGTGTAATTTCCGGCATTCGCCGAGGAGACTGAAGTCAAAGTCAGGGTGGCGCTCGTGGCCCCCGCAATGTTCGCCCCGTCTTTCCGCCACTGGTAGCTCAAGGGCCCGGTGCCACCCGCCGTCACGGACAAGGTCACATTGCCGCCGGTGGTGACCGTTTGCGCGGTGAGTTGCGCGATGATCGTCGGGGCCACTGTTGACCCGCTCCCAAACCGGCCCTGGCGGCCGATATCGAGGCGGAACATCGGCCAACTGGCGGTCGTGGCCGACGCCGATCCATTTCCGTAGACCGCATACAGCTGTTTGTCCGTCGACCCGATATAGATCATTCCGTCCAAGGCGATGACCGGGGACGAGTCCACATAGTCTCCCGTGAGCAGCCGCCATTTCAGGACGCCGTTGGCATCGAGGGCGTAGAGATAACTGTCGCTCGCGCCAAAAACCACGGCGCCGTCGGTGCGCACGGCGGCGGAGGAGAGGATTTCGGCGCCGACGTTGTAGCGCCATTTTAAGGCCCCGGTCCCGCCGTTGAGCGCATAAAAATAACCGTCGACGGATCCGACGTAGACCGTGCCGTCGGTGGCGAGCACCGGCGACGCGCTGATGCCGGCGGCCGTGGCATACTCCCAAAGCTTGGCCCCGGTGGTGCCGTTCAGGGCGTAGAGTTTTCCGTCGGCGGAGCCGATGTAAACCGTACCGTTCGCCCCGATGGCGGGTGAAGAAGTCACCGAGTCGAGGGTGGTGAATTGCCAGCGCAAGGTTCCATCCGGCGCCAAGGCGTAGACTTTGTCATCCCAGCTGCCAAAATAGATTGTGCCGTCCGCCCCGATGGCCGGCGAGGAGTCCACCCAGTCGGCCACCGCGTAGTTCCATTTCAGGGTGCCGTTCGGGTTCAGCGCGTACAAGCTGCGGTCACCCGAGCCAAAGTAGACGGTCCCGTCTGTGGCCACCGCCGGCGAGGAGGCGATGTAGCCCAGGGCGGCGTACTCCCATTTTTTGACGCCGGTGGCGGAATTAATGGCGTAGAGTTTTCCATCCCATGAACCCACATAAAGGGTGCCGTCAGCGGCGAGGGCCGGACTTGAGTCAATCCAGTCGGTCGTTCCGGTGAACTGCCATTTCAACGAACCATCCGGCTTGATCGCATAGAGGCGGCTTTGGCTGGCAACGGTGCCTTCCGTGCCCACGTAGATGGCCCCATCCGGGCCGATCGCTGGTGAGCCAAAGACCACTCCGTTCGTCAGGAACGACCATTTTTTGGTGCCTTCCGTCTGAGCCAGACCGACGAGGGCGGACAAGAGGAAGAACAGTGAGCACGTGAGGGGACGAAGCATGGGGAGGAGCAAGAGTTAAAGAAGCGGAGGACATCGGCAAACCGGGGACAACCCCAAAGTGCCGGAGCGTTGCCGGCTCTCGGCTCAGTCCGGCTGAACTTTGGGGATCACCAGACGGAATGACGTCCCGACCGGCCGGTCGGTTACCAGTTCAAGGGATCCGCCCAAGTGAAGCGCCAATTGCCGGCTGATCGCCAGGCCGATGCCCGCCCCGCCCGGTTTGGGGCTCGGTTTGGGCGCAAAGAGATTGGCTTTGATTTCCGGGGTCAGGCCGGGGCCGTTGTCCTCGACCCGAAACTCCAAGGCTCCATCCGGCAGGCGCCGTCCGATCAGGGAGAGTTTTCCGCCGACCGCCGGCATGGCCTCGCAGGCGTTTTGCGCCAGATTGGTCAGGATGGCGCTGGCGAGCCCCGCTTGATGATTGGTCAGTTGGCCGGCATCCTCAGCCGCGACTGCGACCGCCACTGGCTTGTGGGCGGCCAGCTCGGAGATGCGGGCGGCGACGGTGGAGAGGACTTCGTGAGCCGAAAGTTCGTAGGCGGTGCCCGACTGCTCCTCCTGGAGGAGCGCGACCACTTCGTTGACCATGGCGCGCATGCGTCGCGCGGTGGCGTTGGCCTCGCTCCAAGCGCCTTCTTGGGCCGGTGATTCTTCATTGCGCTGCTCTTCAATAAAGGCTTCCAGGCCGGCGATGGGATTGCGCAAGCCGTGAACCAAGTGTGCGGTGATGGTCCCCAAGGCCGAGGTCTTCGCGGCGAGTCCCAGTTCCCGATTCGCCCGCACTAAGTCGTCCGTGCGTGCCAGCAGCGCCGAATTGGCGCGCGCCAAACGCCGAAACATCCAACCGACTCCCGCCACGAGCACGCTGGAGGCTAGCATCCAGACTAGTCCGGCCTGTTGCGCCAGATTTTGGTCGAGGAGCCTGAACTCCCGGGCGATCACCTGGCCCTCGATCACGTAGGCCGCGATGCCATTGAGCGTGGTGGTCCCGGGCCGGTGCAGGGGCACTAAAATCTCCAGCAGCGGGACCTGGTCCTCCGGATCATCGCCCAGACCATAGAGATTGCCGAGAGAGGCTGCCGGGGCGAACCGG
>CAZAOI010000019.1:0-21532 GCA_964486705.1 uncultured Oleiharenicola sp. | reverse complement strand
CCCATTGCCCGAGTACGGCGTGACGCGGACAGTCTCCAGCACGCCCGCCGCAGCTATCAGCGGAAGAGAAGCGTGGCCGAGAATAAGCCCGACCTTGACGAGGCTGTCCGCTACGCATGCCGCGATGCGCACATAGGCCGAGATCCGGGATTCCCCTTTCGCCTGAAATAGCAGGTCGAAGACATCCAATACCTGAAAAAGCAACCCCAGCGCCACGATGATGACCAACAGGCGTGTCGGCGCCGTCGGCATGGGTTGCAGCCACGCCACACCAACGCAGATCAGGAAGCCGATTCCCGCGCCCAGAGATTTCAGAAAAAAAGCCGCGCCCAGCCACTGATCAACTACTTCGGGCGTCCGCACGAGTTCGCGCACGACCACGGCATTTAGACCCAGCGAGGTGAATGCTCCGACCGTTCCGACCACTGCGGTGGCATAGCTAAGCCAGCCATACTGCTCCGGTCCGAGGTACCGAGCCACCCACACGCCGACCAGCAGGCCCGCCGCCATCCGGACCAGCTGGTCCACAAAAAGCCACGACACGTTGTCGATCGAGCGCAGCACGGTTTCCCGCCCCGCGAGGCGGCGCAACAGAAAGGGCGGAAGTCTATCGCTGATCTTCATACTCGGGCAACCGGATCCCGGTCAATGCCAGCATCGAATCCGGCGCACGACCCGCTGCGGTTTCGCATGGCGGCTGACGCGCAAGGTCGGGATACAGGGTTAGCGGAAAGGACGTAAGGCAAGGAAATGATATGGTGTCCCAAGCGCTCCCGGACAGTCAACGCTGCCCCTGCAGATTCGGCTTCCGTTAACCGGGCCACAAACTAGCTTCCCGCCACCGCCGCATGAAGCTCTCCATCGTCATTCCCTGCTACAACGAAGTGAAGACCATCCGTGCCATCGTCGCCGCCGTGCGCGCCTCGCCCGTGGCCGAGAAAGAGATCATCGTTGTCGATGACTGCTCGACCGACGGCACGATTGACATTCTCCGGACCGAAATCGAGCCTCTCGTGAGCCGCATCCTCTATCACCCGATCAATTGCGGCAAAGGCGCGGCGTTGCGCACGGGCTTCGCGGCGGCAACGGGCGACGCGATTATCGTGCAGGACGCCGACCTCGAGTACGACCCGCAGGAATATCCCCGGCTGCTCAAGCCGATCCTCGACGGCAAGGCGGACGTGGTCTTCGGCTCGCGGTTCATGGGGGCCGAGGCGCACCGCGTGGTCTATTTCTGGCACATGGTGGGCAACCGTTTCCTGACGCTGCTCTCGAACATGTTCACCAACCTCAACCTCACGGACATGGAGACCTGCTATAAGGTGTTCCGGCGCGAAGTGCTCCAGAAGATCAAGGTCGAGGAGAACCGCTTCGGCTTCGAGCCGGAGATCACCGCGAAAATGGCCGCCCTCCCCGAGTGCCGCATCTACGAGGTCGGCATCTCCTACTACGGGCGCACGTACGCCGAGGGGAAGAAAATCGGCTGGCGCGACGGCTTCCGCGCCATCTATGCGATCGTGAAATACAATCTGTTTCGCTGAGTCGGATCCATGCAGTTGCAACCTTCCGCGCTTTGTCGCCTGCCCTCTTGGTGGTCGCCGGTTTCCACACCGGCGACAGGCGGCGATGGGGACATCTCCGCCCACCCAATTGCCTCGATCCGGCTGAGCGTTCCCGCATGATTCTTATTCTGCGCAGCTTGATTTTTCCGCTGTGGCTGGGGGTTGGATTGCTGGCGCCGGGCTGGCTGCTCGGCCGGGCGCTGCGAACCCCGCCGGGATGGGTCGGGATTTTTCTCGGGTCGGCGGCCTTGCTGATGAACCTGCTGCTGGGGCTCGATGCCGCCGACGTCGCCTTGACCGGTCCGCATGTGGCCACAGGCCTGGCGGGGATCTGCGCAATTCTAGCCGTGATCGCAAAACTTCGCGGCGCGCCTTCGCCCGCTCCGGTCGCTGCCGCCGGGCCCGGCTTCCGCTGGCAGCGGCATCACTGGTTCCTGCTGCCAATGGCGATCGGTCTCGCCGCCGTCGCCCTCAAGGCGTCACTCGATCCGCTTTCGGGCTTCGATACGATTTTTCGTTGGGATTTCCTCGCCCAACAAATGCTCCGCGAAAGCAGCCTACACTTTTATCCGGCGGTCACCGCGGAAGACTTTTTGCGCTACGGCTGGTGTGATGGCATCGCACCCCTGGTCTCGAGCCTCTACTTCTGGACCTACCTCAGTCTGGGAAGCATCGCCGCCGGGGCGACGGCCCCGGTGGTCATTGGCCAGGCCGTGCTTTTGTCGCTCGCGGTTTATCAACTGGCGAGCGAGCGAACGGGCGCCGCCGCCGGCTGGGCCGCGACCGCCGTGCTCGCCACGGGGAGCGTCCTGTTGTGGGGCGTCGCGATGGGGCAGGAAACCGGCCTGACGGCCCTCGCACTGGTCGCGATGTTTCTGTTCATTGAGCGCCACGACACCGACCCGGCGGGCGCGTGGCTCGTGTGGGCCGGCATTGCCGCCGGGGTCGGCGGACTGGCCCGCGAATACGGCCTCGCCTACGTCGCCCTCGGCGGTTTCGCCCTGGCATGGCGCCGGTGGCCGATAAGCGCCTGGCTCAAGTTCACTCTTGCCGCGATGCTGACCGCGCTCCCGTGGTTTATCCGCAACTGGCTGAAAACCGGCAATCCCCTTTACAGCCACGATCTCGGCGGGCTGTTCCCGACCAATCCGGTCAGCGTGGAATATTTTCAATCGATCAGCCGATGGCGCGGTCTGGGCACGGACGCATCGGAGCTGCCGGATCTGGCCCGGCTGCTCGGTTACCTGGCCGGCATCCCGCTCGTCCTGGGATTGGCGGGCGCCGTGCTTTGGCGCGGGAAAGGCATTCCGCTGCTGGGGGCGCTGCTGGGCGTGGTCGCGCTCTGGTTGTGGTCGATCGGGCAGACTTCCGGCGGCGCCGTGTATTCGCTGCGGGTGCTCACGCCGGCGCTGGCGCTGGCCGCCGTGCTCGCGGGCGGTCTCGTGGCCCGCTGGACGGCGACCCGCTATGCCGCGATCGTGATCGTCGTGCTCACCCTGCTCGCCATCGACGCGGGCCGGCGCTCCCTGTTTTTGCCCATCGATCCCTATGTCGCGTGGTGGAAGTGGCGCGCGTCGGCCTGGCTGGATTTTCGGGAGACGGCCGAGCGGTGGAACAATCAGCCAGGCTGGGCGGGTTTCGCCCGATCCTCCCACGGCCAGCAAATCATCGTGACGGATCCCTACAGTTACTCTCTGCTGCTCAAATCTGGCGCCAGCCCGGTGACGATCTTTAGCCCGGCAGTGCGATTTCTATTTGAGCCCGACCTTAATTATGCCGCCTGCCTCGCCCGCCTTCGCGCCGCCAAGGTCCGCTTCGTTCTGCTGCCTCCGACCAGCGCGGAGATCACCAACGGACAGCTCTTGCAGCATTCATTTTTTTCCACGCTCCTGTCCACCCGCCCCGCGCAGGCCACGCCGGGCCTCTTGATCTACGACCTTCATTCTCCCGCCGTCACCGACCTGCCGACCGCCGACCTCGTTCGAAAACAACCATGATCCTTGAAATTATCATCGGCTTCGCGGCCTGGGGCGGGATCACGTTCGGCCTGGCCTGGCCGTTGGCGATCCGCCTCGCGCTCGACCCCGCGGAGCAGATCGGTGCCAGCCTCGCGCTTTCGCTGCTCGGAGTGTTTCTTTTGGGCTGGGTGGTTTATGTCGCCTCCCTTCCCGTCACCACGTTGTGGGCGCTACCCGTGCTCGCAGTGACCGGACTGCTCTTCGGCCGGCGCGCACTCGCGGCCGCCCTTCGCGACGCCGGGGCGCGGGCGTTGCTTGCAGCGCAGTTAATCATTACCGTCTGGTGCGTGGGCTGGCTGGCCCTCGTCCTCAGTTACTCGGGCGGAGGCTGGGCGGCGGACTGGTGGGGCCACCTGCAACGCACCTGGCTTTTTCTCGAGCACTGGCCGCGCCACATTCTATTCAACAGCTTCGATGCCCTGACTTCGCGCCCGCCCCTCGGCAATATCGTCACCGGCGCCTACATCGAAGTTACCCAGAAGAATTTCCGTCACTACCAGCTCTTCTCCACCCTGCTGGCCAGCCTTTCCTTCTGGCCGGCCGCGCTGCTGGCGAAGCGGTTTGGTGGCCGGCAGGCGATCGCGGTGCTGGCAGTCCTGTTCATGCTCAACCCGATGTTCGCCCAGAACGCGACCTACCCGTGGACGAAGCTTCCGACCGCCTTCTTTGTCCTCAGCGCGCTCTATTTTTTCCTCCGCGCGCACGACACGCCCGCCCCGGGTTCCGCCGGGATGCTCTTTTCGCTCTGTCTCGCCGCCGGGATCCTGACGCACTACTCCGCCGGCCCCTATGCCGTATTTTTTGCGCTCGCGTGGCTCGGACTGGGCTGGACCCGGTACCGTGAATCCGACTGGCGGCGAACCACCGCGTTCGCCGCGGTGGCCGGACTGCTTTTGCTCGCCACCTGGTTTGGCTGGGCGCTCCTGGTCTACGGCTGGCACGGAACCTTCCTGACGAATACCAGCGTCACGGACCAGGCACCGACGGCGGGCGGGCAACTGCGGGCCGTCGCCCTCAATCTCCGCGACACCTTGGTCCCGCATTTTTTGCGTCCCGTTGATTTCAGCATGTTCGCCCAGCTCAATTCCACCGGCTGGTGGCGCGACTGGTTTTTCAATCTCTACCAAACCAATTTCCTCTTCTGCTTTGGCAGCGTGGCGTGGGCTGCGATCCTCTCGTTGCTGGTCCGGAACGGGCCGGGCGCCCCGGCCAGGCAGCGGGTGTTCTGGGTGGTTTTTGTTGCGGGGAACGCGTTGCTCGGCGTCGCCGTCCATGCCGCACGGGACACCTTCGGTCTGGCGCACATTTGTCTGCAGCCGTTGGTGCTGCTCGGACTCGCCTTCCTGGCCGCGCACTGGCCTTCGCTTGGACGATCGTGGCGCGGCGCGCTCGCGGTGGGCGCGGTCGCGGATTTCTTTTTCGGAATCGGCCTGCAATTCTGGGTGCAAAGCGACGGCTTGAGCCGCTCGTTCACCTCCGGGGCCGTCGTCGGCGACCATGGCACCGACTACTCCCAAACCGCCCAGATGAACCTGTACGCCAAGCTGCAAAATCATTGGGTTTTTGTGGGGGATTTTTTCGCCCCGCATGCCGTTCTGGTCGGCGCCCTGTTGGTCGCACTCTTTTCCCTCGCTGTCATTCGGGCCTGGCGCACCCCAACCGCACCGGACCCGTCGCCATGAGCCGGCCACTCGTCTCAACCCCATGGGTGGAACGGCTGGTCCTGCTGGTCGCAACCCTCGGCGCCGCCGCCTGCTTGTGGGCCGCGTGGTGTGAATTTCCCATTTACAGTTGGAACGAAGTGCGGCTCGCACCCGCCTTTGCGCTGCGCCATGGCATCAATCCCTATCCGCCCCTCGGCGGCGGGCCGCTGTCCACTTGGATCTACGGCCCGGTCGGCATCCTCGTCAACCTGCCGGCGACGTTTGCCTCCACCCCCGTCGGCGCGCTGCAAATCGCGAGCCTCATCAACGGGTTCATTCTCTTGGCTCCGCTGGCGGTGATTTTTTTTGGCTCGGAGGAATTGCGGGCCCGCGGCCCGGCGGCCCGCTGGTTCGCCCTGACCCTCGGGGTGATGCTGGTGCCCCGGCCGAATCTGGTGCTGCAAGTCGCGGATCATGCCGCGATCGCCTTCGGCTTGCTCTCTTGTTGGTGCCTGGCGCGGCGGGCGCAGCCCACGGTCGGCCGCCTCGCGGTCGCCGCAGCACTCTGCGCGCTCGCAGTCTGGGCCAAACAAATCGCAATTTTTCTCGTGCCGGCGCAAATCGCGTTTTTGTTCCTGGGCGGTGAGCGGACCGCGGCCCGGCAGTATCTGGCCGCCGTGGCGTTTTTTGGTCTGATCGCGTTCGCCGGGGCCGGATGGGCGTTTGGTTTCGGCAATCTCTGGCTCAACCTCGTGACGATTCCCGGACGACTGCCATGGATCGACGACGTGCCCGCACGGTTTGCCATGCGCCAATGGTCGCTGTTGGCGCAACTCGTACTTCCCGCGATCGGCCTCGTCGTGATGTGGCGCGCGAAATTCTGGCCGGGCCGCGCCACGGAAAGCGGACGATTCTTCCACCTGGCAGCCTGGGCCGCCGCCGCCATGCTGCCGGTCGGCCTGGCCGCCTATCTGAAAATCGGCGGGGACACCAACCTGCTCCATTCGTGGGACTATTTGCTGCCGGGCGCCCTCCTCGCCTGGCTCGCGGCGGACCGTTTCTCCCGCTCCACCCCGGCCCGGTTGCTCGCCGTCACGGCGCTGGCAGTCGCGCTTCGCTGGTCCGATTTGGTGGCGCTGCCCGCCGGACCGTTTTGCGCTCATTTCGAATCCGCCGCCCGGCTGACGGCGGCCTACCCGCGCGCCATCTGGTTCCCGCGCAATCCCCTGATCACCTTCTACGCGGATCGTGAACTCTGGCACAGCGAGGACGGCATCCAGACACGGTTCCTGGCGAATTACGGAATCCGCGCGCCGGATTTTCGCCGTCATCTTCCGCCCGATCTGCAAGCCGTGGCCTATCCCTCCGTCGTCGAATTTCCCTTCGCGATGCCGCTGCTCGCGGAGCTGAATACCACGGACAAGCTGCCTTACTGGACGGTGCACCGCCGCGCGGCGCCGCCGGACACAACGGAGCAAAGTCCCGCCGCGCGTTGAACGCGGCCCGAAGCCTCCGACCGCAGTCGGTTAAGACTCTTTACCTGTCCGGAGCGATGGCTAGTTTGCCCCCGGCGGTTTCGCCGCCCTCTCCCACCCGTTGCGAAATTTGACGACCTTGCCCACCTCCCCTTTCGCCTCGGCCGGGCTCATGCAGTTGAGAAACGATTCCTCTCGGAAGGCAGCCGCACTAAAAGGTGGTCGCCGATTTCCCAGCGGCAGCGGAGGCGGCGCGACGGGCCCCGGGTTCCCCGCCGCGAACCACCGGGCAGATCGGCGACCGGCGTCGGTATGGAAATCGACGCCCACCCAACTCCTAGGTAACAGCGCTCGATGCCGAGCTGTAGGAGTGGCTTTACGCCCCGTTTCGAATACCGCCCTGCCGTCATGCGTCCATGATCGGGGCGTAAACCCCCTCCTACAGCCCTGTTGCTTCCCGTCACGGGCAAAACGCATTTTGCGGCCGAGGCTGCATGGTCTCGCCTCAGACCCATGACCCGCCCAACCGGCTTCATTCTCACGACCGTCCTCTTTCTGGGCAGCCTCGCGGCGATCGGCTACTGGCTGCTGTTCTCCAATTTTGCCGTCTACGACGACGAGGGTTATGTGCTGATCACGGTTCGGGAATATTTCGCCCACGGCCGGCTGTATGCGGAGATCTACAGCCAGTACGGACCAGCGTTTTATGTCCTGATGGATTTTTTCCAACGGCTGCTCGGATCCCCCGTTGATCACACCTCGGCGCGCCTGCTCACCTTGGGACTCTGGCTGGGCAATGCCGGATGCTGCGGCCTGCTCGTGTGGCGGCAAACCGCCGCGCGCAGCCTCACGCTCTTCACCCTCGCGGCGACCTTCCTCTATCTTTTCTATATTGTCGATGAACCGTTCCATCCGGGTTCGCTGATCTTTTTCACTCTCGCCGCGTCCCTTTTAATTGTCTCGGAGTTGATCACCCGCGGGCGCTGGGCGGGCGCGGCGGCGGTCGCCGGCGGCACCGGGGCGATTCTCCTCCTGACGAAAATCAACGTCGGCGCGTTCTACCTCGTCGGCGTCGGCGCCTGGGTCGGGCTCCATGCCGCGTCCGACCGGGTGCGGCGGGTGATCGGTCCCTGGATCGCCGGCGGGCTGATCCTGTTCGCGATCGCGCTGATGAAACCCCTGCTCCGGGAAGCCTGGGTGCAAATCTATCTTGCCCTTTTTGCCGTCGGGGCCATCACGCTGGTCGCCGTGCAGAAGGGCGCCGGTTTCGCCACCGTCCGCCAGGCCCGCTGGTTTGGGCTTGTCGGCACCAGCCTTGGGCTGGCGATCCTCGCCGCCGTCTGGGTGCGTGGCACCTCCCTGGCCGGTCTGGTGGAAGGTGTGTTGCTGGGGCCCTTGCGGCATCCACTCAACTATTCCTACCCGGTGGACTGGCGCCCGGGCAGTTTGCTGGTGGCGGGACTTTCCCTCGCGCTGGCTCTCGCCCAGCCTTGGATTCGCCGGCGATTCTCGGATGACACCGCCGACCGCCTCATCGTCGCGTTGCGCCTCGGGCTGTTCGTGGGCTTGCTCATTGGATTCGCCCTGCTGCTCAAGCTGCGCGTGGTCGGAGCGATCTTCAGCTATGTGGCGCCGCTGATTTGGATCTGGGTGATTCCACTCAAAGGGGTGGAGAAGTCGCCCGCCGCACTCGCCATCCGCGGATTGCTCGCCGCCGTTCTTCTTCTGCAATTCCTCCACGCCTATCCCGTCGGCGGCAGCCAGGTAAGCTGGGGCACCTTTCTGTTTATGCCGTTGGTTGCCCTGGGGCTCGGCGATGTCCGCCAGTGGCTGGCCCTCCGCCGGCCGGCCGGCGGTTCGCTTCTCGGGGGTTGGAGCGCCCTCGCCGCGCTCACCCTGGGCGTGCTGGTGGCGAAGGTCGGGGCCACGGCGCTGACGGTGCACGGCAATTATGCGGCGCGAGCCACGCTCGACCTGCCCGGCGCCAGCGGCCTTCGCCTGCCCGCCGGCCAACGCGACAATTACCGGATCCTGACGTTGAACGCCGCGGTCCACGCGGACTTGCTTTTTTCCATGCCGGGCATGTTCAGCTTCAACGTCTGGTCCGACCGGCCCGCTCCCACCGGGAAAAACACCACCCTGTGGTTCACTTTGCTCAACGACGCGGAACAACAGGCAATCATCCACGCCTTGGAGCAGTCGCCCCGCGCCGTCATCATTGAGCAGGAGTCGCTGATGCAGCTGATGCAGGCCCGGGACATGGATTTGGCCGGTCCTTTACGGGAATATTTGGAGCGGAATTTCGCGCCGGCCTTCAAGCTCGATGGTTTTGCCTTTCTGGTGCGAACGGGACGGGCCATTGCCCCGCTCAACCTCGCGGAAGTGAGCGTGCGCCACGGCCCCGATCCGACCGGCCTGGTGCCCGACACCCGGATCGATTTTTGTCTGGTGCATGATGGATCACCGGTCGCGACCATCGAAGTGCGGGACCGGACGTCCACCTCCTCGGCCGGGCGGGTGCTGAATGCGGCCAACGCTCAGCTATCCCTGACAGCCATTGACCGTTCGGGTCGCGCCATGGCACTGCCAAGCAAGACGCCGTGGCCGTTGCAATGCCACGGGCTCGCGCGGGTGTCCGTGCAGTTCAATCGCGCCGGATTGGAGCTGCCGGCCCGCTCCACTGTGCTGTATTTGAAAGGGACCAAAGGTGAGACGCTCGGGAAAATCCGCCTCGGGGAATGACGACCCAACCCGACAGAAGCCCGCCGCGATCCCCGGCGGCGAAGAGACTGCCTATTTACAAACGCCCAAACTCATCCTAGAAACTGCCGACGGTCCCTGACCGCTTGTGTTCATGTCCCACCGCCTTTCCTCCTCCGTCCAAATCACCCTGGTCATTCCCGTGTTTAACGAGGAAGCCGTCTTGCCGGAACTCTTCCAGCGCCTCGCCGCTCTGTTTGACGGACAACCCGAGGTCGTCTGGCGGGCGCTGTTGGTGAACGATGGCAGCCGGGACAGCTCAGCCGAATTAATCCGGGGCCGCGCGGCGACGGATCCGCGGTTCGAGTTGCTCGAGCTGACCCGCAATTTCGGCTTTCAAGCAGCGCTCGCCGCCGGGCTGGCCAATGCGCCGGGCGATGCGCTCGTGACTTTGGATGCGGACCTGCAGGATCCGCCCGAAATCATTCCCGAATTGGTGGCGTGCTGGCGGGCCGGCGCCGACGTCGTGCGGGCCGTCCGCCGCTCCCGTCAGGAAACGGGGGCCCGCCGTCTGGGGATGGATCTGTTTCACCGTTTGTTTGGAAGCGTCGCCGACTTCCCGATCGAAGCGAACACCGGGACCTTTGGCCTGATGGATCGCGATGCCATCAACGCCTTGAACCAGCTGCCGGAACGGAACCGGTTTTTCCCCGGCTTGCGCACCTGGGTCGGGTTCACCACCGGCGAGGTGCTTTACGACCGCCATGAACGGGCGGCCGGGGAACCGCAACAGACGTTGGGCAAGCTGATCCGCTATGCGTTGGACGGGGTGTTCAGTTTTTCCTACCTGCCGCTGCGGCTGCTGACCTATGTCGGAATCTTCATCGCGTTCCTGGGCTTTGCCGCCGCCATGTTTTATGCCGTGCGACGCATCTTGAGCGTCGAGACCGCCCCGACCGGTTACACCACTCTCGTCACGATCGTCCTGTTTCTCGGGGGCGTGCAGTTAATCGGCATCGGGGTCCTCGGCGAATATCTCGGCCGCATCTACGACGAGGTGAAACAACGACCGCTCTACGTGGTGCGACGCGATCCGCGCCGGCCATGACCCGCCGTTACTGGCAGTGGAGTCTCTGGCTGGGGCTGGGTGCGGCGCTGTTCGGCACGGCGTATCTTTTCATCAACACGACCTTCATGTTGTATGATGACGAGGGTTACCTCCTGCTGACCCTCCGAAATTTTCTGGCCGGCGGCCGGCTCTACGACGAAATCTTTTCGCAATACGGACCCTGGCCCTACGTCTACCACCAGCTGGTCACCACCCTGCTGCACCAGCCGCTGACCCATCTGCTCGGTCGCAATCTGACCGCCTTGCACTGGGTGGTGTGCGCCGGGTGCTGCGGCTTGATCGTCGCCCGGACCACCGGGCGCCTGACCGCCGCTGTCTTCACCACGCTGGCCACCTTCAGCTTGCTCTGGCAGATGAGTTCGGAGCCGTCGCATCCCGGCAGTCTGATCTCCGCGATGGTCGCCAGTGCCGCGCTCTTTGCCGTCATGACCCACGATACCGGGCGCTGGACGTGGTTGGCGGCCGGGCTCGGGACAACTGCGGCGTTGCTCGTGCTGACCAAGATCAATGTCGGGCTGCTTTTTGTCACCGGATTGGGCGTCGGCGCGCTCCGGCTCACCGCGTGGCCCGCGCGTTGGCAGCGGCCGGCGGAATTTCTGGCCGCCGCCGGGCTGATCGCGGTCCCGTGGGTATTGATGTTCCGGAAACTGGATGATTTCCGGGTGCTCGCCCTCGCGCTGCAGTTCAGTGCGGCGGCGGCTGGACTGCTTTGGGTGACCCCGTCCGCCTCCGCCAACCGCGGCCTTCCACCGCGCACGTGGCTCGTGGCTCTGGGATTTTTCTGCGGCGCGCTCGGACTGGTGTGCCTCGCGGTCTGCGCCCAGGGTACCTCCTTGGCCGCCCTCATCCAGACCGTGCTCTTCGATCCGTTGCGCCAGCCCGCCAGCTTTCTGCTTGGCGTGAAATGGGTGCCGGCGGTCTGGCCGGTTACGGCCATCTGCTGGCTGACCACTGCGCGCGCCGGCTGGGAACTTCGCCGCCACGGCGCCGTCAGCCGAACCACGCGCTTCGTCGTATTGGCCGTGCGGCTGGCCACCGCCCTCGCCTTTATCGTCAACGCCGGGGAGTGGCTGACGGTTTATGGCGTCAGCCGCTTCATCGTCTTCTGCCTGCCATTGCTCCCGGTTTTTCTCGTGCCACTGGTTGCGGAAAAAGAAAAAGCGGCGGGCAGATTCGGCGGTGGATTCTGGCTGGCGGCGATCGCCCTGCCGCAGGTGCTGCATGCCTATCCCGTCGCCGGCAGCCAGATGGGCTGGGGCACTTTTCTTTTTGTGCCGCTGCTGGCGGTCGGCCTGAACGAGGCCTGGCTGGCGTCGGGCCGTGATCGGCCGCCCCTCGTCAAATGGATCCCGCTCGCCGGCTGGGGTCTGCTGGCCGCGGTGAGTGTCGGACAGATAGTCACGCTGTCCAGCATCTGCTGGGATCATTACCGGACGTCCAAACCCCTCGAACTGCCCGGGGCCGAAAACATCCGGGTCCCGGGCCGCACCCGGGTGACCCTGCGGGTGATGACCTTGAACGCCGCGGTGCATGCCGATGTGCTTTTTTCCCGACCCGGAATGTTCAGCTACAATCTCTGGAGCGGCGTGCCCCCGCCAACCCCGCGGAACGCCACCCACTGGTTCTGGCTGCTGAACGACCGCGACCAGGCCGGGATCATCGCCGTCCTGCGCGCGACCCCGCGCAGCGCCGTCATCGTCGATTCCGGCTGGGACGATTTTCTAACCGAGATCAAGGTGCCGATCCGCAGTCCGTTGCGCGCCTACATCGAAGCGGAATATCGCTCGGTGCTGGACCTGAAAGGCCCGCATTTTCTGGTGCCGCGGGAATCGCGGGCGGTCCCCTTTGGCAAAATTGACCTGCGCGGACGTGATCAGCCGGAGGCGGACGGCCCGACTCCCGTGCTGCTCCGGACGAATGTCTTGCTCGCCGGCCCGCCCGCCGCGATCCAACTGCAGGGCTTGGAATCGCCGTGGGCCACCGTGGTGGACTACCACACCGAAGGGGCGCGGATGTTGCTCGAACCGATCACGGCCCAAGGCGATGTGATCGGCCCCGCGATCCTGCTGCCCGCGGAACAGGCGATGAACGGATTGTACCGGCTTTCGATTTTCACATCCCATCCACCCGCCCAAGCCCTCTACGAAAGCACGGTGCTGGTGGTGCGGGCGCCGGATGGGACCGTGCTGAGCGAATCGCTTTTTTGATTCAGCGTTTGCGCGCCACGAGCAGCAAACTGACGCCGAAAGGAAACGGCAGCCGCCAAAAAGCAGGGTGCACAAACAGCCCGCGCAACAGCGCATTCAGCCACGGCGCCGGCAGCTGGTCCTCGGAGCGGGCGCCGCCGCCGGAGCGGGGAAACCATTTCCGCCATTTCCGCAAGAACCAGACCGCGGGATAGACGGCGACGTTCGTATAGTTCACGTGAACGAGTTCCCATTGCTCCGGCGGAAACAGCGCCCGGAGTTGCGGTCGCGAATAACGCCGATAGTGGTGCAACGCCTCATCCCAGTCGCTCCACAAGGCCATGCTGGCCGGCACCGTCACCAGCGCCACCCCGCCCGGCTGCAGCAAACGGTGAAAACCCGCCACCACCGCCGCATCGTCCGGAGTGTGCTCCAGCACGTCGAGCGCCGTGACATAGTTGAGCGCACCGTCCGGCAACGGGACGCGATCACCCGCGAGGCTAAGAATCTGCTCAGCGCGAAACCGGGTGCGCAGCAACTTCAGCGCCTCCTCATGATCGTCCAGCACCATGACGCGGCAATGCGCCTCCATTTCCTGTGCAAACCGCCCGGTGCCCGCGCCACAGTCGAGCAATAGATCCGCGGCCTGCGGTGGTCGCACCCGCAGCAGCCAGCCGCGCGCGAACACGCGCTTGCCGGCGTAATACCAGTGCGTTTCCTCCAGCTGTTCAATGTTGGCGTACTCCTCGGCATTCATGCGAATATGTAGGCGGAGGTTGTGCGGCGCCCCGGAACCTGTCCATACTGCTTATCAACCACCTTCTCTCCTTCCGCGCTTGCGTCTCTTCCGCCCCACTCCCGCGACCTTTTGGCTGACCGCCCTCGCCCTGTTGCTGGCCCTCGGTCACGCAGGGCTCGCCACCCGCGCGATGCGGGAGAAATCCACGACGTCGGACGAACTGGCCCACATCACCGGCGGCTACACCTTCAACCACTGGGCCGATTTCCGGCTGCATCCGGAGAACGGCATTCTCCCGCAACGCTGGGAAGCGCTGCCCGCCACGCTGGCGGGCGCGGCCTATCCAGCCATGACCGACGACGCGTGGCGCCAATCCGATGTGTGGCTCATGGGCTATCGGTTTTTTTATCAAAGCGGCAATGACCACCCGGCGATGCTGGCCGGCGCCCGCGCGATGAATTCACTCTTCGGCGCCGCCACCGCCCTGCTGGTGTTTTTCTGGTCGCGCCGCCTGTGGGGCACCCCGGGCGCGTTCGTCTCGGCCATTTTTTGCGCACTCTGCCCGACCATGCTGGCCCACAGCGGACTGGCGACCTCGGACATGTGCATGACTTTTTTCCTGCTGCTGGCCGTGGCGGCCTATTGGCATCATCTGCACGATGGCGGCCTGACCGCTTGGCTTGTGAGCGCCACGGTCTTTGGCCTGGCCGGCGTGGCCAAACACACCTCGCTGCTCCTGCTGCCCATGGCCCTGCTGATGATTGTGGTGCGGCTGAGCCAGCCCGCTCCCCTGCAGTTGGGTCGCCGTACTTTTTCCCGTCTGTCGGGGAAGCTGGGCGTGGTCATTTTTTCCCTCGGCATCCATGGCCTCGCGGTGGGGATGTTTATCTGGGCGTTTTTCAATTTTCGCTACCTCGCCTTCAATCCCGACCTGCCGCCCGGCGAGTTCAATTACACCTGGGATCTCATGCTCTCCTTCGGCGGCGTGAAAGCGCAGGTAATCGAATTCTGCCGGACCTGGCAGCTGTTGCCCGAGGGTTATCTCTACGGTCTGGCCTTCGTCCTCAAGCATGCCGAGGCCCGGGGCGCCTTTCTGGACGGCGACTATAGCATTTACGGCTGGGTTAGTTTTTTCCCCAAAGCTTTTCTCTACAAGACCCCGTTCTCCCTTCTGGCCGGTCTGACCGCCAGTGTCGTGTTCGTGGCGGTTGGGCTGCGCACAAGCTCGCGCCTGAAAGTCACCCAGCATCTTTACCGGGTCACACCCCTGCTCGTGCTGTTCGGCGTCTATTGGATTTTCTCCCTGACGAGCCACCTGAACATCGGTCACCGCCACATTTTGCCCACCTATCCGGTGCTTTATATTTTCTGCGGGGCGCTCGGCTGGGCAGCCATGCGCGCTTACGAACGATCCCGCGGTGGCGGCCTGGCGGTGGCGGCGGCGGTCACCAGCGTGCTCGGCTGGCATGCCACCGTCGCTGCGGCAATTCATCCGCACTATCTCGCCTACTTCAACCCGATCGCCGGCGGTCCCGCCGAAGGCTACAGGCACCTCGTCGACAGCTCGCTCGACTGGGGTCAGGATTTGCCCGGGTTGAAAAAATGGCTCACGGCCAATCAACGGCCGGGCGAGCCTCTTTTTCTCTCCTATTTTGGGACCAGCGAACCGGACTATTACAGCATCAAGGCGACGCGGCTGGCCATGCTTCCGAATTTTGACCGGCCCCATCCTTGGACTCAATGTACGCCCGGACTCTACGCCGTCAGTGCGACGATGCTCCAGCATGTCTATATGACGCAGCGGGGACCGTGGACGGCGGACAATGAGCGGGAGTATCAGGAACTGCGAATGAACGACGCCAACTTCCGGGCGGTCAAAAACAATCCGGAATCGCAGCCCGAACTGTTGCGCGCCGCCCCGCTGGCCCAGTGGGACAAAGCGTGGGCGCGGTTCGAGCAACTACGCTTCGCCCGGCTTTGCCATTACCTCCGCGCCCGCCGGCCGGACGCCATGATCGGCTATTCAATTCTCGTCTACCGTCTGGACCAGGCGGAAATTGACACCGCACTGAACGGCAACTTCCACCGACTAGCCACCGGGCTGCAGCGGGTGGCGACGCCGAATCAGTGACCCGTCCCGATCCGCCGGTAGGCGGCCAGGCTAAACTCGCTGGCTTCGTCGCCATTAAAAAACCAAACGCGTTTCTCGACGTGGCTCTCGCGGCCGGCGAAAAACCGCGCGGGCACCACCAGCCAGCCATCAAGTGAACGCACCGCCGCCTCCGCCGTCGCCGGCTGCGCCGCTAAATGGCGCAGTTCAATCCGGCGCGCCGGGTCCACGCGCACAAAAGCCGCCAATGCCTGATTGATCGGCTGCGCCAGAGTCAGCGGCGATCCGGCCGGGCCGAGCGTCGCGCCCCAGTCGCGCCAATGATGATAGACGAAATGGGACAAGGCGCGATTGGGGCGTGTCACCGCCTGCCAGGCCGCCTGATTGACCCGCCATTGCACCACGGCGAAGACCTGCAACGCCGATACGACCGCCACCGTCCAGAGCGCCACCCGGACCTTCCGCGGCAAACGCTCGATCCCCCAGGCACCCACCACGCCCACCCAAGGGGCCGCCAGCACCAGAAATCGAAACGCCCAGTGGTGCCACTGCACCAGCGCGTGTTGCACCAGCAAAAACACGACTACGCCCCCACCCCAGACCAAGACCAGCCTCGCCGCCTGATCCCGGGCCCGCCAGACCCCGGCTAAAACGAGTCCGACAAAAAACAACCCCACCGCCGGGACCCCGCAGGTCACCAAATCCGCATCCGGCTCGGCCGAGCCCATCACCTGCTCGAGTTGGATTCTCCTTGGGAAATCCATGAAAACATAGGGGTCGGGGTCCGAGGAAAAAGCCGCCGCCAGTTTTTGGCCGGCGGCGCGGCTGATGCCTTCCAGCCAGAGCGGCTGCGCATTCGGGTCCAGCAACTGCACGGCGGAAGTGCCGAGATTCAACGCCAGCTTTTCCCCGTGCTGGACGACGGACAGCTCTTCGCCGTGGTGCAGCACCACGGCGTCGCGCGGGCCAAAGAGCGAACCATAACTCACGACGTTTCGCCAGGAGACCGGCAGCACGACGATCAGTGCGGTCAGCAGGGCCCCGACCACTGTCGGTTGCAGCGCCCGCCAAGCGGGCCGTTGTTGCCACAGGAGCCAAACCGCCCAAATCGCCGCGCCCGGAGCCAGATAAAACATTGTGCCCTTGGAACCAAAGGCCAGGGCCACCCCGACTCCGGCGACCCATGATCCCTCGCCCCGCAACAGTGCCCGGTGCCAGAGCAGGTAGCTCGCGGCGAAGACCCCCGCCGTAAACAGGTCGCTTTGGATCGTCGTGAACTGCGCGGCAACATTCGCCATGCCGAGCACCAATGCGGCCGCCCCCAGCGCGGCCGGGCGGCTCAGGCCCGTCACGCGCGCCAAACCAACGGTCGCGCCCAGAAGCAACCCGCCACCCAGCAATTGGCTCAGCGGGGCGAGGCGGAAGCCGTCGTTCGTTGCCCCCAATAGCCACGCGATCACGACGTCGGGGCCGATCGGCATATAATTCAGCCGCGGATCATCCGTCTGGTAATGCGCGATGCGGCCGTCCTGCAACCACAGGCCGATGCGCGACAGCCGATAGGTGAGCGCATCGAACACTATCGGTTCGGCTTGCGCCGCCAGCACGCCCAATGAAAACAAAACCACGAACAAACCGAGGACCAACCAGCCGACGGGCGCATCACGCCACAACAAGCGCCACCAGTCAGCCAGCCAAGCCCACCCTTGCCGCCCCGGCTCACTTCTCCGACTCCGCCCCCACCAGCACAGCGCTACCAATCCGACCGCATGCATCCAAAAAAAACCCGGCCGACCCAACTCCCCCGCCAGCCCGAGCAACACCCCTGAGCCCACGATCCACCCGAGGGCGAGCAGCGCCCAGCCCAGCGTCGTCTCGATCAGGCCTCGCCGGCCCGACCCCGCAATGCACAGACCCAGCCACGCGGTCAGCGCGACCATACCCGCATCGGCGATAAAGAGGAGCCCCGGGAGCAGAGACTTCATGTTTGTTCCGGATGCGCCCTGTTGGTCGTTCCACTCGGCTTGCCGCATTCCGCCCGCTTAAGGTTCATGGCGCACGCTCCACCACTCGCGGATTGTTGACAGGCCGGCTTCAACCAGCCAGCCGCCCAAGAGGAACATCAACGCCCAATGGAACGGTTGCGTCCAGAGCCGCCAGCCCACTTGGAGCTGGTCCAAGTGCGCCTCACTCATCATCGGCATGACTTTATTCACGATCAGGCAAAAACCACCGTCGAGCCAGAGACACAGACCGACCAGGGTGCAGCCCAACCGGGCAACCCAGCGCGACCGGCCCGGCAGGGCCATATCCGTCGCCCGCCGCCAAAGCCACAGCGCCGGCCAGACCACGAAAATCCAGCGGTAGGCGTAACTGACTCCGGCGGTAAAACACGTCAACAGAACGATCGCACCGAGCCCGGCACGCAGCCGTTCCGGAGGATTGCCTTGTGCCGCCAGACCGACGGTGATCCGGCCCAGAGCCAGCGCCGATGCCACCACCAATATCAGCAACAGACAGGGAATCGCGGATTCCGCATCTTTCCAGCCCAACTCACGCCACCATAACGCGGCGCCAATGGTATGAACCGTGGAACCGACCGTAAAACGACTGCGATCGATTTCCGTCCAAACCGAGGCCAAAGCCAGAATCACCGCCAGCAGCGCCGCCAGCACCACGGCGGGCATGCGCCGCACCGGCCGGACCCACAAAAAAGCCAGTAGCGCCGGCGCCGGAAAATATTTCAATCCGGTGGCCAACCCGAGACAGCCCACCGCCACGAGTTGGCGCCACCAGACCGGCGCCGTGGCCACCAGGCCGCACCCGGCCAGCAGCACGAAAATCACCAAGTCGTTGTTCGCCCGTTTGACGGCCAGGATGAACGAAGGGGAAAGCAACACCGACGCCAGCCAGAGTGTTTCACCGAGTCGGCGGGGCCGCGCCGTGACCCAGGCCGTAACGGCAAAAGCGCCCACCCAAACGGTGCCGACCACGAAATTATGCGCGCGGGTGAGGCCCAGCCAGCGCAACCCCAGCCACCAGTCCGAATACACATGACCGCGCATCAAGGGATCGAGCGGGTTGGCGCCGTGGACGTCGGCCCCCGCGCGGGCGGCCTCAAGCGACGCCAGCACCGCGTAGGAATCCAGATAGATCGTACCGTAATCAGAAATGCCCAGCGCGGCGGCCAGCTGCGGCCAGAGGGCCGCCGCCAACCAGCCCGTCAAGGTCAGCGCCGCCAGCAGTCCCACCTGCCGGTCTGAGAAAAATCCGCTTAAGGATGAGCGCGCGCTTTGGTTTACTTCCATGGGCGCAATTGGACGAACCGCATCCCACGGGACGCCGTGGACACCAGAACCGGATCGGCAACGGCGCGGTTCACTTCGAGTTCCACCGGAATTTGATGCGCCAGAGCGCAAACCACGTCATGCGCAGCAGGAGCCAGCCGTGGGTGAAGCGGGAGATGTTGGTCTCACCGTAGGTACGGTCCTTGTAGCGCACCGGCAAATCGCGAATGCGGAGATCCAACAAGGCCGAGCCAAAGAGAAGATTGAAATCGCCGAACGGATCGAAGTCGCCGAGTTCGGCAATGCGCTGCAACAAGCGCTCGTAGTCGGAGCGGAGGAGCATCTTCGTCCCACACAGGCTGTCCTTGACCGTCTGGCCCAGCACAAAGGTCAAGGCCAGGGCAAAGAACTTATTGCCGAGCAGATTCAGAAAACGCATCGCGCGCGCCTCCATCGGATAGACGAGCCGGCTGCCATTGACGAATTCCGCGCGACCGCTGGTCAGCGCCTCGAAAAACTTCGGCAAATCCTCCGGCGGCGCGGTCAGATCCGCGTCCTGAATCACGAGCACGTCGCCCCGGGCGGCGGCAAAGCCGGTGCGCACCGCGTCCCACTTGCCCTTGCCCGGCTGCTGGAAGGCCCGGACCAAATGCGGCCCGCGATAGGCGGCGATTTCCCGCTGGATGGCCGCCCAGGTGTCGTCGCGACTGTGGCCCTCCACAAAGATCACTTCCGTGCCGCGGCCGAGCACGGGGATGCGCTCGAGCGCCGGGCGGATGTTGCCGGATTCATTGCGCGCCGGGACGATGACGGAGCAGCTCACTTCGCCGGCCAGCGGACAAGCGCGGCGCGGACGGGCGGTGATGGCGAGGGTGATGCCGAAGTGCCGGATAAAGGGCAGGCGCACGAGGATATTGTTCAGCAGCGGCGAGAGCAGCGGCCAGTCGAAGGGAAACAATTGCAGGCGTTCGAAGCTGACGACCTCCCAACCCGAAAGCTCAAGCAGGTTGAAAATATCTTGGTGCGAGAGCCAGTTGCTGGGCGGCTGCGGCATCACTGCGCCCAGGCCTTCCGCGAGGCCCAGCGGGGAAAGCCAGAGCGTGTTGAGCGTGGTAAGGTGCAGGCGCGTGCGTTCGTGGGCGGCCGCCTGCAGATTTTGCAAGGTGGCCTGGATGTCCGTCAGGTAGCCCGTGAGGTAGTCGAGCACGATATGGTCAAACTTCCCGGTCACCGGCTGCTCCTGGATATCCTGTTCCAAAAACTCCAGGTTCGCGCAGGCGCCATGGCGGGCCCGGGCTCGGGCCAGCATGGCCGGGCTGAAATCAATCCCAAGCCCGCCGGCCGGGTGCAGCCCGGCGAGCAAGTCGCCCGCGCCGCACCCGCATTCGAGCACGCGGGTGCCCGCCGGGATATGCTGGCGGTAGTGCCGAAGCAATTGCGCATGAAAATCCGCCTGCGCGGCCCGGGGCCGGGCGTTGTTGGCCGCCACCCAGTCGAAATGGTCCCGCAGGTTTTTCATGGCGTAATCGCGGCCGGTTTTCGCCCGGCGAGCGGCAGGTCGACCCCGACCAGGCGGCTGATCTGGACGAGCTTGGTGCCGAATCGTTTCTCCGTCATGAGTTCCAAGTGAAAACCCGGCGGCAGCCGATCCTCCGGCACAAGTTCATGATCACCATTCACGGTCGTGGGCCGCATGGATTGCAGCACGAGGATTTCGCGAAAGGTGTGCTGCTCGAGTTGGTAGCGCAGCCGGTCGCCCACCAAATAAGTCCGACCCAGCAGAATGCTGGGCGTTTTCGTCACCAGCCAGGGCAAGGTCGAATTGTTGCTGATGATCAGTCGCTCGCCCCGCGGCAGCGACGCCACATAGCGTTTTTCCCATTCAATCTCGTCGATGCCGAGGTGGGAATACAGGTGCTGCGCGGCATGACTGGTGGTGACGCCCAGGGCAAACACGGCCAGGGCCCCAAGCAAAACCCGACTGGCGGGAAGCCATCGATCCAGACGCGCGGCGGTCACGACAACGGCAAACGCCAGCAGCAAATACAATGGCAGACTGAGCCGGGACGCGAGGGGATCCGTCAGGTTGGACCAATAGTAGAACATGATCATCACTGTATTCGCGACCATGCCCAAGCCGAGCAGGAAGAGAGCGAGGTGTTCGGGCTTACCGAATACCCGCGCGGAACGGACCCGCCCCAGCCGCCACAGGACGTAGCCGAGCGACAGAAATCCGAGCACGGACAGGGGCCAGGAATTTGCCAGCCGGGCATTGGTATTGAAGAAGAAGTTTCCGGCGCCCTGCAGATTGCCTGCCAGGTATTCCAAACTGAAGCGGGCGTCTTGATTGTCTTTTAGCTCCCACATCCAGCGGGAATGGGAGAGCACCTTGTTTTGCAGGGCATAGGGCAAGAGCAACAACGGGGCCAACACCGTCGCCCAAGACAAAGTGATGCGCTGCGTCCGCCACCAACCCACGGCAATGATGAGGGCAACGGGACCAACATAAATCGCCGACTCATAGCGCGCCTGCGCCAGCAACACGGCGCCCAGCGCGAGGGCGGAAAGCCGGACTTCATCGGGCTGCCGGAGATAGGCGGCGCCCAAGCCGGCGACTGCCAAAATCATGGCGAAGTTCAGCAACTCCATGCCGGAGCCGGTGGCGTTTTGCCCGAGAAGCGGC
>CAZAOI010000018.1:0-21720 GCA_964486705.1 uncultured Oleiharenicola sp. | reverse complement strand
TCCCCGACATTGTCACAATGGCCAAAGGCATCGGCAATGGCGCCCCGCTCGCCGCTGTCGTCACGACCCCGAAGATCGCCGCGGTCATGGCGCAAAAAGTCCACTTTAACACCTTTGGCGGCAACCCTGTCGTCAGCGCCATCGGCACGGCGGTGCTCGAGGTGATCGAAAGTGAGAACACGCAGGCCAACTGCCTAGAGCTCGGCCGCTACATCCTCGCCGGACTCGAGAAGCTGAAGGCCAAGCATCCGGTCATCGGCGACGTTCGCGGCAAGGGCCTGATGCTGGGCATCGAGTTCGTGAAGGACCGGGCGACAAAGGAACCGAACAAGGAGGGCTGCGCCCAAGCCGTCGAGAACGCCCGCGAACTCGGCCTGCTCCTTGGCAAAGGCGGCCTGTGGGGCCAGACGATCCGCTTCGCCCCGCCGATGAACATCAAAAAGGCCGACGCCGACTTTCTTCTCGCCGTCCTTGACGAAGCAATCGGTGCGGTGGGAACCTAACGACCCAGCCTCTGGCCGCGGCCACCGGTCCCGAAGCCGGCTACCCGCGCTTGAGTTTTAGCAATCGCTCACCCGCGGCATGCAATGTCGTCTCCTGCTTCGCGAAGTTGAGTCGGACGTAGCGATGCTCAGGCTCGTGAAAGAAGACCGAGCCCGGCACCGGCGCGACGCCAATCTCCGTCGTCATCCAACGGGCAAACTCGACGTCGTTCGTGTAACCGAAGGGCGAAATGTCGAGCATGACAAAATAGGCGCCCTGCGGCTGCGTATAGCGCAGCCCGGTCCGGTCAAGGTAGCCGAGCAGGATGTCGCGGCGGCCGGCATACTCGCGAGCGAGGCCGGGGTAATAACTGTCCGGCATTTTTAACCCGGCCACGATCGCGTGCTGTAACGGGGCGGCGGCGCCGACCGTCAGGAAGTCGTGCACCTTGCGCCCCTGCGCCACGACGCCCGCCGCCGCGAATACATAGCCAAGCCGCCAGCCAGTGATGGCAAAAGTCTTCGACAGCGAGCTACACATGATGGTGCGTTCGGCCATGCCCGGCAGCGCGCTCAGGTACTCGTGGCGATAGGGCGAAAAGACAATGTGCTCGTAGACTTCGTCGGTGATGATCCACACGTCGAACTCCTGCGCGAGCGAGGCTATCTGCTCCAGCTCGGAGCGCGTGAAAACCTTGCCACACGGATTCGAGGGATTGCAGAGCACAAACGCCTTGATCCCGCTCGCGAACACCTTCCGCAATTCGTCGAGGTCGAACGCGTAGGTGGGAGCTCGAAGCCGGGCAAAGACCGGCGTCACGCCTGAGAGGATGGCATCGGCGCTATAGTTTTCATAAAAAGGCGAGAACAGGCCGATTCTATCCCCCACGTCAGTAACCGTCATGATCGCCACCATCATCGCCTCGGTCGCGCCGCAAGTGACGATCAGGTGGCGCTCCGGGTCGCACGGCAGGCCCGTGAAGCGGGTGAGTTTCGCGGCCAGCGCCTCGCGCAGCGGCTGGGCGCCCCAGGTGACGGCGTATTGATGGTGATCCAAGTCCATCTCGGCCTTGGCCGCGTCGAGAATGACCTGCGGCGGATTGAAGTCGGGGAAGCCTTGCGACAGGTTTACCGCGCCGTGCCGGAGGGCGACGCGGGTCATCTCCCGGATGAGCGATTCGGTGAAGGCGGCCGTGCGTTGCGAAGTGCGAGCCATGAAGGAGCAAACGGCAAGCGATTGCCGGCAAGCAAGCCGGCAATCTGTCACCCGATCATGGCTGGAGTAACAGGGAATATGCCCGCAGGAAGTGTCTTCAATCCGGATTGTCATCCCGAGCGGAGCGAGGGATCTCGATGTCCGAACCTGCCGCCACGTTCGCGGCCGGAGATCTCTCGCTTCGCTCGAAACGATAATTTCCGGACCCCGGGGTGGGCTTAAAAACACTCCCTCGTCCGCCGGCTGAGGCTGCTTCAGGGAATCTTCAGCTCCATCCCCACCTTCAAGTCCGTTTCGTTCTTCATCACGCCGCGATTGGCGGCGTAGATGTCCCGCCACTTAGCGCGGTTGCCGTAGACCTGCTGCGCAATCTTGGACAAAGTGTCGCCGGGTTGGACGATGTGCTTGCGGGCGGACGCGGCGCGCGTCGCGGGCGGGGCCGGCTGCGCGGAGGCCGGTTTGGTTGGTGCCGGGGCGCCGCGCACCGAAGCCGGAGGCGAATTGCGCGCCGGCACATTCGGAACCGGGCGCGTCCGCACCGTGGGCATCGGCTCCACGGCAAAATTGACCCCGAGCGCGGGTGATCCCGTCGCCCCGGTTTCGTCCGGGGCGGCGGGAACTGAATTGGAGCGGCCGGCTTTCGAATCAGCCAATTCCTGCTTGAGGCGCTCGTTCTCCTGTTTGAGGCGGTCTAGGGTGGCGACAAGATCCACACGCTGGAGCTGGCTCTCCAGCGGCTGCGCCGGCAGCGTGCGGGCGAAATCACGGGTGGCGGCATCGATGCGTTGCTTCACCAACGGCGCCTGCGGACCATTCGGGCGCAGCGCGAGATACTTTCGGAAATGATAGATGGCGGAAAGCGGGTCGTTGATGTGCTGCAGGTAGAGCAGACCGACCTCGAGGTGCGATTCCGGCGCCTCCTCCCCCCGTTTCTCGATCACCTTGAGAAAGGCATTGAGCGCCTCCTGCCGGCGGCCGGACTTGAGGAGCGCCGTGCCCTCGCGATAGTTGGGCTCATCAACCTCGGTGGCATAAGACAGCCGCTCGTTCTCCGAACAGCCGGCCAGGCCCAAGGCCACGGCGCCCAGAAACGGGAGCAGCAGTCGGCGAAGGATGGACTCGAAGCAGAGCACGGATGGAAATGAATTGAACGAAGATGAGTGACCGCTAGGTTTGCGCCCGCGTTCCCCCAACACAAGTTTTAGATGCCGCTCGACGATCAGACCATCCTCACCCAAGCCCGTAACTGTCTCGCCATCGAGCGGGAAGCCCTGGAGGCGACCGCCCGGGTGCTGAACGGGGATTTCGTGGAAGTCGTGCGCGCGGGGGAGGCCGCCATCCAAGGTGGCCACAAGCTGATTTTTTCGGGCGTCGGCAAATCGGCCCATATCGCCGAGAAGCTGACCGGCACCTTCAACAGTACCGGCGCGCCCTCGTGTTTTCTCGATGCCACCCAGGCGCTGCACGGCGACCTCGGCCTGTGCGCGCCGGGCGACCTCGCCATTCTCCTGAGCAACAGCGGAGCCAGCTCCGAGATGCTGCGACTGCTGCCCTTGTTTGAAAGGTTTGGCCTGAAGACGGTGGCGCTGTCGGGTTCGCCCGACAGTGAACTGGCCCGCGGGGCCGACTTTCGCTTGATCTATTGCGCCCCTCGCGAGGCCTGCCCGCTCGACCTCGCGCCCACGGCGAGCACCACGGCGGCCCTCGCCCTCGGCGATGCGCTCGCGATGGTCCTGCTCGAAAGCCGGGGATTGACGCGCGAGGATTTCGCCAAGTACCACCCCGCCGGCACCCTCGGCATGACACTGCTGCTGCGCGTCAAGGATATCATGCGCACCGGCGAGGCCTGTCCGGTGCTCACCGAGGAACAAACCACGGTGCAGGAGGCGATTTTTGCCATGACGCGAGCGAAAGCCGGCGCCGTCGCGCTGGTTGACGCCCAAGGGGTGATGACCGGGATTTTCACCGATGGTGATTTCCGGCGCAGCGCGCTGAACGGCGGAGCCAATTTCCTGCAAACCCCGGTCACCCGGTTCATGACCCGCAACCCGCGGAGTATTTCGTCGGACGTGCTGGCCGTAGAGGCACTGAAGATTTTCCAGCAATTCAAAATCTCGGACCTGATGGCCCTAGATGCGCAGAAAAAGCCGGTCGGGTACATTGACGTGCAGGATTTACCGAAGCTAAAGATTCTCTGAGCCGCCGCCGGCCGCGGCTGCTTCAAGGTTGCGAAGCCGGCCGCGGTGGATTCGCTTGCTGGCATCCTCCGAACCTTATGTCGACCCCGCCCTTTGTTTACCAAGATCCACTTCCGCTGGGAACGGACGAAACTACCTACCGGCTCCTGTCCAAGGATGGCGTCGCGACCGCCCAATTCGAGGGACGCGAGATGCTCAAGATCGCTCCGGAAGCGCTGACCTACCTCGCGCGCGAGGCGTTTCACGACACGAATTTTTTTCTCCGCCCGAAGCACCTTGGCCAAGTCGCAGCGATCCTCACCGATCCCGAGGCTTCGGCCAACGACCGCTACGTCGCGCTGACCCTGCTCAAGAATGCGGAGATCGCAGCGCGCGGCATCTTGCCCATGTGCCAGGACACCGGCACCTGCGCAATTTTCGCCAAGAAAGGCCAGCAGGTCTGGACCGGAGGCAACGATGCCGAGCAACTGGCGAAGGGCGTCTACGAGTGTTACACGAAGGAAAACCTGCGCTACTCGCAGGTGGCGCCATTGGACATGTTCAAGGAGGTTAACACCGGCACGAATCTCCCGGCGCAGATCGATCTTTTCGCCACCGAGGGCGCGGCCTACGAATTCCTTTTCGTCGCCAAGGGGGGCGGCTCAGCCAATAAGCTTTACCTGTTTCAAGAGACCAAGGCGCTGCTGAACCCCAGGAGCCTCGAGAAGTTTTTCACCGAGAAGATGCAACTGCTCGGCACCTCGGCCTGCCCGCCCTACCATCTCGTATTTGTCATCGGTGGAACGAGCGCCGAGGCGTGCATGAAGACGGTCAAGCTCGTCACCACGAAATATCTCGACGCGCTGCCAACCAGTGGCAACGAGCACGGCCGGGCGTTCCGCGATCTCGAGCTTGAGGCCAAGGTGTTGAAACTCGCCCAGCAGAGCGGCGTCGGCGCCCAGTTCGGAGGCAAGTACTTTGCCCTCGACGTGCGCGTCGTCCGTCTGCCGCGCCACGGAGCGAGCTGCCCGGTCGGGATGGGTGTTTCCTGCAGTGCCGACCGCAACATCAAGGCCAAGATCACCCGCGAGGGCATTTTTCTTGAAAAAATGGAGTCCGATCCTGGACGTTTCATTCCTGCGGAAATGCGTGCGTTTAAGGATACGAATTTTGTGCGCATCGACCTGAACCGGCCGATGACGGATATTCTCGCGGAGCTTGCGCAGCACCCGGTGACAACCCGGGTGTCGCTCACCGGGACGATGATCGTGGCCCGCGACAGTGCGCACGCTAAATTAAAGGAGCGGATCGAGAGCGGCCAGGGGTTGCCCGACTACCTCAAAAACCACCCGGTGTATTATGCCGGCCCCGCAAAAACGCCCACCGGAATGGCCTCAGGTTCGTTTGGTCCGACGACGGCCGGCCGAATGGACAGTTATGTCGATCTGTTCCAGTCCCACGGTGGTTCGATGATTATGCTGGCCAAGGGCAATCGGAGCAAGGTCGTTACCGACGCCTGCAAGAAGCACGGCGGTTTTTATCTCGGCAGCATCGGCGGTCCCGCAGCGATTCTCGCCCAGAGTAACATCACTAAGGTCGAGGTGCTTGACTACCCGGAACTCGGCATGGAGGCCGTCTGCAAAATCGAGGTGAAGGAGTTCCCCGCCTTTATTTTGGTCGACGACAAAGGCACGGACTTCTTCGTGAATATCTGCGGCATCTGCGTGCCGGAGAAATGAGTCAGCGAAGGGCACCTCAACCTGACGCGGGCAACGTTCGCCGCCGGTCGAACGCTACAGCTTGATGGTCAAGCCCAGCGAAACTTGATCACCCCTCACGCCGATCCGGTTAAAGCGCTCGACATAGTCGGTGTCGCCCAAACGACGGGACAGGCGCTCGCGCACAATCGCTGGGGCGGTCGGTTCGGGAGCCAATTGACGATCACTGTAGTTCGCCAGCATGCGACTGCGTTTTGCGGCGCCGGTCGAAAGCGATGCCAATTCGATCATGGGCGCGGACGCCGTCTGCATACGGGCGGACGGGCTTAAGCGACTGCCCAAAATTGTATTCATAAGCTCCGGTTCAGATACCTCCAAACGGGCGCGATTGGCCGCAATGGAGCGAGCGGAAGGCGTCTCGAGCAAAACCGACGGCAAATTCGCCGCCGTTTGATTAGCGGCCACGGTCGGCGCCGGAATCGCACTCACCAACACGACCGCGCGATCATCCATCAGGCGGGCCGCCGGATCATCGTGGTTCAAAAGCGGCGAACTGACAACCGCCGGGTCAACGCGGACCGGTGGCGATTCACTCTGCTGACTAAGGGCGGCCGCCGGGGCAAGCTGCAGCGGAGCATAGTATTTGATCGTGACCAAAGTGAAGCCAAGGATGGCGGCCGCGCCAACCGGCAGATAAGCCCGGCGGACAAACAAACGCGGCAGTTCCTGCCACCACGGCCGCTTTTGCATGAGAGCTGTGAGCTGTTTTTGCCGCAGCTCATGCTCGAAATTTGACCAAAACTCGGCCGCCGGACGCTCCGCGCGCTTGAGGCGAAGCAGATCCTCAACGGTAATTTTGCGGTGATCGGAGTTAGGCATGAAGGCGATTAGGAGCGAAGATACTTGGTCATCTCGCCTTGCAGAAATTGTTTGGCGTAGTGGAGTCGCGAGCGGACCGTGCCTTCCGAGCAATCCATGACTTCGGCGATTTCGGAATGGGTAAGGTCGTCGATTTCGAATAAAGTAATCACTGTTCGATGTGGGATAGACAGTTTTTGAAGCGCTTCGTTCAATTTTTCCTGAAGCTCCTTCAGATAGGTGTCGCGATCCGCACCCCGCTTGTCGGTCAACTGTTCCAAGATTTGTCCAGTCGCCCCGTCTTCCTGGATCTTTTCAAGGCTAAAAAAACTGCGCAAGCGATTCTTGCGCAAGTGGCTGAGCGTCGTATTGACCGCGATTTTATAGAGCCAGGTGAAGAAAGAGCAATTACCCTGAAAGCGATTGATCGACTGAAAGGCCTTAATGAAGGCGTCTTGCGTGAGGTCGGCCGTGTCCTCCCGATTGGCGGTGAGATTGTAGATTACGCCAAAGAGACGTTCCCGATATTTACGGATCAACTGGTCAAAAGCGGCGACATCTCCCTCCTGGACCTGCTTAACAATGGATAAATCTACGTCCGCCTCCTGCTGACGCGCGGGGGAGGTTATGATGGACTTAGAGAAAACCTTGGAAGGGTTCATCACACAAAGAGGAGCTTATGCCAGAGCTGAGGGCAGGTAAATGAAAATTACGCCGGCCCCAAGGTCGCCTGCAAGCTCGCCACCTGCGCCTTGAGCATTGCACTTAATTGAAGGAGGAATTTGGCCGCTGGGAGTGATGCAAATGACTCCAAGGCCTCGCTCCCATGCATAAGTTCGTCGTCGATGGCCTGCCTGACACCGGTGGCGATATCAAGTTCCTGCATTCGCTGCCGGCTGGTCGCCAAGCCGGGTGAATGGCCCCCAATCATGGCGGCAATGATGGCAGCCCGCTCTTCCGCTGACACCTGGTTGAGCAGTAACATGAGCGGCAAGGTGAGTTTGCCTGTGGCCAAGTCGGTGCCAAGCGTCTTGCCGATGCGCTGTTCCTCACCGACAAAATCGGCCAAGTCGTCATAGATCTGATAGGCGATGCCCAAATGCTGGCCAAAACGGTCGGCCGCTTCCGCAAAGCCCGCAGGCTGCCCGGACAAGCGGGCGCCCAAAAAGCAGGCCACCCGAAAGAGCTGGGCCGTTTTCAGGTCGATCATTCGCCGGTATTCATCGAGGGTGATGTTGAAATCGCGCCGCCTCAGCGTCTGCATGATTTCCCCTGAACAGACCTTGCGGGTGGATTCCGACACGAGCCGACAGACTTCCGTGGTCGGAAACAACGAGGCCACGTGAAGAGCCTGGGAAAACAGGGCATCGCCCAGCAACACCGCGGCATCCGGCCCGAATTCCCGCGCCGCCGTGCGCCGGTTGCGTCGAATCTCAGCGCGGTCCATGATATCATCGTGGACCAAGGTCGCGAGATGCACCATCTCAACAACCCCCGCCGCCCGCACGAGTTCATCGGAGACCACTCCATCGCCTTGCCAACCGCAGAGAAAAACCATCGTCGGACGCAATCGCTTGCCGGTGGTGTCGAGGCAGTAGGCGGCCATCTCGCGAATCTCCGGTTCAAAACAATCGACCTGGGCGCGCATGAAGCGATCCAAGGCCGCCATTTGGGGACTCACGCGCTGGAAGAGCTCGTTAAAGTCGCGATGCGATTGCGATCCCGGGGGAGAAGTGACTGGCGCGGCCATCTGCTTCCAAATAAGGCGCGTCGCCGGGAAATGGCTAACAAATACTGCAGGATCCAGTCGCGCCGCCCGCTCAATTCACCGGCAACCGCTGGCAAAAGAAGAGGATCAACAAAAAAGACCGGCGGAATGAACCGCCGGTCTGGAAAATCCTAATATCTAATACCCTTACTTACTTTCGTCCGTCGCTGCCGAAACCGGCGCAAAGACCTCGGCGCCCTTGGCCGACCGGAAACCGGGCATGTCATCGCGGGTCATACCGGTGGCCTGGATCGCCCGGGGATCAAAGATCTCCTCGGGCGTGCCGCCGTCAGCCGATACGGTCTTGGCGGTAACGAAAATCAGCAGATTGCTCGCCGTATCATCCACACTCTTGGACGAAAACAGACGGCCCAGAACAGGGATGCTGCCGAGCACCGGAACCTTGGTGCCGCCGTGCTGCTTCAATGAGGCGATCAGACCGCCGATACCCATCGTGTAGCCATCCTTCAGGGAAACCTGGGTCTTCGCCTTGCGGGTGCCGATGATCGGGATCGCGGCATCACCGAAGTTCGAAATGCCATTGCGCTGACTGACCTCAGGCTCGATATTGAGCTTGATGATGCCACGGGCGTTGACCTGCGGCGTCACCTTGAGGATGATACCGATGGCTTTGTAAGTAAACCCAGAGACGGCGTAGCGGCCGGTCTGTTCATTGTAGGTGTAGCTAGGCAGCGGAAACTCCTCGGCAATGTTCAACTGGGCCTCGGTGTTGTTCAGGGTCACAACGGTGGGATTGGAAACAACCTTGGTGTTGTTCTGCGACTTGAGAGCGGTGAGCACCACGTTGAACTCCGAGGCGGAGAACACCGCTGAGGCCAGGCGGGAAGTGCCCCCGGTATTGGTGAGACCGGTCAGGGACTGCAGAGCGGAGCCGAAGCCCGTCTGCACGCTATTGGAAAGCGCATCGTTGATACTCGTCGGGCCTCCCGTGGTGCCAGTCGTAGTGACGTTTGTGGTCGTCGCCGGCTGGTCCGTCGTGGTGGTCGTGGTGTTGATGATGGAAGGCGAAGTTCCCGTAACGACAATGTTGTTCGTCTTAACATTGCTGGCCGGCGGAGTCGTGGTCGACACCTCGGTCAGGGTGGTACTGCCGCTGTTTGTCGTGGTGGACCGATTCGATCCACTGGTGTTTGAAGTATTGGAGTTGGTTGAGTCGAAGCCGGTCCTGCCGCTCTGTTCGCTCTGATCGCGATTACGAGCAAAAGTCTGATTCACCCCATTTGTCCCAAGCTTGACGCCGGTCCCGAGCGAGGCCCAATTAACACCGATGTTGCGGATATCGCGGTCCGTGACCTCAACGAACTTCGACTCGATCATCACTTGGTCGGTTGCCTTGTCGAGCTGATCGATGATGGAACGAATCCGGCCCATCCGTGAGGGACGTTCCGTAATGACGAGCGCATTGCTGCGGGCGTCGACGTAGATCTTGCCACCCGTGGCAGCGTCAACCAAACCGTCGATGGTGGGCTTGATATCGGAGGCCTTGGCGTTGTTGATCACGAATACTTCGGTCGCCACTGGCTCCGCCTGGAGCAGTTCGTTGCTCAGAACCTTGATGATGTTGCCTTCCTCCACAAAAGTGTAGCCGACCGGAGCGAGCACCACGCGGAAAATCTGGTGCCAGGTAACCTCGCGCAGCTTGATGGATGTTTTGCCGACGAGCGTATCGGGAACCACGATATTGAGCTCAAAGAGATCGGCGACGTTGCGCAGGATCGTCTTGATGTCCTCATCAGGAAAATCAACGGAGAGCGTGTCTTTGTCTCGATTGACCGTCGCCGGGGCCGTCGCCGGGGCCGTCGCCGCGGGCTCAGTCGAGGCTGTAGCAACGGCCACTGGATCCGCAACCGCAGCAGCGGGCTGCTCGGCTGGAGGAGGGGTGGCAGGTTGGGCCAGCGCCGGCATGGTCAATGCCGTGGCGAAAAGCGCGGTGAGGAGGATGCGTGTGCTCATAGTTCTTTTCCTTATTTGATGGGCCTAGTAAATTCCTCTCGGTTCAACCGGAGGGTAAAATTGTTGGTTTCGATTGCCGTGATTTCTACCGTATATTCAGTCCCTTCAAAGGTAATTGTCAGAGTGCCACCCGCTTTGACCCTCTTTTGACCGAAGATCAAAGTGCGCTGCCCACTCAGGACAAAATTACCGCTGGGCTTCAGATTGGCGGCGATGGCCTGCAGGAGATCCTGCGCCGTGCGCGCGCTGGCGGGGCGAGCATCCGCGGGATTTATGACGGGGCGAACGATCGCCCCGGAGGCCTCCGCAAACGCCAGGGAATGGAATGGGTCATTGGCCGCGACCGGCGCTTCGCGAACCGCGAGCAACTGTTTCGCCTGGCTTACGATCTCGGCGCGCTTCATCGGGGTAAGAATGTCACTGGTGGCAGCGGCCTGGACCGCCCGTCCCGTCAAGCCAGCGATCACGGCCAGAAGCACGCAAAAGAATTTATGTTTTCCGTTTTTCATGGCGTGCCCAGGAGATCAATGCTGAGGATCAGGCTCATCCCATCCGGAGTCCCGCTACCCGGGCTCTTGCTCAGCGTGACATTATTAAAGCGGCAGAAATGCCGGCCCGCTTCGAGCCGGTGCAGGAAAGCCAGCACATGCGGGTAACTGCCTTGGACGCCCACGGCATAGGGAATACCCGCATAGGCACTCTTGCCGGCTTTGCCGGCCGGAAGATTGTTCTGCCGAATATCCACCAGCTTCACTCTGTTTTCCGCCTCGAGTTTATAGAAGTACTGCAGATTCACTGCGAGTTGCCCGGCCCGCACCAGCCGACTCTCCATTTCCTTGGCGAGCGCCTGCAGCTCGACGACCTGCTCGGAGAGGTTCGCGGAGTTGCGAACGTTGGCCACGATTCGGGCCGCTTCCGCCGCTTTCGCGTCAAACTCCGCCTGGCTTTCGGCGACTTTTTCGCTGCGCAGATAAAGGATAACCACGCAGAGCAAACAGAAGAGACCACAACCAAAACCGATCGGTTGCTTCTTGGCCGAGGCGATGAGCGAAGAAAGGTTCATCTTAGAGTTTCTCCTTCGCCGCGGCCTTGAATTTGAAGTTGATTTCAAAGGCGAGCAAGCCGGTGCTTTGATCGCGATTCAGATTGGTCAGGGTAATCGAGCTGATCACCGCTCCCAGACGCTGGTTGGCCCGGAGCATGTCCACATAACGGGACGCCGCGCCACTGGCCTGGTCGGGCGTGCCAGCCACGAGACCGCGCAGAACAAAAACTGCCCCGGCGGCATCCGCCAATCGCGCGTCTAGGTTTTCGACGGAAATCTCCTTTGGCAAGGTCTGCCCAAGCACGGTCAGAAACGCCAAGGGGGAAATCGGGGAATACAGGAAGGCCTGCGCCTCCGCCAATTTCTTTTGCTCGTCGACAAAAATCTGGGACAGGCGCAGCGCCTCCTTGTTTTGGAGTGCGTTGCTATCAATCTGCTTTTGCGCCTCCGCAATCTTCTGCGTCAGATTGAAGATCTCATACTCACGGGAGCCGAGCCAAAGCATCAGGACCACCGCCACCACGATCGCCGCCGTGTTGATGAAGAAAGTCGTGCGGACGACCTTGGTGTCCGGCAATCTTTCATAATTGCGGAAATTTGCGTGCCAGAGCTGCGCCACCGCCGTCTGCACTTCACGTCGTTTAAATAGAGGCAACATTGTCGTAAGAGGCGATTAGGGAAAACAATCCCGCCCAACGCTCGTCGGGAAGATTAGGCGTTACGCCGTCTGCGAGTTTGATTTTGAGCGACTCAAGCCAAGGCCCCATGTCGATCTTGAGCGGCGCCACCCCCAGCGCAGTCGCCATGGATGTTCCGAGCCAGCCGAGATTGGCCGGAAATTGGGTGCACAGCACGTTCCCAATGGATTGGCCGGTCTGGACTTCATAAAAACCGATCGAAGACTGCAGATCCTTGAGCAGCTTTTTCACCAACAGGGTCCCCATGCCGGAGAAATCAAAAGTATTCGAGTAAAACAGTTTCCGAGCGGAATCCTCATCCTTCAGACCCAGTTCTTTCTGGACGACTGGGATCATGGACGCGATGCCGCTGGGAATGGATCGTGAAATGTCCACCCCGTCAGCGCTGAGAATAAAGCTCTGGGTCGTCTCCTCTCCCATTTCCAAAACAAGCAAGGGTGACTTGCTTTGTTTAAATTTCAAATAGTTCACCATCCCGCCCAGGAGCGCGAGGGTCCCCAACTCCAAGCGCTCGGGGTAAATCCCCTGCTCGAGCAACCGATCCTGCATCGCGTTGAGTTCGTCCGTCGGCAAACCGCAGAACAAGACTTCCTTCTGCGTCGCCTTAATCGTGTCATAATCACTCCCGTCGGTGGGATTGAGCGCCTTCATCGTATATTTCTCCGGCTCAATCCTAAACTGCTGGGTGTAGATTTCGTTAAAATAAGTCGGATCCTTGATCTTTTTCAGATCCAACGTTTGCCGGCGAACAATTCGCCTGGCCGGGTGGATTCCGCAGGTCGCATGGGCGAATCCGGTCGAGCCCTTCCCGCCCGCGGCTTTAATCCATGCGGCCATGGCTTCCGGTTCATTTGAAGGGAACTCCTTCAACTCTTCCACGATGAATGGCGCCTCAAAATGTGACAGCCGGGCCAGAAGCGTGGCATGCTCGCCGATATCAACACAAAAGCCCTTGGATTTGGTCGCAAAAAACATGCGTGACGCGGTGTGTAAGTGGTGGCTTGGAGTCCCTACAGGTTACGGCCGGCCGGGGGCGCAGCGTTTATCGTAATATTCCAAGTAAAAATCATTTGCAGATTAGGTGGATAGAAGCGCCGGCCTTATCTGACAAGACGAAAAAACGAGAGAACCTCTTACCTCCAGTAGTTTGCGAAACGTTTTACATTTTCGCCCGCAAAACTGATTCCGAAAAAAACCCGCCGATATCCGTGGCGGGTTGAGAGAAAACGCGGACGCCGAGCGCCAGCAGGCTACTTCTGCCAAGTGCGTTTCTTGTGGCGATTCGCTTTGAGCCGCTTGCGGCGTTTGTGTTTCGACATCTTCAGACGTCGTTTCTTCTTAAGGTTTCCCATGGTGTAAATTAGTTAATGAAGGGTCAACGTGTAACTGGGGCGGCGTGGTGTAAAGCGTGAATTTATGCCGGCGGCGGCACTTCGACGAAGCTACGCCCGGCCGTCATGACCAGCGCGCACTTGACCTGGTCGGCCCGCAATCCCGTCAATACTCCCACCACCCGCCGATAAAGCTCGATCTGGCGGCGGTGCCGGTCGACGGCGTGGGTCATTTTTTCGCCGGCGCGCTGACGGTCCGTCTTGAAATCGATGACCGTGGCGGCGATCGCGCGGCCGGTTGCATCGCGGTCAACGAGCACCCGGTCGAAAACGCCGGTTAACCACATTCCATCCAAGACCACTTCAAAAGCCCGCTCGCGCCAAACCTCGGCGCGCGGCGAAGGCCGCTCCCACACCGCCGCCAATTCCGACGCCCGCAGACACGCGCCCGCCTCTTCTCCTGCCGCCCCATGAACGCCCCACGCGGCACCCAATTCCGCCCGCTCGGCCGCACCCGCCCACTCCACTTCGGCCAATAGTCCATGCACCGCGTGTCCAAAATCCGTCGCACTTCGATCGCTGATCGCGAACAGCGGCGCGGCCGCCAACTCGCCAGCCTTTTCCTCCGACGGCCGGCGCGCCGACCGCCGCGGCGATTTCCTGATCGCCGCCGGATTGAGCAACCCGATCTCGACTGCGGCCGGCTTAATCGCCGAAGCCCCCGCCACGCGCAGGTGCCAGTCGGCCTCCCCTCGGGCGAACGCACCGGCCAACACCAAACTCCCCACGACCACCGGCGCGCTTTCCGCTCCGAGGGTTTCGCCGAGCAGCATCGGGAAATTGCGCGAAGTCGACGTACCCGGCGGTTTGGTGATGAGATACATCGCCCGTTTCGCCCGGGTCATCGCAACATAGAGCAGCGAAAGGTTCTCATAACACGCGTCGGCTTCCGCCTGGCGCACCTGAGCCGCCAGCACCGCGTCCTGCCCGATAAACACCTTGCCAGGCAGGTCGAGGACCCACTCGAGCGAGCGGTCCGCCGCCCGTTGCACCGCCAGGCCATCACGCCGCCCATCGATTCGGTTGCCTTCCAAATCCGGAAGAATGACCAGGTCAAATCCGAGCCCCTTGGCCTTGTGCACCGTCATCACTCGCACCACCGCCGCCATGTCGGCCTCCCTCACCGTATGCCGCTCCATAAACTGGATAAACTCCGCGATGTCGCGACTGCCCGTCGCGTCGAACAAACCCGCGGCGGCCGTAAACTGCCGCGCGCGTTCGCGACTGAAGGCATCGTCCGCCGCCAACCGCGGCTCGAGCCGTTGCAACCAGGCGCCCACCGTGCGCTCAAATCCATCCGCATGGATCTGCCCGACCACCCGGCCCGTCAACGCCTCGGGATCGGCCAATCCCTCCGCCGCCACCAGCGCGCCGAGCGGCGTCATCATCAAGTGCCCGCGCGCCAAAGTATCACCAGGAAAAGCCGCGACTTTCATCAGCGCCAGCATCGCGACACCGAGCGGATTGTCGGTGCAGACCGGGAGATCCGACTCCGCCACCGCCGGCAACCCGCCCTCGCGCCGCAGATAGTCCGCCAGGCGCGCCGCCGTATCGTTCTTCTGCACGAGAAGCGCGCAGGTCAGCCCGCGCCGGAGCGGCGCGATCTCCTGCAGGAGCTGCAACGCCGTCGCAAACCGGCCGTCCTCGTCCGCGGCGTGCAACAGGGCGGCATGTCCGCCCGATTCCGGGCGGGCCGACTCATGATCGCGCCATTCGGCATTCCACATCGTTGCCGCCTCGCCGGGAAACAACTCTGCGATCACCGCCGCGTCTCCGAAAATCGCGTTGACCATCGCGATCACTGGCGGACCCGAACGCCAGGATTTCACCAGGTGCTCTTCGGCGATAACCCCGGGGCGCGCATGATTGTAGTGATTGAAAATCTCACGGAACAGTCGCGGATCCCCGCCGCGCCAGGCAAAAACCGCCTGCTTCACATCGCCGACGTAGAAAAAACTCCGCGCCCCCGTCGGATCCTGCACGACCTCATCGATCAGGTTTTGGAGCACCGACCACTGCCCGAAGCTTGTGTCCTGGAATTCATCGAGTAACCAATGGTCGATTTCTGCGTCGAGCCGATAGTCGATAAAGAGCCGGCTCGCGTCCGAACGATCGCGCGCGAGCGGCGGCGGGCCGGCCGCACCCGGGGTGAGCAGCCGTTGCACATCGCCGAAAGTGAGCTTGCCCGTGCGGCGCACGGCATCGTGGTAAACCGCCTCATACCCGCTGAGCACGGCGTAAATTCCCTGTGTGATTTCCAGCCGCCGCTCATACTCGCCCCCAACCACGGACCGCGTAAGCTCGGCCAAGGCTGCGCTCGCTGGCGCATCCAGTTCCTGTTTTTTTCGATCGAACTCCAGAACCGCGCGACCCGCCAGCACCTGCGGCCAGGCCGCCAAGGATTTCTCCAGCACATAGACCAGGGCACGGGCCGGGGTCATTCCGGGTGACCAGACCGCCAGCGCCTCGAGAAACTCCTGCCAACGGCCGCGCTGTCTGTCGCCCACCGCCGCGCCCTCGATCCAACGGCGCAGGGCCTGCGTCGCCCGCGGGACATCGACCTTGGCGGCGATCCATTCGCAGCCGCCCGGCCAAATCCGCTGCGGATTACCCCACCGTTCGCGTTCCGGCGCCGCGAGAAAGATCTCCTGATACTGGTCGATAAACCGATCGAGTTGCGCCCCGAGCCGCTTCTCCTCCAAGCCAAAGGTCGCCCGCTTAAACGCTTCGATGAATCCCCGTTGCGCCTCGTCCAATTCGCCCACCCGTTCGAACAGCCGGCGCAACACCCGGACCCGCTCCATCTGCGCGGCGTGCTTCTGCAGGACCTCGAATTCACCCGCCAGACCCAGCTCCAGCGGGAAAAGTCGCGCCATCCGCGCAAAAAAACCGTCGAGGGTGCCGAGGCGCAGCCGGTGCATGGCATCGGCCAGACCGCGCAGCATCGTCAGGAAATCCGCCGGGCCGAGCGCGGGCACGCCGATCTCTCCCGCCAACTCCGACGCGAACGCGGGCTCGCGCGCGGCGCGAGCGAGCTTGTTGAGGATCTCATCAAAAAATTCCCCCGCCGCCTTGCGCGTAAACGTCAGCGCCACGATGCGCTCCGGTCGCGCACCCAACGCCAGCAGGCGCACGAAACGGTTCGTGAGCGCGTAGGTCTTCCCTGACCCGGCCGAGGCGAGAATCATCACATGGCCAATGGGCTTCATGTCACCTCCTCCTTCCACGCGACGCTGTCCGCCGCCCCGTGGTGAAACAGCGCCGCGAATCCATCCTGTTCGGTGCGCCCGTTTTCGTTCGGCGGCCAGAATTTGCCTTGGCGGATCGCCGTCGCCACCCCCCCGGCGCAAGCCCAAGCGGCCGACGCCGTTTCGGGCGTATAACCCTCCCAAGACACAATGCCCGTCGCGGACGCCGCCTTGGGCAGATTGAAGTAGCCACACCCGGCCTCGCCCGGAAATTCGGCGGCGATGGCGCGCAAATACAGCGGCAACTGCAAATCACACCACACCTGCTCGCGGCCCTCGGAAGAAAATCGCGCAAAATCCGGCACTGTCTCACCGCGCCCCAACGGGCGCAGATGCGCGTCCCAAGGTCGGGCCGGCTGGTCGGAGGTCTTGTAATCGAGCACGCGGATCGCGCCGGTGTGCTCGTGGCGGTCGATGCGGTCGATCTTGCCGCTCACGGCCAGCCCGCCGACCTCGAGGACGAATTTCCACTCCACTTCAGTAACCACCCAGCCCTCGGCTCGAGTTTGCGCCTGCACCGCCGCGACGCGCGACAGGCGCTGGCGCGCGGACTCCAGCTGCACAATCAGCGGCAGCGTGAGCTGGGCCCCAAAGCGGCGAGCCGCCTCGGTGGCAAGCGTAGCGAGGAGAAATTCCCGGATCACCTGGGCGTCCGTGCAGTCGCGCAACGCCGGCTCCCGCCCCATCGCCTCAAGCGCCGCATGGCCAAGGATGCCGAAATCCAGCGCATCCAGTTCCGTCTTGGCCGGGTCCACCGCCTCGAGGCGAAGCACCCGTGAGAGATAAAAGCGGAACGGGCATTCGAGCCAGGCGCGCAACGCCGTCACCGCCACCTTTGCCGGCGCGGCGACCCGGGGCGGCTGCAGTTGCCACGCACGACGCCACGGCGGATTCGCCCGCCCCGCCGACACCGGGCCGAACAGAAACTCGATGCGCCGCGGCAGTTCGACATCGGGACAACGGAGCAACAAACGCGACGGCCGCAGCGGATCGCCGGCGGTCGAAGTCTTGCCCAGCACCAAGTCGAGCCGGCCGCCCGCAGCGCGGGAGGCGGCCAGCGCTTGCAGCAAATAGGCGTCGCGCGCAAATCGCGCCGCGTTGGTCTTTAGGCCGAGCCGCGCCCGCAACGACTCGGGCAAAAATGGATCGCCGACCACCGCATCGGGGACATGCCCGTCGTTCAGGCCCGCGACGATGAGATGGGGCGCGTCTTCCCACAGCAGTTCAAGCCAGCCCTGGAGTTCGACCGCCCCGGCCGGCTTGTCCTCGGTGCGCCGGCTCTCGCCATAAAGTTGGAGCGCGATCCCCCACCAATCGACATCCGCCACCCTTTCAAAATTTGCTCCGGCCACTTTCGTCGCGCGCATCACTTCCGCCCACTCCTCGATCGCCGCGACGGCCAGAGCGTCGGCCGGCCGGGCCAGATCAAACCGTTGCGCGGAATAAATCCGCGCCAAAGCGGCGGCGGCGTTCTCGGGAAATCCGCCGGTCGTCAAGGTCGCGCGCAATTCAGCGACCGCCGCCAGCTCCTCACTCTCCGGGGCGTGCCGCCGCGCTTCCGCCAGATCCGGCGGCAAATGCCGCGTATGCAGGTCATCCAGCTCTTCCAAAAATCGGGCCGCGGAAAAGGCGTGGCCGCCGCGCGCCCGGAGATACTCCAAAAAATCCGGGCACCGGGCGAGCGTCTCGAGGGCCGCAAACGAATCCTCGCGGGCCAATTCCGCGAGCGCCGCCAGCAACTGGAAGAGCCCGTCACCTCGCCGGGTTCGACCCTCGGGATTGAAACCGATGAGGCCCACGCGCCGAAGTCCGGTCTCGAGCAACGGGATCACCTCGGGGTCGGCCACCCCGACGCCCAGGATTCCTTCCGACGCGCCATAGTCCCGGGCCACGGCGGCAATGCGATCCGCCTGGTCACCCGGATCGGAGCAGAGTTGCACCCGTTGCTCCCATCCCGGCAACTCAAGCACTCGTTGCCCCCACCCCTCCGCCAGGGGCCGGCCCCACGGGTCAAACGCCGCCGCCTCCGCCGCCGGGGCAAAAACAACCACCTCCACCGGCAGCTTCTGCGCGTGCGCCTCCAGCACCTGCAGCGCGAGCGGCAATGGATCCGGAATCGCCAGCAAGATAATCCGGTCGAGGTCGGCGGGAGCCGTCGGCCGCTGCGCCGTCTGGATTCTTGCCGCCTGCCCGTCAACCAAGCCGCGCGCCGCCAACTCGCGCCAGTGTCGCCGCTCCAACTCGCCGAGTTGCTCCCAACGGGCCGCCTCGGGAAATTCCGGGCCCGCCCGGCGCCCGACATCGCCCAGCACCAGCCCGCCTTCCGCCAGGCTGAACTGCAAGCCGCTGAATTCCCGCGCGAGTCGCAGGGCCCAGACAAAGTTGCGCGCGGGTGGATCCACCGGAAACACCGCGCGAAAGTCCTCAAGATCGACGGCGCGAAATACTTCCGTCCAAGCAAGCAACGAATCCAGCCGCGACGCGACCGCCATGCCCGGGCCGACGCCAAGCAGTGCCTCGGGCGTGAGCACGCGCGGGGCGAAAACCGCCTGTCCCCGGGCCGACGCGTGCTCCGCCAGCGCCTCACGCAGCCGGCGGCCCGCCTGTCTGGTCGGCACCACGACCAGGATCCGGCCCAAATCAAGCGGCCGATCGCCCGGCCAGGCCCCGGCCAAAAAAACCACCGCTTGCGGCAGCAACGGCTGCTGCCAGGAAAGAAAATGGCGGTGGACGTTGGTGGCGGATGACATCACTCGCCCTCAACCTCCCGCGCTCTTCTCCTTCGGGCAAGCCCAGAGCCGGGAGCGCGCCAAAAACAAAAAGCCCCGCGGCGGTGAAGCGCGCGGGGCAAAGGGGGAAAGGGGCGTCCTTATTTCTTCGCGGCGAAGATATGCTTCGCGACCTGGGACTTGTGGTTCGAAGCGGCATTCCGGTGAATGACGTTGCTCTTGACGGCCTTGTCGAGGGCGGAGCTGTAGGCGATGGCCACGGCGCGGGTCGCCTCGGCATCGGTACCGGCGGCGGCTTTCTGCACGGCTTTGCCGAGGGTCTTCAGGCGCGTCTTGGTGGCCTGGTTACGCGCGGCGTTACGGGTGGATTTGCGGGCGGCTTTGATCGCTGACTTGGTATTGGCCATGGGTCTTAAATAGGTTGGAAGGGGCTAAAACTCAGAGGCGAGGCGGTGAGTCAAGGGAGAATTCGACCCGGCGAGGCTCGCAGGCGCGAGCGCGGCTAGGCCCGCGACTGGGCGAGAGGCGCGGTTCGACGTAAAAAAACTTAGTTTTGGGGCCGATAAGCCGAATTCTGTCCGCCACGGTATGAAGGTGGCGTGATCTTCATTTCTCTCAAACCGCCCGAAAGCGGCCTGCCTCGATGTTGCCCGGCTTGCGCCGGGCACAGCGGGGTGCGACTAACCCGGGACTGTCCGACGGGCCGCCGAGTCCCCTATTTAGTCTTGCACCGGATTGGGTTTTTCGTGCCGCCGGCATTGCTGCCAAACGCGGTGGGCTCTTACCCCACCTTTTCACCCTTACCGGACGGTTGCCCGTCCGGCGGTATATTCTCTGTGACACTGTCCGTCGCGGCGCCTTGACGCGCCACGCCCCCTCTTTCGCGGGGAATCCTGCCCTATGGTGTCCGGACTTTCCTCTCCGAACTAGCTGAAGCGGGCGCGGTGTGACCCGCGCACGGGATCAAAGAACTCGGAGCGAAGATCCAGCCCCAAAACTAAGCCATCCAATAGACAATACGGCCGCACTGGTCGCAAGTGGTAACTTGCTCTAATTTTCGCGCCTCCAGCTCGACGTTGGCCGAAACCTTGAGATGACAACCCCCGCAGCGGGCCGCGGTGACAGGCACGCAGACCGGATGTCCCGGCTTACTGGCCACACGGTCGTAGATCTTCAACTGCGGCGCGGGAACCTCCTCGCGCGCGGTGGCGACCGTCGCTTGCGCCGCCTGGACATCTCCGAGCAGATTTTTCTCCCGCTCGCGCAGGGCCTGAATTTTCGCCTCATGCCCTTTGATGTTGGCTTTGAGCTCCGCTTCCGCGGCCGCAAATTTCTTTTTCGCCTCGTCGATGGCGATCATGATCCCAATTTCCAGCTCCTCCGCTTTGCCGATGGCGACCTGGGCATTCTCGATCTCATGAGTCAGCGCTTGGTACTCATCGTTCTTCCGCACCTGGCTCTGCTGGGTCTTGTATTTGCCGATCTTTTCCTCGGCGGACCCGACCTCCAACTCCAACTGTTTCTTTTTTGACTCCAGTCCGTGCCATTCAGCCTTGGCCACTTCGATGGCGGTCTTCTCGGCGGCAATCTTCCCTTCAACCACGGCGATCTCGCGCGGGGTCGACTGCAGTTGCTGCTCAAAGCCCAATCGTTTGCGGTCGCGTTCCTGCAGCACCAACAATTTATCGAGACTGATTGCAACCATGGTGCGGCCACTGTGCTGGACGGTCGGAAGCGGTCAAACGAAACCATTCGAAACCCACCAAAACCGCGGATTATTCCCGTTTCCAGTGCTCGAAAAATGCTTCGCCTCGCCACGGCCAGGCCGGCGCTCAGAGACCGTCTTTTTTCACTATCACTTAGTGTTATCGGCCAATTGATTGTGATCTTTTTTTTCAGGCAGAAAATACCCCGGATTTTACTTAGAAAAACGTTGTCGTGTCGCGCTGGATCCGAGATGTTTTTGAGCAACTTTCCCCCCTCTCAATGTCCGAAATCGAAGAAGCCCAGCACCAAGCCAAATCAGACGCCAGCGCCGCCGCCTACGACGCCTCAAAACTCGGAAAACTCGAAGGCCTGGAGGCCGTCCGCAAGAAGCCGGGCATGTACATCGGCGGCACCGATGAGCGCGCACTCCATCACTGCGTGTCGGAAGTTTTGGACAACTCCGTGGACGAGCATCTCGCCGGCCATTGCTCGCGCCTCGACGTCACCATCCATGTCGATGGCTCCATCAGCATCCGCGACAACGGCCGTGGGATCCCGGTCGACATCCATCCGCAATACAAGATCCCCGGCGTGGAAATGGTTCTCACCACCCTCCACTCCGGCGGCAAATACGGCCAGGGCGGCTACAAGTTTTCCGGCGGCACCCACGGCGTCGGCGCCAAGTGCGTCAACGCCGTCTCCGAGTGGT
>CAZAOI010000017.1:0-21932 GCA_964486705.1 uncultured Oleiharenicola sp. | reverse complement strand
CGTTATCGCGGTCGGGGCGTTTGATGCCTTCCTTGAAGGGCAGGTTGAGCACCTTGGGGCTCTGGCGCAGATACCACAGGTCGGTTTTTGTGCCGGCGAGCCGCACGCAATGGACGCGTGATTGCTGGCCCGCGCCCACGCCAATCGTCTGCCCGTTGAGCACGTAGCAGACCGAGTTGGACTGGGTGTATTTGAGCGTGATCCAGGCAATCATCAGGTCGCGGATGGCGCTTTCGGGCAGGCTTTTATCGGCGCTGACGATGTTGCTGAAATCGGCGGGGGTGACGGGGCGGATCATGGGCGGAGCGCGGTCGGTTCAACCGTTGGCTTTGGGAGCGAGGTGACCGGCCTCCACCGCCTCGTCGATCATCTGCACGGCATATTCCCAGATGGTCTGCGAGCCCTCGGCGACGTGCGCATTGCGGGCGAGCACCCGGTCCTGCGTGATGCCGTGCTTCTGCCAGGCGTGGCCGTCGGTGAGGCAATTGAGCAACATCGGATGAAAACGGTCGCAGGCGCAGGCGAACCGGGCTTCGGGGGTGGTTCGTTGCTCGAACTCGTCCCACAGCGCGCGAAACTCCGCGGTCTGGTCCGGCGGCAGCAGGCCGAAGATGCGGGTGGCGGCGATCGCCTCGCGTGCGTGCTGGTCGGCCATGTTCTTCGTGTCGTAGGCAAAGGTGTCGCCCGCGTCGATTTCCACCAGATCGTGGATCAGCACCATCTTGAGGATGCGGAGCACGTCGAGCGGCTGGTGGTTCGAATGCTCCGCCAGCACGATGATCATCAGCGCGAAATGCCAGGAGTGCTCGGCGCTGTTTTCGGCGCGGCGGCTCTGGGTGACAATCGTCTGACGGAAGATTTCCTTGAGTTTGTCCACCTCGGTGATGAAGGCGATCTGGCGACGGAGACGCTCGACGGGGGATAGGGCGGGGGGATTTACCACGAAATACACGAAACACACGAAGCTCTGGCAGGCAATGGCGGAGAAGCGCGAAGAGCGGCGGTGGTCGCCGATGTCCCTATCGGCGACTGGCGTCGATCGGGACATCGACGCCCACCAAGCTACCTTTCTTTGCACCCCATGCTTGTCGCTCGCCGACAAACTCCGCACACTCGCGGGCGATGAACACACGGATTTTCGGCAAGACGGGTCGGGTGGTGGGTGAAGTGGGTCTCGGTTGCTGGCAGATCGGCGGCAACTGGGGCGATGTTACCGACGACGTGGCGCTGGAGACGCTGCGCGCGGCCTGCGAGTCGGGGACCACGTTCCTCGACTCGGCGGACGTCTATGGCGACGGGCGGAGCGAGCGGCTTATCGGTCGGTTTCTGCACGAGAGCGGATTGCGGGACCAGCTGTTCATCGCCACCAAGCTCGGCCGCCGCGGCGATCCGGGTTGGCCGCAGAATTTTACCCGCGCGGTCGTGCGTCAGCACACGGAGGATTCCTTGCGCCGGCTCGGGATCGAGGCGCTCGACCTGACTCAATTCCACTGCGTGCCCACCGACGTCCTGAAACGGGGCGAGCTCTTCGGCTGGCTCGGTGAGTTGCAACGCGAAGGCAAGATCAAGGCCTACGGCGCGAGCGTCGAGGCGATGGACGAGGCGTTGTGGTGTTGCGCGCAGCCGGGCTGCGCCGCGCTGCAGATCATCTTCAACATCTTCCGCCAGAAACCGATTCACGTCCTCTTCGACACGGCGCGGCGCAACGGCGTGGCGCTCATCGTGCGGCTGCCGCTGGCCAGCGGCCTGCTCGGCGGGCGCATGACCAAGGCCACGAAGTTCTCCGCGGACGACCATCGCAGTTTCAACCGCGACGGCCAAAGCTTCAACGTCGGCGAGACCTTCGCCGGCCTGCCGTTCGAAAAAGGGGTGGAGCTGGCCCATGCGCTGCAGCCACTCGTGCCAGCGGGCCTGACGATGGCGGAGCTGGCGCTGCGTTGGTGCCTCGATTTCGACGCGGTGAGCGTCATCATTCCTGGGGCGAAGAATCCCGGCCAGGCGCGGGCCAATGCGCAGGCGGCCTTGTATGCGCCGCTCTCTAGCGAGCGCCACGTGAAGCTGGCGGCGTATTACGAACGCGAAGTCGCGGCGCACATTCGCGGACCTTATTGAGCCGGGAGCGAGGAACCGAACCTCCGGACGGGTTTTGCCTTCGGATATCGAACGAACCCGTCCAGAGGCCGGGTTCCACCAGGGCGTTTACTATCGGGCAGGGGCATTCGGGTAAATCCGCGCGCCTCTTCCGCCAAGAAACGCTTGGGGAACACGCTTTACCCGGGGCGGGCCGACGGTTAGTTTGTGAACAGAAAACCCCAACCGGCCCGGCCCGAGGGTCGGAACAACAGGAGCCCCATCTATGAACGGTCAACGTCCGGGAGACATCCGCAACTTCGCCCTCGTCGGCCACGCCAGCAGCGGCAAGACGATGCTCGCTGAATCCATGCTCATGTGCAGCGGCACCATCCGCCGCCTGGGCTCCATCGCCCAAGGCACCACGGTCTCCGACTACCACGTGGGCGAGCAGCACAGGCACATCTCGATCCACGGCACGCCGCTCAACTGCGAATGGCAGGGGCGGCGTTTCAATTTTATCGATACTCCCGGCTACCTCGACTTCAGCAGCGAGGCGATCAACGCCCTGAATGTGGCGGACTTCGCCCTCTTCGTGATCAACGCCACCCATGGCATCGGGGTCGGGACCGAGTTGATGTGGGAATACGCCTCGAATTACGGCCTGCCCAAAATCATCGTCGTGAACGGACTCGACAAGGAGAAGGTGGATTTCGACCGCGTGGTGGCAGACATCCGCGCGCGGTTTGGCGGGGCGATCTTTCCGCTGCAGGTGCCCCTTGATGCCGGGCCGGGGTTTCATCAGGTGCTCGACGTGTTGCGCAGCGAGGTGGTCAGCTACGCGGCCGACCGGTCCGGCAAATACCAGGAGGAGCCCGCTGTGGGGGTATGGAAGGAGAGGGTGGACGCCCTGCACAAGGAACTCATCGAACACGTCGCCGAGAGCGACAATGCGCTTCTGGAGAAATTTTTCGCCGAGGGCGGTCTGGCCGAGGAGGTGATGCGCACCGGCCTCCACCCGGCGCTGCAAAACCAGGTCTTCGTGCCGCTGCTCTGCACCGCTGGGGAGACCAACGTCGGCGTCGCACGCCTGATGGATTTTATCGCCAAGTACGGCTCTTCGCCCGACGACCGGCAGACGGTTGGCGCCACCGCGAGTGCCACGGACCAACCGTGCCTGATCCGGTTGGACGGGGTGGAGCCGGTGGCCTTTGTCTTCAAGACGCTGACCGATCCGTTGAGCGGCGATCTCTCGTTCTTCCGGGTCTATTCCGGGGCGATCCGGACCGGAATGGAACTTCACAACAGTGAGCGCCGGTGCGCGGAGCGCATCGGGCAGCTTTACCGGCTCAATGGCAAGCAGCGCACCCCGGTCGAAGTGCTTCTGGCCGGCGATATTGGCGCGACGGTGAAACTGAAGGATACACACACGGGCAATACGCTGTGCGACGCCCGGCATGCGGTCGCCTTGCCGAAGGTCTCGTTCCCGACGCCTTACACGCAGGCGGCGCTCAAGCTCAACGCGGCGGGGGACGAGGAAAAGCTGGCCGCCGGGCTCGCCGCCCTGCACGAGGAAGATCCGGCGTTCAGCTACCACACGGATCCGGAGATTCATCAATTTCTCATTGCCGCGCAGGGCGAGTTGCACCTCGAGGTGGTGTTTGAGCGCCTGAAGCGCCGCTACAAGGTCGACGTTTCCCTCGAGCAGCCGAAGATCCGCTACCGCGAAACCATCCGCGGCTCGGCGGAAGCGCGCTACCGGCACAAAAAACAAACCGGCGGCGCCGGCCAGTTTGCCGAGGTGTGGCTGCGCGTCGAGGCCGGCCCGCGGGACAGCGGCCTGAGCTTCGGCCAGTCGCTCAGCGGACAAGACGTGGACCGGATCTTCGTCCCCTCGGTGGAGAAAGGCGCGAGGACCGTTTGCCATGAGGGCATCCATGCCGGATTTCCGGTGACGGATGTGGAAATCGATTTCTTCGGCGGCAAGATGCACTCGGTGGATTCCAAGGACATCGCGTTCCAGATCGCCGGCTACTTTGCGTTTCGCGAGGCATTTCAAAACGCGCGGCCCTGTCTCCTCGAGCCCATTCACGATCTGGACATCAAGGTGCCGGAGGAATTCGTCGGCCGCGTGGTGGGTGATCTGTCGAGCCGGCGCGGCAAGATTCTCGGGATGGACGTCACTGGCCGCATGCAGGTCATCCGGGCCCAGGTGCCGGCGGCGCAGCTTTACCATTACGGGACGGCGTTGCGTTCGCTGACCGGCGGTCGCGGCCTGCACAGCGAAAAGTTCAGTCATTACGAAGAACTCGCGCCTGACCAGGAAAAGAAATTGGTCTCCGAGTATCAAGCGGCCCGCGCCGCCGGCACGGCCGGGCACAACCATACGCACTGAGCCCTCAGCAGGTGGAGCACGGCCTCTGGACGTGCTTACTGATGCGCATATCCAATCAACGCGTCCAGAGGCCGCGTTCCACCCACACTCCGGGCTGGAGCTTCGCAATCTGCATGCGTAGCTTTCGCGCATGATTGCCGCGGTTCATTTCCGGAATTTCAAGGCTCTGCGCTCAGCGGGGGTGCGACTGGAGCCCTTCAACCTGTTCATCGGACCCAACGGCAGCGGCAAGACGAGCCTCATCCAGGCCTTGCTGCGGCTGCGTTCGCTGTCCGCGCTTCCGGTCGTGCACGCACACGAGATGAAGGGCCTGCATCCGGACGGGGCGCAGATCGAGTTTCATTTTGCCCCGCCATTCAATGACGTCCGGGTGACGCTCGGCTGCACGTCCGACCAGCTCGTCTGCAACCAGCTGGTGGTGGACCACGCGCCAGGGCTGGTGGGCGAGGGGCAGTGGGGCGAGCTGCGCACGCGGTTGCAGACGATCCGGGCGTATCTTTTCGATCATAGCGTCATGGCGGAGCCCGCGCTGCGGTCGACGGGCGCAGAGCTGGCGGCCAATGCGCGCAACCTGGCCGCCGTGCTGGCGCTGCGCCGGGAAAAAACTCCGGAGGCCCTGACCCGGTTGGAGGCGGAATTCTGCCGGATTATGCCGGAGTTTGCCGGACTGGATTTCCGGGCGTCGGGGACGAATCACGTGGAACTGCTGGCGCGACTGGCGACCAGCAGCGAGACTCTCCCGGCCGAGAGCCTGTCGCAGGGCACGCTCTATTTACTGGCGATCCTCACGCTGGCACATTCACCCGAACCACCCGGGGTGGTCTGCCTGGAGGAAGTCGACCGCGGCGTGCATCCCCGGATGCTCCGCGAGGTGCGCGATGCGCTCTATCGCCTGAGTTATCCCAAGGACAGCGGCGAATCGCGGGAACCGGTGCAGGTCATCACGACGACGCATTCGCCGTACCTGCTGGACCTGTTCCGGGAACATCCGGAAGAGGTCGTGCTGGCGAACAAGCAGGGCATCGCCGCGACCTTTGAACGGTTGTCGGAGCGGGCGGACATCATGGAGCTGATGAAGGAAACCAACCTGGGCGACCTCTGGTACACCGGCATCCTCGGCGGCGTTCCGGGGGAGTGATGGCGAATCGTTCTCATTCTCATGCTCGTTCCTCGTTCTCTTTCCAAAGCTTGAGAACGAGAATGAGAACGAAGTACGAGAAGGATTCTCGATGAAGCTCGCGATCCTCAGCGAATCGCCGTCGGACGAAGCGGCACTGCGCCTGCTGGTCGAGTACGTGCTCGGCGCGCCGTTCAGCCGGGTGCAGGCCTCTCTGCGGGCGCGAGGCTGGCCCTCGGTCGAGCAGGTGTTGCCGTCCGTTCTCCGTCACCTGCATTTCAACACCGAGGCGGACGGCTTGGTGGTCGTGGTCGACTCGGACGACTCACCGGTGCACACGGCGGAGCACGAGGCGCCGGGGTACTATCATCCGTATTGCCGGATGTGCCGGTTGCGGGCGGTTTTCCGGCGGACCCTGAAAAATCTTCCCCCGGCCCGCGGGCGCGATCGCGTGTTGCGGGCGGTCGGACTCGCGGTGCCTGCGATCGAGGCGTGGTACCTGTGCGGGCGGGATGCGTCGGTTACTGAAGCCGCGTGGGTGACCGGGCAGGAGACCGGCCGGACACCCTATACGCGGCGCGAACTCAAGGTGCGCCTCTACGGCACCGAGCGTCCGTCGATTCCGCAGCAAATCCACTACGCCACGCAGGAGATCACCCGCCACCGCGGCGACGTGCGGCGCCTGGAGCATGATTTTCCCCACGGCTTCGGTTCGCTCGCCCGCGACCTGCGCAGCTGGCGGGCAAATCGGTTGTAGGGCCGGAACAACGGTCGGGTTTCGGAGGGTGGAAGCGAGCAAGCCCGCCTCGCCAATTCCAGGACAACGCCAGCGCGGCGGGAAAATCCCAAAGGAAGGGCTTGCCCGCGTCGATGGCCCGCCCACAGTTCTACCCGCTTACCCCGCATGAAATCCCCCCGAGTTTCCCTGGCTGCTTTGATGGGCGCGCAGGCCCAAGTCACTTTTAATGACTATGCGGCGAAGCTCATGTTGATGGCGCTGGCGCAGTTTCCCGGCGTGCTGGGCAGCACGGATGTCGACTTGGTGCGAAGCATTTTGGCGACCTTGCTGGTCGCCCCATTCGTCCTCTTCTCGCCGGTCGCCGGCTGGCTCAACGACCGTTTCGCCAAGAGCCGCGTCCTAAACTTCGCGCTGGGCCTGCAGTTTTCGGTCATGATCCTGCTCGTCGGCGCCTTGTGGCTGCGGTCGCTGTGGGGCGCCGTGGGCTGCTTTCTGCTGCTGGCGCTGCAGGCGACGGTGTTCGCGCCGGCCAAGCGGGGCATCCTGCGCGAGTTGGTCGGCCCGCTCGAACTGTCGCGTGCCGTCGGTCTCATGGAGATGCTCTCGGTCAGCATGATCCTGCTCGGTGGATTTGCGGGCGGCCGAATGTTTGATGGCTGGACCCAGGCCGGCGGGGATCCGTGGCACGGGGCGTTGCTGACCGCGCTGGTTCTGACCGGGCTCGCCGCCTTTTCCTGGGCGCTTTTTCAATGGGTGGAAAAAACCAAACCGCAATCCGCCGAGCCGTTCCAGATCGGGTTGCTGTGGCGGCACGCGAGCCAGGTGGGGGAGTTGTGGCGCGATCGGCCGCTGGCCCGGGCGACTTTCGGCCTCATGTTTTTCTACGGCATTGGCGGCTATCTGTATCTGTTGTGCGTTCAAATGGGAGCCGATCTGCCTGCGGGCGGCGGCGTGGGCTCCGGCACCTCGACCGGAGTCATGCTGCTTTTTGCCGTGGTGGGAACGGTCCTGGGCAACCTGGCCGCCGGGTCTTGGTCCAAACGCGGCATTGAGATGGGCCTCGCGCCGATCGGGGGGGCGTTGTTGCTGGGGTCGTTTGTCGCGCTCGGTTTGATCGGACGGATCAGTCCGGGATTTTATGCCTGGCTGGTGGTGGCGGGTTTTTCCATGGGCTTGTTCCTGGTGCCGTTGTACGCCTTTGTGCAGGAAACTGCGGGGGCGCACCGTCGCGGGCGGGTGCTGGCGGCGGTCGGTCTGCTCGCCAGCGGTACGGGCCTTGCCGCCAACGGCCTGTTCTATCTCTTGGCCTCGCACGAGACGCTGAATTGGGACCCTGACCGGCAGCTATTTGCCTTGGCCGCCCTGGCCGCGGTGATGCTCGCCTTCGGGCTGAAGAATCTCCCGCATCAGACTCTGTGCACCGTGATGCAGCTGATCGGACCGCTCTGCTATCGGGTCAAGGTGCGCGGCGGGGAATTCGTGCCGGCCGGCGGGGCGCTGGTGTTGTGCAACCACCTTTCCTACGTCGACGCGGTCGTGTTGCAGATCGCCGCGCCGCGCCCGCTGCGTTTCGTGGCCTTCGCCGGGTTTGCCCGGAGTCCGACGGTCCGGTATCTTTTTCGCGCCTTGGGCATCATTCCGGTGACGCCCAACAAACCGATGAAAGGAATCCGGCTGGCGGTTGAGGCGATGCAGCGGGGTGAGTTGGTCTGCGTATTTCCCGAGGGGGCGATCTCGCGCACCGGGCAGTTGATGGAACTCCAGCGCGGTTTTGAAATGATGGCGCGCCAGGCGCGGGCCCCGGTCGTGCCGGCGGTGATCGACGGCCTGTGGGGCTCGGTCTTTTCGTTTGCCGGCAACAAATACCTTTGGAAAACGCCGCGGTTGATGCCGACGCCGGTGTGCGTGGCGTTTGGCCGCCCGCTGCCGTACGCTCAAGCGAGCCGGGAAGCAGCGCGCCGGGCCATGTTGGACCTTGGGGAGGAAGCCTTCCAGGAGCGCCCGGCGCTGCGCCGGCATCTGGCGCGTGAAGTCGTCCGCTCACTGGCCAAGCATCCGTGGCATCAGGAAGTTATCGACCGCACCGCCGACCGCCGCGCCTTGTCCGCCGCGCAGTTGCTCGGCGTGGCCGCGGCCTTGTCGCGGCGCATCCGGAAGAACATCCCCGAATCCCGGGTCGGGATCGTCCTGCCGCCCGGGGCCGGCGCCCACCTCGTCAATCTCGCGATCGCCTGCGCCGGCAAAACGCCGGTTAATCTGAATTTCACGGCCGGTCGGGCTGCGGTCGAAGCCAGCCTGCGCCTTGGCGAGATCCGGACGATCATCACCGCCAACGCCATGCGGGCGAAAATTCCCAATTTTCCTTTTCCGGAGAACACCCTCGATCTGAAGACCGAGATCGAGGCCATGGGCGGAAAGCGGGCCATTTTGCCCTGGCTGCTGGCCGCGTGGGTGCTGCCCAATCAATGGGTGGCGGACTTGCTCGGGCTGCCCCGCGAAGGCGATCGGGCGGAAGCGGGGCTGCTGTTCACCAGCGGCAGTTCAGGTGAACCCAAGGGCGTGGTGCTCTCGCACCGCAACATCCTGGCCAACTGCGCGCAGATTTCCTCTCTCTCGATTCTGCCGCACACGGCGACGCTGATCGGTTGCCTGCCGATTTTCCATTCCTTCGGTTTCACCGTCACGCTTTGGTACCCGTTATTGCGCGGCTGCCGCGTGGTCACGCTTCCGAGCCCGCTCGACACCCGAAAGATCGTGGAGGCGATCCAGCAGGAAAAGGCCACGGTTATGGTGGGCGCGCCGACTTTTGTCCGTCCGATCCTGAAGAAGGCGACGAAGGAAGAGCTGAAGTCGCTCAACCTGGTGGTGACCGGTGCGGAAAAGCTGCCGATCGACTTGTACGATAAATTTCTCGCCAATTTCGGGATCGAAATTCTGCAGGGCTACGGGCTGACCGAGACCACGCCGGCGGCGAATATCAACCAGCATCATCCGGCCATCACCACGACGCTGGCCGAAGCGCAGTTGGGCAAGAAGCCCGGCGCGGTGGGTCGCCTGATGCCCGGGATGACCGCGCGCATCGTGGATCCTGACACCAACGCCGAGCTACCGATGAATTCCACCGGCATGCTGTGGCTTCGCGGCGCGAATGTCTTTGCCGGGTATCTGAAGGATCCCGAGAAAACGGCGGCGGCGTTCAAGGACGGCTGGTTCGTCACCGGCGATCTGGGTCGGTTCGACGACGACGGCTTCCTCTTCATCGAGGGCCGGCTGTCGCGGTTCTCCAAAATTGGCGGGGAAATGGTCCCCCACGGCACCATCGAGCAGCGAATCAGCGAGGTGTTTGGCTGGGATCAGAACGAGGGACCGGTGGCGGTTGTCACCGGCGTGCCCGACGTCGCCAAAGGCGAGGCGCTCGTGTTGCTGACCACCCAAGACATCACGCTGGAACAGTTGCGCGCCAAGTTGCTGGAAGCCGGGCTGCCGAACCTGTGGGTACCCAAGATCGTCCGCCGCGTGGAGAAAATCCCCATGCTCGGTACCGGCAAGACCGACCTGAAGGTCTGTCACAGTCTGGCGATCGAACTGACCCGCGAGTCGACCGGCGAGGCTTGAGCCTGGAACATGAGGTTGATCGAGGTGGAACGCGGCCTCCGGACGCGTTTGTTAGCCAGACTTTCAGGCCAATCCGTCCAGAGGCCGGGTTCCACCTCCCGGTCCAGACCGGGCGACGGGAGAAAGCCGGGCAATTGAATGAGTCGGCTTGCAGGCGGCCGGCCTTCGCCTGTAGACAAACACCTCGATGATCGCGAAACATGCCGTTGCCACCCGCCTGCTCAAACGCCGCCTCGGGGCGCGCGCCGACACGTCGCGCGCCGGTTGCTGGGCCGCGTCCTTTGACAGCAGCAAGATTTCCTTCCTGCCGGAGGCGGTCGTGACGCCGCGGGCGGAGGCCGACATCGGCGTCGTGCTCACGCTCGCAAATGAGCATCGCGTGCCCGTGACCGTGCGGGGGCGCGGCACCAGCTTGATGGGCTCGGCGGCGCCGGTGCGCGGCGGCTGGGTGATCGACATGCTGAGGTTAAACAAAATCCGGATCGATGCCGATGCCGGCATGGCCGCCGTGCAATCCGGCGCCACCACGGCGGACATCCAGCGAGCCGCGGAAAAGCAGGGCTGGTTTTATCCGCCCGATCCGTCTTCCCGCGAGTATTGCACGATCGGCGGCAATATCGCCTGCAATGCCGGCGGCATGCACGGCGGCAAGTACGGCGTGACGCGCGACTTTGTCATCGCCCTGCGCGGCTTTCTGCCGACGGGGGAATATGTGGAGTGGGGGACGGCGACGAAGAAATTTGCCGCGGGCTTTAATTTGCGCGACCTGTGGATCGGCAGCGAGGGCCTGCTCGGCGTCGTGACCGGCGCGGTGCTCAAGCTCATCCCCCAGCCGGCCGCGCGCTGGACGCTGTTGACGGCGTTTGCGGACGAGGTCACGGCGCTCAAGGCGGCGCGGGCTCTTTTCCGCTCGCGGGTGCAGCCGGCGATCTGCGAATTCCTCGACCGCGAGAGTGTGCTTTGTGCCGAGCGCGCCACGGGAAAAACGGTTTTTCCGGGCCAGGCCGGCCGCCCGGTCATCCTGCTGGAGTTCGCCGGTGGCCAGAGCGAGATCGAGGACCTGAAGTTCGACGTGCTGGCCTGGGCGCAGGCCAGCGCGGTGGCGTTCACGGAGGCCCGCAGCCGGAGCGAGGCCGAGGAACTGTGGGCCGTGCGTCGCAAGTGTTCCGGCGCGATGTTCGAGCTGGGCGATGCGAAACTCAACGAGGACATTGTCGTGCCGATGCGCAACTATGAGAAGTTTGCCCGGTTTCTCGCCCGGTTGAAGCGCAAGTCAAAGCTGCCGATTCCGACCTTCGGGCATCTGGCTGACGGCAATCTGCACGTGAACATCATGTATCATCGCGCCCTCCCCGCCGAGACCCGGGCCGCCGAGGCGGCGGTGCAGGAGTTGATGGAAACCGTCGTGCGGTTGGGCGGCGCCATCTCGGGCGAGCATGGCATCGGGCTGGCGAAAACGCCTTTTCTTCGTCTCCAGCACCGGCCCGCGCAGATCAAGGCGATGCAGGCGGTCAAGCGCGCGCTCGATCCGCGCGGGATCTGTAATCCGGGCAAACTGTTCGACGTGGTCCGGATCTGGAAATTTCCGAAGCTGCAACTCACACTGCCATGGGATCACAAGTGACCCGCGGCCTTGCGGGCGCATGGTTTTGCCTCCGGCCCGCGCGGCCGGGCCCATGACCATCCGGCCCTATCAGGCAGGCGACGAGACCGCGGTCGTGAGGCTCTGGGAAGCGTGCGGCTTGGTCCGTCCCCAGAACGACCCGCGGAAGGACATTGCCCGCAAGGTGCGGGTGAACCCCGAGTGGTTTCTGGTCGCCGAAGCGGCCGACGGACACCTGGTGGGCACGGTGATGGCCGGCTACGAAGGGCACCGGGGCTGGATCAATTATCTCGCGGTCGAGGCTTCGGTCCGGCGGTGCGGGTTGGGACGGGCACTGATGGCGGCGGCGGAAACGCGGTTGCGGGCGGCCGGTTGCCCGAAAATCAACCTGCAGGTGCGCCCGGAAAACCCGGCGGCGATCGAGTTTTACCAGCGAATTGGATTTGTCGTGGAGGGGGCGGTTAGTCTGGGCCGGCGGTTGGAAGTGGATTGAGCCTTTGGCCAGCACAAAAGCGGCGGCCGCCGGCGATTTTCAGAGGAGAAAAAATATTTTTTCCGTTGCGGAGCTCCGAAGCGCTCCCTCTATTTCTGCCCTTTCAGCTCCATGTATCTTAAGGCACTAAAACTCCACGGCTTTAAAAGCTTCGCCGACAACACGACTCTCAGCTTCCAGCCCGGGGTGACGGCGATTGTCGGGCCCAATGGTTGCGGGAAAAGCAATATCGCGGACGCCATCCGCTGGGTGCTGGGCGAGCAGAGCGCGAAGGCCCTCCGCGGCGGCAAGATGCAGGACGTCATTTTCGAGGGCGCCGACACCCGCAAGGCTGCCCAGTTTTCCGAGGTCGCGCTGCTGCTGACCGAATGTGAGAAGCAGCTCGGCAGTGATTTCCACGAGATCGAAATCATGCGGCGCGTCGCCCGCGACGGTCAGGGTGAATACTACTTTAACGGCCAGCCGTGCCGGCTGAAGGACATCCAGAAGCTTTTCATGGATACCGGCGTGGGCCGTACCAGTTATTCGATCATGGCGCAGGGTCAGATCGATCAAATCCTGTCGTCCAAGCCCGAGGAGCGGCGCGTGGTGTTTGAAGAGGCTGCCGGCATCACCAAGTACAAGAGTCAGCGTCGCGAAGCCATGGGCAAGCTGGCGTTGACGGACCAGAATTTGGCGCGCGTGTCCGACGTCATCGCCGAGGTGGCCCGGCAGATCGGCAGCCTCCGGCGGCAGGCGGCCAAGGCGATGCGGTTCAAGCGGCTCAGTTTCCGCCTGCGCCACCTCGCGCTGGCGCAAGGCAGTTTTCAGTACCGCCAGCTCAGCACATTGCTGGCCGACCTCGAGAGCCGCGTGGCCGCGTTGCGCAGCGACGCCGAGACGCGCCGCACTTCGCTCGACGAGCGCACTCGCTCGTTGGACGAGAAAAAATCGACCCGCAGCTCCCTCCACCAGCGCGTGCAGGACGCCCAGCAGGCCGTGTTTGATTTGCGCTCGCAGAAGGAGCAGGCGGAGAACCAGGCCAGCCTCGCGCACGTCAAGCGCGCCGGCCTCGCCGAGCGCCTCGCCGCCGGTCAGGAGGACCTGACGGAGCTGGAAATGCAGCTGCGGGAACTGGCCTCGCAGGTTGATACCGGGGCGCACGACAAGCAGATGCAGCTCAGCATGCTGGGCAGCTCCGACGCCGTGTTCCAGGATCGCAACCGCGAACTCGCCGTTTTTGAGGGCGAGTTGACGAAGTCGGAACAGCAGCTCAACCAGGAAAAATTCCACCTGCTGCAGCTGGAAAGCGCGGTGGCCCGGCACCGGACGGAGAGCTCCGGGCTCGAGGTGGATGCCCGCACCAGCCAGAATCGATTTGACCAACTTTCCACCGAGCTCGCGCAACTGCGCGCCGCGGTCGAGGCCGCGGTTGCGGCGCTGGCCGATGCCAGCCTGCGCGTGGAAGAGGCGCGGGTTGCGCAGAGTCGCAGCACCAACGAGGCGCAGGCCGCGCAGACGGCCTTGCACGCCGCCACTCACGCTTTCCGGGAAGCCCAGCGCAAGCTGCAGGACATCGACCGGAGCCTCGCCCAAAAAACCGCCCGGCTGAAACTCTTGCAGCAACTGCAGGAGAAATGGGAAGGCTTCGGCGAAGGCGCCAAGGCGCTGCTGCAGGGCCGGCTGGCGTCCGTGCTCGGCGAGCAGAAATTTGTCCCCATCACGCAGGGGCTCGAGGTCCGGGCGGAATATGCCAAAGCTCTCGAGGCGCTGCTCGGGGCCTCCGTCGAGGCGATTTCTGTTTCGGATCTCGTCACGGCCCAGAAAATTCTGGCGCAACTCGAAGGCGAGCAGATCGGCAGTGTCTGCCTGCAGATCATGGAGCGGGGAGCGGGGAACGGGGAGCGGGGAGCGGGCCTGCCGGCCGGGTTGAAGCCGGCGACCGAAGCGGTGGCCAATCTCGATCCCGCCCATCCGGCGGCGAGCATTCTTTCCTCCTGCTACCTGGCGGACGATCTCAGTGCCTTCCTGGAGTACTGGCAGGCCAACCCGGCTTTCAGCTTTTTGATGGTGGCGACGGCGAAGGGTGATCTGGTTGACCGGCGCGGCTTGATTTTTGGCGGGTTTCACAAGAAACCGGCGAACAGCATTGTGCAACGCGAGGTGGACCTGCGCGAGACCGGCAAGGCTGTGGTGGCGGAGCAGAAGGCGCACGACGAACAGCGGGGTTTGATCGAGCAGCTCAACGCCACGCTCAATGACGCCGAGGCGACGTTGGAGCAGAAGCGCAAAGATGTGCTCGCGGCCTCCCAGCAGGCGGCGGCGATTCACTCCGAGGAGAAGAATGCCCAACGCTCCCATGACGAGGCCAAGAATCGGCTCACGCGGATGGAAAACGAGCTGGCCAATCTGCAGCGCGACCATGAAGAGGCGCTCACCCGCCTGGCCAAGGCCCAGGCGCAGCTCGCGGTCGCCGAGTCCGGCATCACGGCGCAGAAGGAAAAGATTTCCGCGACGGAGGCCACGATTACCCAAAAACGCCTGGAGCGCGACGTGCGCAAGGAATCACTGGCCCAAGCCCGGCTCGAACTGGCGGAGCGCCGCCAGAAGGTCGAGGTGCTCGATCGGGGCCTGACCGAAATGGGTCGCCGCCGGGTGCAGCTCGATGATCTTTTTGTCCAACGGCAGATCGAAATCGAGACGTGGACCGAGCAGATCAGCCAGCTGGAACAGGAGTCCGCCGGACAGCAGCGGCGCGCCGAAGAGATCGTGACGACCCTCGCGGTCGCGCAGGAGAACGTGGAGAAGATCCGCGGCGAGCTGGCCACGGTCGAGCGGGAGATTTCCGCCCTCGAGCAGGGGCTCACCTCGATTCGAATCGAGGCCGAGGCGTCCCAGACCGAACTTTCCCGGCACGAGGTGAAGGTCGCCGAGACCGGCGCCCGCGTGCAGTTCCTCACCGAGGAGGTGGCGCGCGAATTCCAGTCCGAGGTGGCCGCACTCGATTGGCGCAATCTGCTGTGGCGCGCCGACGACGAGCCGGAAGGCCTCAAGGCGCTCGATCTCGATGAGGAAGAGGAGCCCGGCGCCGGGACCGCGGAGGCAGGAGCCGAGGTGGCCGCCCCGAAGCGCCGCAAGAAGGACAAGGGCCCGAAAGGCGAGCCGGGCGAGGCGGACCTCGCGGCGATGGATGCAACCAATTGGGACGAATTAAAGGCCGAGGTCGATGCTCTCCGGCAGCGCATCGGCGCCATGGGCGCGGTCAATCTGGTGGCGATCGAGGAATACTCTGAGCTCAAGCAGCGCTATGAATTCCTGAAGACCCAGTGCGATGACCTGACCGGCGCCAAGGCCGCGTTGCTCAAGGCGATCGATGACATCAACCAGACCTCGCTCGAGCAGTTCAAGGTCACCTTCGACCAGATCCGCAAGAATTTCGCCTACACCTTCCAGATTCTTTTTGGCGGCGGACGCGCCGAGATCGAACTGGTGCTGGCCGATGATCCGCTCGAGAGCGGCATCGAGATCGTGGCCCAGCCGCCCGGAACCAAACTGAAGGGCATCACCCTGCTTTCCGGCGGACAAAAGACCCTCACCGCGGTGGCCTTGCTCTTCGCGCTCTACATGGTGAAGCCGTCGCCTTTCTGCTTGCTGGACGAGTTGGACGCGCCGCTCGACGAGTCAAATATTCATCGGTTCACGAATCTGCTGAAGCAGTTCGTGGGCGAATCCCAGTTTATCATCATCACGCACAACAAGAGCACCATCGCCGCGGCGGATGCGATCTATGGCGTGACGATGCAGGAACGCGGCGTGTCCAAGACGTTGTCGATGCGGTTCGACAAGGTCAGCGGCGAAGCCGAGGTCGTGACGGCGAACATCGCCGATGCGGTGCGTGAGGCGGCCCCGTCGGCGCCGGTTTGATCCTGCGAGCGGGCGCCGGCGATCGGGCATTCCGCAGTTTGAATCCGGCCACGAGCGAGTTGGAACCCGGCCTCCGGACGGGCTGGATTGGCGCGACGACCGCAACCGCGCCCAACGGCCGCGGTTCCTTTGCTCGTCCCGGTCACCCCCGACCAGTCTGCCGGAATTCGACCGTCCAATCCATGGGGGACGTTGGGATTATTTCTTGGAAAAAACCTCGCTCAACGCGGTGGCCACGTTGGCCGGGACGAATTTCGAGACGTCGCCGCCGAGTTTGGCGATCTGCTTGACGAGCGTGGAGCTGGTGTAGCTGTAGGACTCGTTGGGCATCACGAAGATCGTTTCCACCTTGGACTCGAGGTGGCGGTTCATCAGGGCCATGTTGAATTCAAACTCAAAGTCGGACAAGGCGCGCAGGCCGCGGATGATGGCGTGCGCTTTTTGTTTGCGGGCGAATTTGACGAGCAGGCCCTCGAAGCTCACGACGTCGACGTTGGGCAGGCCGCGCAGGTTGGCTTTGATCAGTTCGACGCGCCGGGCGGGCGTGAACAAGGGCGCTTTGGTGGAGTCGATCGCGATGGCGACCCGGACGTGGCCGAAGAGCTTCGCCGCACGTTGCAACACATCGAGGTGGCCGTTCGTGAAGGGATCGAAAGTTCCAGGATAGATGCAGAGTTTCATGCCATTGGGTTCTGGTCATTGCGAGGAACCGGAGGCGACGCGGCAATCCAGGGGGAGCGCCGCGGCCCACCGGACAGGGCCTCGCGCGGGCAATCAATCCGCTGCGGCGGGCGATGGCGAGGAAGTTTTGCCCTGATCCGGCACGACACCCGCGGTCCCAAGGAGAAAGCCCCAAGGCAAGACCCGAGGCATTCACGACCAATCCCATGGTTTTGTGGGAGCAAGCTCGGGAGCAGCGGACCCAAAGGGAGTCAACCGGATCGGGGGAGGCAACGAAAACGGTGTTCATCGAATGATGGTATTGCCAAGGGGGCGGCAGACGTCTCGACTGCGCCCCATGCGTTTTACTGTGGCCAACTGGATGACCGTTTCCCGAGTGCCGGCGATGTTTGCCATCGTCTGGCTGATGGATCGGCGATTCGACTGGGCGGCGACCCTGGCTTTCTGGCTGTTTATTGCGGCGGCGCTGACGGATTGGTTTGATGGCATGATCGCGCGGGCGCGCGGCGAGGTTTCGTCCTTTGGCCGCTTCATGGACGCGGTGATCGACAAGATGATGGTCGTCGGCCTGATGATCGCGTTGGTCAACGGCGACTATTTCATGGGGTATGACGCCTTCGCGATGATGCTCCTGCTTTGCATTCTCGGTCGGGAGTTCGCCATTTCCGGCATGCGGATGGCGGCCGCGACGAAAGGACAAGTGATCGAGGCGGACCAGGGCGGCAAGGTGAAGACCTTTGTCCAGCTCAACGCCATCGGCTGGCTGCTGGGCGCGCGAATGATGGCGCAGGACTACGGGCATCTGTTCCCGAGTGGCGATCGTTGGATCATCGCGGTGATTCAATTTGTGGGCATGGGCCTGTATTTCCTGGCCGCGGTGCTGACCATCACCTCCGGAGTTTCCTATTTTCGCCGCCATGGCCAGGCGGTGATGGAGTGAGCCTATGAGGCCATCGGTTTCCGAGGGTGCGGGCGGGCGGCGCGGCTGCCGGAAAACGGGCCAGGGCTCCGCCCGATGAAGCTGACGCTGCCCCATTGGCCGCGGGCGCTGCCGACTTCCCTGGTCGTGGGCGCGGCGACGCTGGGTCCGGTTGGGATGAAGCTGCCCGCCCCCGGCACCTGGGGTTCGGTGGCCGGGCTCTTGTATTTCACGGTGATTTTTTTCCCGCTCGGGCTGGTGCCCACGCTGTTGCTTTCGGCGGCCGGGCTTTATCTGGCGGTGGGATTGTGCGGTGAGGCGGAAGTGCGGATGCGGCGCAAGGACCCGGGCGAAGTCATCCTCGATGAATTCATGGCGATGCCGCTCTGTTATCTCGGCTGGCCGGCCATTGCGGCGGCGGGTTGGCCGAACTGGAGCATCTTTCTCGCCGGTCTGGCCGTGTTTCGATTCTACGACATCCTGAAGCCGCTGGGCATTCGCCGCCTCCAGAGCTGGCCGGGCGGCTGGGGCGTGGTGGTCGACGATGTCGCGGCCGCGCTGGCGACCTGCGGCACGTTGCACCTCGGCGCCTGGCTGTGGACCCTGCGGTGAACGGGCGGGTCAGGGCTTGGGGCCGACCGCTGGTTTGTCTTTGCCGCCGAACCAACGGCGGAGATTGAATTCGCCGCGGAGTTTTCCGCCGCTGTCGATGCGCGTGCCGTCAGGTCCCAGGGTGACTTTAAAACTGACGCCGATCAGCCAGCGGCCCTTGGAGTTGAACGTCAGCCGCCGGGGCAGGTCCCAGGCGAAGCCGGGTTTGATAGAGATAAACTGCTGGTTGTCCTTTCCGACCACTGCGGTGGTCTGGTAGCCCGACTCCAAAGTGTAATGATAGGGGAAGCGGTCGACGACGAATCCCGCGCCAAAAATCATCGAGGAACTGTGCGGGTCGTTTTTCCGAAAGACGCCGGACACGGACGATTTCACCATGATATCCAGCGTGAAATTCCCGAAATAGGTGAAACCAGCGATGGCCGGGCTTTTCCGTGATACCACGATATAAGGCGTGTAGTGGTTGTATCCGTCGGTGAGATCGAGCGGCGGCTGGCCGACCGGAATGCGGGTGTTGATGCCGATACTGGAGTCGTAGTTGGGTTTGAGCCATTGGCTGAAGGCATACTTGGCGCTGGCCTGCAAGGCACCGATCCCATTGCCCGGTGAACCGTCCTTCAGGTGGTGATCGAGATACGCCTCGACCAAGGTCGAGAGCTCGACGTGGTCGTTCACGCCCCAGCGGATTCCCGGTACCACCCGCACGTAGTTGCGGCTCGTGAAGTCGCCGAGGTGAGGATGGATCAGGAGTCGCACCGAGCCCTTTCGCGCCGTCTTTGGCAGGTCGGTGTCGAAAATGCCGCTGATCTTGTTAAGGCTCTTGTCTTCTGCTGCCGGACTGGCGGCTGCGGTCGGAGGAGCCTCTTGGGCTTGCGCCGCCGCGCTCAGCACCAGCGAGAGGAAAAGCGGGGCCATCAAACGGGGGCATTTCGGTCGGCTCATAAATAAAATTTGTATGACTCAGCGGGGAGAGCAAAGAACCTTGGCGGCAATTTTTCGAACAAATACCAACCCGCCAAATGGGGAGCTACTTGTTGCCCGGCATCCCAGGTTGCGCTCAGGATCGGGCCCCAGCGCGAGGCGCCAAGCGGCCAGGCGGGACCGCAAGCTTGACTGGAAGCGAGCGCGAAGAGGCGACGGCGGCTTGAACGGCCAAGAGCGGGGGAGCGAACGAGAGCGGATTAGGGCGTGGATTCAAACCCGATTCACCCATTGAAAATAGCATGCAAGTTTCGAGCGCTAGCTTCGGTAGAGCGCACCGCCAAGGCTGGCGCACTTGCCGCCGGCCCGGTGCGCCGCGGCGGAGCGAGCCGCTCCGCCCTACCGTTTGAATACCCGCCCCAGACAATCCGGTGGTCGCCGATTTTTATATCGGCGACATGGATTGCCGATCAGGCGCCGGGATGGAAAACGGCGCCCACCCCGCAAAGAAGCGACGACACTATTGTTTAATAGCCCTGGGGGGCACGGGACCAGCCCGAAGGAGACGGCGAGCTGACGCGATCCTCGGCGCGCCGCCGGGGCCGCTTACTTGGACCAGCTGCCGCGCATGCGATCGATGACTTGGCGAAAAGTAATTTCCGCCTTCAGCTTGCCGCGGGGTCTGATTTCAAAGCCAAGGGGACTCCACTCCATGGGCAGGCCAAAGCCGATGACCCATTGGGTCTTCGATTTGAACGACATTTTTTTCGGTACATACCAAAGGACGCTGGGACTCAGGGCATAGAAATGCGCGGAGCGTGCGCTGAGCAACGCGGTGGTGGTGTACGTTCCGGCGAGGGTCCACTTCAACTGGCCGGCATCGTAGATCCCGCCGAGACTGAAGGAAACCGAGTTGTCCTGCGGGGTGGTGAGATCAAACGTCCCCTGCACGGAACTGAGGGTGATGAAATTAATGCTGGTGCTGGCGAAGGTGGTCAGCCTGGGGAGATGCGGCGAACGCTGCTGGATGACGAAACTCGGGGTGAAGTGGTTATACCCGTCGGTCATGTCAATGGGCGGCCGGCCGGTCGGCAGGTCGATAGTCAGGGCGACGCTGGATTCGTAGCCTGGCTTGAGCCATTCGCGGAAGAGATACTTGGAACCAAACCGCAGGCCGCCAATCCCGGAACCGTGGCTCTCGTCTTTTAGCCCATGGCTGAAATAGGTCGCGGCGGCGGAACTGACCTCAAAATGATCGTTCAGCGCCCAGCGAAAGCCGCCGTCGACGCGGATATAGCCCTGCTTGATCAGATCGGCAAAGTGGGGATAGGAAATCAATTTGACCGTGCCGGGTGGATCCAGCTTGGGCAGGTCGAAATTGAAGAGTCCGTTCAAGCGCGGGACGAGAGCCGGCGGGGGCACCGGGGTAGGGCTGGAGGTCGCGGTCGCGTCCTGCGCCCAAGCGGTGCTGCTGAAAAGCGCGCAGGCGAGTAGAAGGAGCAGACGGCGGAACATAGTTTTTCAGGGAAGAAGTTGGAGGCTTTCGAGCGGGAGCCGGACCAGCAGGCCCTGCTGCAGCACGTCGATTGACACCACAATTCCTTGGGGGTTCAACGGATCGTCCACCAAGCCCTCGAGCCCGTGCAACGGGCCGCCGCGGACGCGGACGTGGGTGCCTTTCTTCATCAAGGGGCGGAGGGCGGCCGCCATGCCGGAGGCGCAGACGATCCGCACTTCCTCCATTTGCCGCAGGAACACCGGTTCGTTCTCGACCTGCATTGCCCGCACCAGCAAGTCCTGCTGGTAAATGCGGTCCTTGCGCGCCGGCTCGAGGCGGGCGAAGGCGTAGCCGGGAAACAGCGGCTTGGTGAAGGTCTTTTTTTGGGTACCGTAGAGCCGGACACTGCGCAGCAAGGGCAGGTAGTGGGCGAATCCCTCCCGCGCCAGCAGGGCCGTGAATTTTTTCTCACAGCGGGGCTTGGTGTGGCAGACGAACCAGTGGGGTTCAGCGAAGTCGGGAAGGTGTTGGCCCATGGAAGGAAAAGTTGGTCGGGTCGCGTTCCCCGGCCGGAAAGCCGGGGCGACGGACCAGCCTACAGTTTCGCCAGCCGCTCCAGCGCTTCGACGTAGCCCGGAAAGCCCTTGCCGGAAATCATGGCGAAGCAGGCCCCGGCGGTCATGGAGTGGCGCCGGAATTTCTCCCGTTTTTTAATGTCGGAGAGATGGACCTCGATGGCCGGAAGGTTGGCGCTGGCGAGGGCGTCGCGCAGGGCGATGCTCGTGTGCGAATAGGCGCCGAAGTTGACGATGAAGGCGTGGACGCCGCGATCGGTGAGGGCGTGAATCCGGTCGACAAGTGCGCCCTCGTGCGCCGATTGGAAGAAGGTCAGGGTCAGGCCCAGGGGCTTGGCCTCGGCGCGGAGCAATTTTTCCAGATCCTTGAGCGTGGCGGTGCCGTAAATTTCGGGCTGGCGCTGGCCGAGCCGGTCGAGATTGGGGCCGTGAAGGATGGCGATTTTTTTCATCGGAAGTGGGTCCCACGAAACACACGAAATCCGGGCGCAGGGGAAGATTCTTTTCGGAATGGCGGAGGTTTTATCGCGCCTAAAGCGGATTTTCCGTCTCGACGAACTCCCAGGGGAGGCGGAATTTCTTCGCCAGTTCGGCCGCCAGGGCCTTCACCCCATGCACTTCGGTCGCGTAGTGGCCGCAGCAGATCAGGTTGAGGTGGTTCTCCTGGGCGTAATTGAACCACTCCTCGCGAAGTTCGCCGGTGATCAGCGTGTCCGCGCCCGCGGCGACCAGTTGCGGCACGGCGCTGTTGCCGCTGCCGCTGCAGAAGGCGACCTGCTTGGGCACGGCGG
>CAZAOI010000016.1:0-21948 GCA_964486705.1 uncultured Oleiharenicola sp. | reverse complement strand
GGTGCCCGCCAGAGCGGGGGGTGTAGCCGGCGTCGTGTCGCGGGAGCATCCGCCGAGTCAGTTTTTCGTACGTGAGTCACTCTCTCCTGAATCGCCTGCAAGCAGGCTCCTACAACCGGACCATTCCAGCCGTCAGCCGTTCACGAGATCGTAGCTCTGCCGGTTTTTCACCAGTCGTAGTTTGCGCCCGAAGAGCCGGGACAACGCGGCGGAAGTCAGGACCTTGGTCTTCAGTCCGTCGGCGATGATGCGGCCGTCTTTCATCAGGATGACGCGCTTGATCGCCGGGAAAATATCGGCGACGTGATGGGTGACCAGAATCAGGCTCTTGCCCGCCCGGATGAGTTTGCGCAGGACCGCATGAAATTCCCGCACCGCGCCGGGATCCAGGCTGTTGGTCGGCTCATCGAGGATGAGCACTTCCGGATCGTGCACGAGCGCCCGGCCGATGAGCGCCCGGCGCTGCTCGCCGGCAGACATCGCGGCATGCGGCCGTCTCGCCAGGTGGCCGATCTCCAGGAAATTCATAATCGTGCGCGTTCGACGTTCCTGCGCGGCGGTGACCCGGTGATGCGGCCATAACCCGATGCTGCTGAAGAATCCCGACAGGACGAGCTCGCGGGCGGTGACCTGGCGCGCGGTGACTTCATGCGAAACGCGGCCCAGCAGGTCGGGCGAGACGATGCCGAATTTCCGGTGCAGCTCGCTCACGTCCCACAATTCGCGGCCGAGAATCTCGAAGCGGAATCCGGGAGTGTTGGCGCGCGGATAGAGCTCGCGGAAGATTGTCTTGATCAGGGTGGATTTGCCCGAGCCGTTGGCCCCGAGAATGACAAGGTGTTCGCCTTGCCGCACCTGAAGCGTGAGGTCGAGCAAGACCGGTCGGTCGCCTTGATACACTGTCAGGTGGGCGAAATCGATGAGGAGTTTTTCGGGGGTGCGCAAGGGGATCGAACGGGGAGAGATGTCACGTCGGCTCCCCGGCAGCGCCAAGCAAAATCGCGGCGCGGCAGGCTTTGACTCGCCGGACCAGACTTCTACCGTGGGCGTCCATCCTCTCCAATTCCATGCGTGAAATACTGTGCCTGCTTTGTTCGGTCCTCTTCATTTTCGCAGGGAGCGGCTCGCTCCAGGCCGCTGTTGGCGTCGAACCGGGACAGCTGCTCAAGCCCGCGCGGGTGTTCGACGGTGAAGCGATGCATGAAGGCTGGGGCGTGGTGGTCCGCGCCGACAAAATCGCGGCGGTGGGACCGCTCGCCAGTTTGGCCACGATGCTGGGGGAGAGGACGATCGACCTGCCGGGGATGACGTTGTTGCCGGGGTTGATCGATGCGCACTCGCATGTGCTGCTGCATCCCTACAGCGAGACGTCGTGGAACGATCAGCTGGCCCGCGAGTCGGTGGCGTTGCGGGTGGCCCGGGCGACCAATCATCTGCGCGCCACCTTGCGGGCGGGCTTCACCACCATTCGCGATCTCGGCACCGAGGGAGCCGGCTACGCAGATGTCGGGTTGAAGCAGGCGGTGGAGCAAGGCATCATTCCCGGTCCGCGGATGCTCGTCATGACCCGGGCGATAGTCGCGACCGGGAGTTACGGGCCCAAGGGCTACGCCGCCGAGTGGAGCGTGCCCCAAGGCGCCGAGGAGGCGGATGGGGTGGACAATTTGGTTCGCGTGGTGCGCGACCAGATCGGGCACGGCGCGGACTGGATCAAGGTGTATGCCGACTATCGCTGGGGCCCGGACGGGCAGGCAGCGCCGACTTTTTCGCTCGAGGAACTCAAGCTCATCGTGGAGACGGCGCGCAGCAGCGGCCGCGCGGTTTCGGCGCATGCGACCACGCCGGAAGGCATGCGGCGCGCGGTGCTTGCCGGGGTGGAGACGATCGAGCATGGAACCGGAGGCACGCCGGAAATTTTCCAACTGATGAAGGCCCACGGCGTCGCGCTCGTGCCGACGCTGGCCGCGACGGGTGCGCGCCCGGGGGCGAAGGAATCCTTTCAGGCGGCGCTGGCCGCCGGGGTGACGATCGCGAGTGGCAGCGACGTCGGGGTTTTTGCGCACGGCGACAACGCGCTCGAGTTGGAGCAGATGGTGCGGTTCGGCCTGTCGCCGGTGGACGCATTGCGCGCGGCGACGTCGGTCGACGCGAGGGTGCTGCATTTGCAGGACAAGATTGGCCGGGTGGCGCCGGGCTTGCTGGCGGACCTGATTGCGGTCGACGGCGATCCGAGCAAGGACATCAGCGCCGTGTGGCAGGTGAAGCTCGTGATGAAGGGCGGGGTCCTCTTCAAGCAGCCCTGAGCGAACGCTGGCGGAGAGGGGGGGATTCGAACCCCCGGTAGGATTTTACTCCTACGGCGCTTTAGCAAAGCGCTGCTTTCGACCACTCAGCCACCTCTCCGTGCGCGAAACGGCAAGGAAATGCCCGCGGCGGGGGAGTGCAAGGCATTTTCCGAGGCGCTTGGGCGGAACGGACGAGGAGGCCTAGCTGCCGGAGTAATATTTCGGCTTCAAGACGCCGATGCAGGGCAGGTTCCGGTAGCGTTCGTTAAAGTCCAAGCCGAAGCCCACGACAAATTCGTTGGGGATGTCAAACCCGACATAATCGGCCTGGAACGGCACGGTGCGGCGGGCTTTCTTGTCGAGCAGCACGCAGGTGCGGACTTCCGCAGCTCCCTTGGTCTTGATCAGACCGGCGACGGCGGCGAGGGTTTTGCCGGTGTCGAGAATGTCGTCGACGAGCAGGACATTGTGGCCGCGCACATCCAGTTTCATTTGGTCGATGATGCGGGGTTCGCCCACGGCCTTCGTGCCGTCGTGGTAGCTGGAGGCGCGGAGGCAGTCCAGCCGCAGCGGGCTGCGCAGGGCGCGCAGCAGGTCGGCGGTGAAAATCAGGGCGCCATTGACGATGGCCACGACCATCATGTCCTTCTTGGCGTAATCGCGGTTCAATTGGTCAGCCAACTCGGCGATCCGGCGCTTGATCGCTCGCGGCGTGACGAGCACGTGGTCGAGATGCTTCAACTCAGGCGGGCCTTTGGGGGAGGGCATGGCGTTGATGAAAAACGCGAACTTCCGGCCATGGCAACCCGTTACCTTCGCCGGCGGGAGATATTTTTTTTGACTTCACCTGGAGCGGCCCGTTGCCTCGCCACGCCCGCGCCTTACTGCAACCGGGAGGCGCCCGCCGGGCGCACGAAAAATGATCTCCATCCAGGTTAAGCAACTGACCAAGCAATTCGGGAGCGTGGTGGCGCTGGATCGCCTGGATCTGACGATCAACCCCGGCGAGCTTTTCTTTCTCCTCGGACCAAGTGGCTGCGGCAAAACCACCCTGCTGCGCAGCCTCGCCGGGTTTTATCTTCCGGAAAAGGGACAGATCCTTTTCGGCGACGAGGATGTGACCCGGCTCGAGCCGCACAAGCGGAACACGGGGATGATGTTTCAGAGTTATGCCCTGTGGCCGCACATGACGATCGCGGAAAACGTCGCGTTCGGCCTGGAGGAACGCAAAGTGCCGCCGGCGGAAATCCGGCAGCGGGTGGGAGAGGCGCTGGAGTCGGTGCGCATGGGGCCATACGCCGCCCGTACCCCGAACCAGCTTTCCGGCGGGCAGCAGCAGCGGATCGCGCTCGCGCGGGCCCTCGTCATCCGGCCGCGTTGCCTGCTCTTGGACGAACCCCTCTCGAACCTTGATGCCAAGCTGCGGTTGGAGATGCGCGCGGAGATCCGCCGCGTGTGCAAGGAGTTCAAGCTCACCACGGTCTACGTCACGCATGACCAAAAAGAGGCGCTTTCGATCGCCGACCGCATGGCGATTTTGGACAACGGGCACATTTTGCAGGTCGGCACGCCGTGGGAAGTCTACAAGCGGCCGAGAAGCAAAACGGTCGCCAACTTCATCGGCGAAACGGATTTTATTCCCGGCAAGGTCCTGGGCCTGACGGGCGGAGCGGTGACCGTGGACACCGCGGTCGGGCAATTTGCCGGCATCCTCGGCGACGCGACGAATCCACCGGCGCCAGGGGCGGAGGTCACCGTTTCGATCCGGCCGGAGTGCTGGGAACTGCACCGGCACGCCGAGTCAGGCAATGTCGTCCGGGGTTGCATCGGCGAATCCATTTATCTCGGCGAGGTGGCCCAATATGCCTTCGTCACCGCGAACGGCACGCGCTTGAAAGTGTTCGAGCGCAATCCGCGGTTTGGGGACGGCTCGACGAAGGGTGAACTCTACGCCACGGTCGCGCCGGAAGATGTGGTGGTGCTGACGGGGTGATCAGGCTCCTCAAACTCATGAGAATATGCTTTGTCGAAACCGGGGGAGGGGCTTTACGCCCCGACAGGCTTTCGTTCGCGCCAAGATGTCGGGGCGTAAAGCCCCTCCCACATGCCCTCCCACATGGTTTGAACCATGGTCCAGCCACCATCATGCTGGATCCTTCACTGCGTTCAGGATGACAATCCTAGGACCATGAAGCGCGCGCTCCTGATTCTTGCGCTGATCGCCGTGGTCGGCCTCCCGTTTGGGTTGCGGCCCCCTCAGGCGGCGCGGACCACGGCTGACGAGACCCTGGTCGTCATCACGCCCCACAATGAGGCTATCCGCTACGAGTATGCGCGCGGGTTTGGCCGGTGGTATGCGGCCCGGACCGGCCGGCGAATCGCGGTCGACTGGCGCGTTATCGGAGGGACGAGTGAAATCGCGCGGTTCATTGAATCGGAATATGCAACCGCCTTCCAAAATCACTGGCGCCGAACGTTAAAAAAACCGTGGAGTCTGGAGGTGCAGGCGGCGTTTTCCAATCCCCGGCTCGTGCCCGATGCCACCCCGGACGATGACACTCCGGAGCTGGCGGCGCGCCGGGCGTTTCTCGAATCCAAAGTCAGTTGCGGCATCGACGTGTTTTTCGGGGGTGGCAGCTATGACTACATCCGGCAGGCCGAGGCGGGGCGTTTGGTCGACTCCGGAATCATGCAGTTGCACCCGGAGTGGTTCCAAGCCGACGTGATCCCGCGGCTTTTCACCGGTGAACCGTACTGGGACAAGCAAGGCCTTTGGGTCGGCAACGTGCTCAGCAGCTACGGCATGATCTACAATCTCGACTCGCTCCGGCGCTTAGGCGTCGAAGCGGAGCCGCGGGCGTGGCGCGATCTGACGAATCCCAAACTGTTTGGCGAGGTTGCGTTGTGCGATCCGACCAAGAGCAGCTCCATGGCCAAGGCCTTTGAGAACATCATCCAGCAGCAAATCCATCAAGCCGGGGTGCGCCGGGCCAACGCGACCGACCGCGCGCCTCCGGGAGCCGAGGTCGAGACGGTGGCGGCGGGTTGGATCGCCGGACTGCAGCTGTTGCAACGGATCGGGGCCAACGCCCGCTATTTTACCGATTCATCCCAGAAGCCATCGATTGATGTCATCCAAGGGAATTCCGCAGTGGGGCTGTGCATTGATTTTTATGGTCGCGGCAACCATCAAGCGAAGGCGCGCAGCGTGGATGGCACGAGCCCGCGCCTTGGTTATTTCTCGCCGCCGGACGGGACGGTGCTTTCGCCCGATCCAATGGCCGTCTTGCGCGGGGCGCCAAATCCGCAGGCGGCGCTGGCGTTCATGGAGTACGCGTTGTCGATGGAAGGGCAGAAGCTCTGGAATTTCAAACCCGGCACACCGGGTGGAACGGAGCGGTATGAGCTGCACCGGCTGCCCATCCGCCGCGATTTCTACGCGGAGGATTTCTCCCGGGACCGTTCGGACCCGGAGGTGAATCCCTACGCGGTCGCCAATCCGCTCGTCTACAACAGCGCGTGGACCGGCGGGATTTTCCGGGAGATGGCCTTCGTCATTCGGGTGCTGTGCCTCGACACGCACGTTGAACTGGCGGCGGCGTGGCGGGACATCATTCAGGCCGGCCTGCCCGCCGAGGCTCTGGCGGTGTTCGGTGACATGACGGCCATCGCGTATCCCGAGATGAACGGGCGCATCCGGCAGGCGTTGAATTCAAAAAACAAGGTCGACGAAGTCGAGCTCGCCCATGAGCTGGCGGATCATTTCCGGAAGCAATATCGCCGGGCCGCGGAGATCGCGCGGGCGAGCCCGCGGTAGTTATTCGTCGTCCGCTTCGGTCAGGCGCTGATAGACCGTGGGGTCGAGTTTTTCCATGTAACGTTCAGGGTGCTTGAGCGGGACAAAGCCGAATTCGCGGTAGAGGCCGTGGGCATCCCGGGTCACGAGATTCCACCGGCGCAGGCCCTGCAACTTGGGATGGTGCATGGCCAGCGAGAGCATTTTTCGAGCGAGACCGTGCCGGCGGTGTTCTTCCGTGACGTAGACATCACACACGTAACAGAACGTCGCGTAGTCGGAAATGAAGCGGGCCAGTCCGACTTGCGCGAGGTCCGGGCCGTAGGCGCCGATGCAGAGCGATCCGCGGAGGGATTGTTGCACGACCTCGAAGGGAATGTTTTCCGCCCAATAGGCGCGGCTCAGATAAGCGTGAATGGCCACGGCGTCCAGCCGTGCGGGGTTGTCGGAAATCAGATACGGGCCGTGTTGGTGTTCCATGGGATTTACAGGGAGGAAGGCGCGAAATTAATCTCGGCCGCAAAGCCCGGCCTACATGGCCGCAAAGGCAGCGGCGAAAGCGGTTTGGTCGGTCGCGCGAAAGAACGACGTTCCGGCCACAAAGGTATCGGCGCCGGCCGCGCGACATTCCAGCGCGTTGGCCCGATCGATGCCCCCGTCGACTTCAAGCCGGAAGGTCAGCTTTCGCTCGCGGCGCCAGGCGTCGATCTGTTGCAGTTTGGGCAGCATGTCGCGGCGAAAGGCCTGGCCGCCGAAACCCGGTTGCACCGTCATGACCAGCACGAGGTCAACCAGCGCGAGCAGCGGCTCGATCGCCAGGGCGGGCGTTTCGGGATTGAGGACAATGCCGGTCTGGCAGCCGAGGGCGCGGATCCGGGCGAGCGTGCCGCCATGGTCGTAAGCGGGTTCGATATGAATGCTGATGAGATTGGCCCCGGCCTTGGCGAACGGCTCGATGTAGCGGTGGGGTTCCGCGAGCATCAAATGGGTGTCGAAAAATTGTTTCGATCCCGCCCGGCGCACGGCCGCGAGCGTCTCCGGGCCGAACGACAAATTGGGCACGAAGTGTCCATCCATGATATCCAGATGCAGCCAGGCGGCGCCCGCCTGCTCGGCCAGGCGGGCGCTGGCGCCGAGTTGGGCGTGATCACCGGCAAGCAACGAGGGAGCGAGAATGGACGAATGGAGCATGGGTCAGAAGACTGAAGACAGTGGACCCAGTACAAATGACAGGGGACAGCTGATGCTCAACCATTGTTTCGCCGGCGGGCACCGCGCGTGCTTGGGCGGACTACCGATACGGGGCCATGCACTTGGTGGGTGTCGGTCTCCGGACCGACGCCGATCGGCGGATCTGGCCGGTTGTTCGCTGTTGCGAACCCGGGCCCAGTCGCGCCGCCTCCGCGGCGGCTGGGAAATCGGCGACCACCTTTTAGTGCGGCCGCCTTCCGAGAGAAATCGTTTCTCAACTGCATGCGTCCGGCGTAGCGGAAGCAGCGAATCCAGGGCATTCCCTGCCTGCGGCTGTCCTACCAGACGTCGAGGACCGTGTGCAGGGCCTCGTTGGCGAGTTGCTCAGCCAGCAAGGGCAAAGTCTGGTATTCAGCGGGGATGAGGCCGCTGTCGGTGAAGACCCCGCGTTTGGCGATCAGGAGGCGTTGCATGAAGTAGGCCTGCTTGCCGCGATTGTCGGTCAAGGTGGCGCGCGCTTGGAGAGCGACGTCAAAACGCCGGGCGAGGCCGGTGTCGTCGGCGCGGGCGACCGACACGGTGCGGTCGTAGCTGGCAAGACTGATCTGCAGCACGGCCTCGGCGGCCTCTGGTGTGTCCACGAGGGTTACCCGGCCGTCGCGGATGAAAGCCTCGCGCAATTGGGTGGTGACGAGGACTTGGGCTTGGGGGAGGAGAATCGAACTCGCGACCGGCGCGATAAACAGGGTCGAGAATTTCGTTTTGGCGCCGGTGCCCAGCTGGTAGCTGGCGCAACCGGCGAGCAAGCTCAACCCGCCCACGAGGCAGGTCGTTTTGAACAGGGTGGCGAAGGCAGCCCCGGTCTGGAGAAGACGAAGGGGCATCGGAAGCTTCGCTCGGCGTAGCATGACAGCAATAAAACGGCGGGCGCGGGCCGGATCAGAACAGCCAGAAACGTTTTTTCTTCGCCGGGGCCGGAGCCGCAGGGGCGCCACTCGCGGGCACGATGCCCATCTGCCGGTCAAGAATGCCATTGACGACGAGCAATTTGTCGCGGGCTTGAGCGGCGACCTCGGAGTCGGGATAAACCGTGATCGCCTCGTTGTAGAAGACTTTGGCAGCCTTGTAGTTCTTGCGGTACTTGTAGTAGTAGTCGGCGATGGTTAGTTTGCTCTGGGCGAGGGTCTTCTTCATTCCCGCCAGGCCTTTTTCCGCGGTCGCCATGCCGGCGTCACCGGGGAAGAGAATCATATAATCCTCGTAGTAGGTGATCGATTCCTTGGTGGAGGCCTGATCGTAGTAAGGACCGTCGACCAGCGAAGCGTGGGTCTGCGCGATCTTCAAATACGCATCGGGGGTCAGCGCGCTGCGGGGATAGGTGTTGATCATGCGATCGAGCGCATCGATGGCGGCCTCGGGCTCGTTGATCAGCTTGTAGCCGCGGGAGGCATTCATCAGGGACAAGGGGGCATAGTCGCTGTAGGGCGCCGTTTGCACAATGACCTCGAAGTACTCGAGGGCTTTTTCCCGATTGCGGAAGCCGGGGAGGAAACCAAAGAGGCGATTGCGTTTGCCCGCAAACAGCTGGCTGGCGATCCGGTACTGTTCGCCGATGACCTGGGAGAATTTGTCGGAATTGGGATAGCGGACGACCATCTGCTGAAAGGTATCGAACGCCTTGTAGTACTCCTGGTTTTTTTCCCGGAGCATGCCGGTGCGATAAAGCGCCTCGGAGGCATAGACCGAGTTGGGGAACTTCTTGGTGACCGTTCCGTAAAGTTTGATGGCGCTCTTGCCTTGCCCCGCCTCCTCGGCGGTGCGGGCTTTGTTCATCAGGTCAAGGGCGTTGCGGCCGGACTCATTGGGGAGGCCGGCGAGGGCCCCACCTTCAATTCGCCAGCCCTCTTGAGGCGTCCAGACCAGGTCGGCGGCAAGCCGGGAAGGAATAAGCAGCAAGCCGGCGAGGGCAGCCAGGGAGAGAATGGAAAGGAGGCGGCGCATGAGACTAATAATTACCATCGAATAAGAGTCGAACCGTAGGTCAAGCCAGCGCCGAAGGCAACCATCAGGGTATAATCACCCTTCTTGATCCGCCCCGCCCGGCGGGCTTCATCCAAGGCCAGCGGAATGGAGGCCGCGGAGGTGTTGCCGTAACGGTCAAGATTCACATACACCCGCTCCATCGGCACGCCGAGGTTGCCGGCGAGCGCTTCGATGATGCGGTAATTGGCTTGGTGGGGAATCAACAGACTGATTTGGTCAAAAGTCAGGTTATGTTGTTCCAGCATTTCGCGGGCGACCGTCTCCATGACGCGCACGGCCTGCTTAAAGACTTCCTTGCCCTTCATCCGGAGGAAATGGCCGCGTTCGGCGACCGTCTGGGTGGAAGCCGGGGTACGGCTGCCGCCAGCCGGGGTATAGAGCATTTCCAACATCGCGCCGTCGGCGCCGAGGTCGCAGCCGATGATGCCGATGCCGGGCTCGGGCACTTTTTTCAGGACGGCCGCGCCGGCGCCGTCGCCGAACAGCACGCAGGTCGTGCGGTCGGTCCAGTCGGTGATCGAAGAGAGCTTTTCGGCGCCGATGATCAACGCGCACTTGTAGCGGCCGGTCAGGAGTTGGCCGTAGGCGATCTCCAGGGCGTAGAGAAAACCGGAGCAGGCGGCCGAGATGTCAAAGCAAGTCGCATGGGGTGGGACGCCGAGCTTGTGCTGCACGACGCAGGCGGTGGCGGGCAGGGGATAGTCGGGTGTGGCGGTGGCGACGATGAGCAGATCGATTTCCTGGGCCGACACCCCGGCGTCAAGCAGGGCGGATTTGGCGGCATGGATCGCGAGATCGGAGGTGGCCTCGTCCGGGGCGGCGATATGCCGCTCGCGGATGCCGGAGCGGGAGCGGATCCACTCATCCGTGGTGTCCACGATCTTGGCGAGATCGTCGTTGGTGAGGATCTTAAGCGGGGCGTAGGAGCCGACTCCGGCGATGATGACAGAAGCCATAGGGGAATTAGTTTACTGCGGCATCGGGTGGGGGCGCCAGCCGGAGCTCGTTAGCCCGGGCGACGTCCTGCTCGATGTGCAGGTAGAGATCGTGGTGGATGATTTTTCCGGCGGCCCGAATTGCGCTGGCGATCGCATGGCGATTGCTGGAACCGTGAGCTTTTAAGATGTTGCCCCGCACGCCCAGCAACGGGGCGCCGCCAGACCGGTCGGGATTCATGCGGGTTTTGAGCGAATTAAACGCGCCTTTGGCCAGGAGGGCGCCGGCCATGCGCAGCGGGTTTTTCTGCAGCTCTGTCTTGAGCATGGTCGTGATGAATTTGGCCAGGGATTCCCACGTCTTGAGCAGGGTGTTCCCGACGAAGCCGTCGCAGACGACCACGTCGACCGTGTTGCGGAAAACCTGGAAGCCCTCGATCGGGCCGACGTAATTGATGACGGAGCTGATTCTTTTGAGTTGCTCGTGGGTCTCGGTGATGAGGGCATTGCCTTTGCCTTCCTCGGTGCCGATCGTAAGCAGGCCGACCCGCGGATTTTCTAGGCCGAGGATGACCTTGGCGTAGTTGGCGCCGAGAATAGCGTTGTGGACCAGATTCTCGGGCCGCCCCTCGGGATTGGCCCCGGCATCGATCAGGATGAAGTCGCCTTCCGCTCGGGGGATCACGGCGGCCAAGGCCGGCCGGTCGACTCCGGCCATCATGCGCAGGCGCAGAGTCGAGCATGCCATCAAGGCGCCGGTGTTGCCACAGCTGATGACGACCCGCGCTTCACCGGCTTTCACCAGGTCAATCGCCCGGAGCATCGACGAATCCTTCTTCCGCTTATAGGCCTGCAGCGGCTTGTCCTCCATGGTGATAACCTCGGAGGCATGCACGAGGGAAACCTTGGCGTGGCCAGTCAGTCCGGCTTGGGCGAGCAGCGGCTCAAGCTGGGCACGGTCGCCGACCAGCACAAGGGGATCGACCGATTCGGCCAAGGCCAGTTTGACGGCCGCGACCACTTCCGTCGGGCCGAGATCGCCGCCCATCGCGTCGACCGCAATCCGGGCCTGCGCTTCCGTGGGACTGGCCGTGTCGGAATTGATGGGGAAAAAACTGCCCGGAACAACAGACCTTACACCTCGACGTTCAAGACCTGACGCCCGCGATAAATGCCGGTCTTCGGATTGACGCGGTGGGGGCGAAAGGCGCCGCCGTCGGTGTCCTTGGCGAATTCAGGAGCAATAAATGCATTGGCGGCGCGACGGTTGGCGCTGCGGCGCTTGGATTGTTTACGTTTCGGGTTAGCCATATGAAGTGGTGGGAAGTGCAGCCGGTGGTTGGAGACCGACGCAGATTTGTAATATAAAGCTGAGGTTGGTAAGGTTCGCGTTCGGGGCCGTCAAGAGTTATAGTCAGCTGCTTAGCGCCGGGTTAAAGAAGGTAGGACAGGGTCAGCACAACTGCCAGAGTCAGGCGATAATACGCAAATAAGGCCAGGCCATGCCGGCCGATGAAATGGACCAGAAATTTCACGGCGAACACCGCGGAAACGGCGGCGACCAATGCGCCCAGCAGGACATGGCTCCAGCCGAAGACTTCGATCATGGCCGGCCCTGATTTTATCGCCTTGAGGAACGCGGCGCCGGCCAAGGTGGGCAGACCGACGAGAAAGCTGAATTCGGCGGCCTTGGCGGGACTCAAACCCGCCAAGTATCCCGCCACAATCGTCACCATGGACCGGCTGGTTCCCGGCCAGAGCGCCGCACATTGGGCAAGTCCGATTCCGAGAGCCTTGCGTGGGGTGAGATCGGCCGGATCGCCCTTGGAAAATCCAATGCCGCTGTTGGTTCGGCGCCAGCGTTCCGCCCACAACATCAGGAAGGCGCCGCCCACGAGCGCGACGATGACGGTCGGGACGGAGAACAGGTACCGGTCGATCAGATTGTGGGTCGGCAAGCCGATGATCACGACGGGCAGGAACGCGAGCAGGACATTTCGCAACAGCCGGAGTCCCGAGCTGCTGCGGCCAAACAGCCCCACCAACATCGCCACGAGTTGCCGCCAGTAGAGCATCACGACCGCGGCGATCGCCCCGACTTGAATGATGACGGTGTAGGTGTCGGCCGCCAATTTCAGCGTCAAGGGTATGCCAGCGGGATTTTCCTTGGACGGCGGTTTGTGCCAAAGCGGCTGGCCCGACTTTCCGGCCAATTGTTTTTCTGCTTCAAGGCCGAGCAGTTTATTCGCGATGATCAGGTGTCCCGTCGAGGAGATCGGGAGGAACTCCGTCACGCCCTCGACGAGCCCCAGCACGATGGCATCGCCCGCGCTCAGTTCGGCGACGGCGGAAGTCTCGGGTCTGGGGCGCGCGGCCGTAATTTCGGCGGCCGCCGCGGTCAGGGGAAATGCGGCCAGCAGCAGGCCGCAGCAAAAAGGGCGGAGTGAAAAATCCACGCTGCTGGTGTTTCCAGAAAGGGCTGGGGCTGTCGAGTTTTATGCTTTGCGCCCGGGAGGGAAACGATTCTGCTCGGCACCGCGATGGCCGATCTCCCTCGACTCACCACCCAACTCACCGCCCGGCAGGAGCTCTCTCCGGCTGAAGTCCGATTGGCGGTGGCGGCCTTGGGCGCGACGGAGGAAACCGAGGGGGCGAAGGGCGATTTTTTGCTCGCGCTCGCGGCCAAGGGGGAAACGCCGGGCGAACTCGCCGGATTTGCCACCGGGTTTCGCGCGCTGGCCGTGGATCCCGGGGTCGGGTCGTGGGCGGATCGGGCGATCGATATTGTCGGCACCGGTGGCGACCATGCCGGCGGCTTCAATATTTCCAGTCTGGTTGTGCTCGTGCTCGCGAGCGCCGGCGTGCCGGTGATGAAGCACGGGAATCGCGGCATCACCTCCAAGTGCGGCAGCGCCGACTTGCTGGCCGGCTTGGGCGTCGACTTGGCCGCGCCGCCGGACCAGTCCCGGCGGGCGCTCGCCGAACTCGGGTTCGCGTTTTTTTTCGCGCCGAACTATCATCCGGCTTTCAAGCAGATCGCTCCGGTGCGCAAGGCGCTTTCCGCCCGCGGCCAGCGGTCGGTCTTCAACATCCTCGGCCCCCTCATCAATCCCGGCCGGCCGGCGCATATTCTCCTCGGCGTCTACTCCCTGCCACTGGTGGAAAAAATGGCGCAAACGCTGGAGCAACTGGGCCAGACAGCCGGCTTGGTGGGGCATGGGGTCATCGACCCGGATCGGGGGATCGACGAACTCACCACGGCAACCGCCAATCATGTCCACGGCGTCGGCCGGCTCCAGGGACTGCGAGCCGTCTGGCGGGCGGATGATCTCGGCCTGCGGCCGGCACCCTTCGCCGAATTGCAGGGAGGCGATCTCACGGCCAACCTCGCGACGGTCGAGGCGATTCTGGCGGGCCGCGGTCCGGGCGGCTTGGTCGACACGATTGTGCTCAACACCGCCGTGGCCCTGCAGATCGTGGGCCGGACAGCGACCGTTCGCGAGGGCCTCGAGCCCGCCCGGGAACTCCTGCTCGGAGGGGCCGTCGCCCGGAAAATCGCGGCCACGCGGGAGTTTTATTCTGCCCGCTGACCCAGACGCTGCCCCGGCCGGCCCGCGCGGGCCCGGCGCACTAACCTGGATGTTTCACCCCTTGAATCCAAACCGAGTAGAAAAATATCCGTTTCCCCCGACCAAGTCGGCCCGACAGGGCGAACATTTCACGCCCGCAGAGGTGAAATATTCGGGCTAATTCCTTTACCATGATAAGAAAATATTTCGGCACCGATGGCGTGCGCGGCCCTTATGGGAGCGCGACGATGAATGAAGATTTTGCCTGGCGGCTCGGAGCCGCCGCCGCGCGGTTTGCCCGGGCACAGCCGAAGTTCCGTTCGCCCCAGGTGCTGATTGGCCGCGACACCCGGGCTTCCGGGCCGGCCCTCGAGCGGGCTTTGGCGGCCGGCCTGCAATCCGAGGGTTTGCGGGCTGCGACCCTGGGCGTGGTGCCCACGCCGGTGGTCAGCCTGATGACCCGCCAGACGGGCGCCTGTCTCGGCGTTGTCATCACCGCTTCCCACAACCCGGCGAGTGACAACGGCATTAAATTTTTCGGTCCGACGGGAATCAAACTCACCGATGACGAGGAAAGCCAACTCGAAGGCCTGCTGCCCGCCGCCGCCGGCTCGGCCCGCGCCGAGTTGGTCGAGTTGGTCGCGCCGCTCGCGTCGTATTTTGCGCTGACCACGGCGTTGTTGCCGGCTGGCAGTCTGGCCGGCTGGTCGATTGTGCTCGATACCGCCAATGGAGCCGGGTGCGTCAGCAGTCGCACCGTGCTCGAATCACTGGGCGCCTCGCTGACGCTGATGGGCGCCGCGCCCGACGGACAGAACATCAATGCAGGGGTGGGCAGCCAGCATCCGGAAAAAATGGGAGCGCTGGTCCGCGCGCACGGCGCCCGCCTGGGCATCGCGCACGACGGTGATGCCGATCGCTGCATCCTTTGCGATGAAAAGGGCGAGGTGCTCGATGGTGATGAGATCCTCACCATGTTGGCGCTGCACGCGCTCAAGCAGGGTAAGCTGACCAATCGCACCCTTGTCATCACCGTGCAGAGCAACCTGGGCGTCGATGCGGCCGTGCAGGGGGCGGGCGGGCGCGTCTGGCGCACGCAAGTGGGCGATCGCTACGTCATCGAGCGCATGATGGCCGAGGGAGCGGTGCTCGGCGGCGAATCGTCGGGTCACGTCATCTGCTCCGACATTTCACCGACGGGCGATGGCCTGGTGGCCGCACTCAAGGTGCTGGAGTTCATGCAGGCGACCGGAAGGCCCTTGTCCGAACTGCGGCGGGTGTTGGTGAAGTTCCCCCAACTGACCGCGGCCGTAACGGTGCGGGAAAAAAAGCCGTTGGAGTCATTGCGGGCGTTGCCCGCGGCGATTCTGGCGGTGGAGTCCGAGTTGGGAGCGGCGGGCCGCGTCCTGGTTCGCTATTCCGGCACGGAGCCGAAGCTGCGGTTGCTCGTGGAGGGACCGACTGATGCCATCGTGCAATCCTGCCTGGATCGCCTGCTCGCGGCGACGCGAAGTGAGTTGGAGGTATTGTCGGGTTGACCGCGAGGGATCGGCCCGCAGCCCGCGACCTTAAACCGGTTCAGGGGATCGCGGAGAGCACCTCGGCCGTCGCCGCGGGCAGATACCACATCGGGACGTGGTTGGCTTCCATGATCAGGACCGGCCAGCCGCGAGCTTTCGCGCGCTCGGACATGGCGGAGAAATCGTCATCCTCGGGTTTCTTGCCTTGCTCCACGGTGAGGATGTAGGTGGCGGGCACTTTAGCGGCGCTTGGGTTTTTGAGGACGATCGGATCCGTGAAGGTCTTGAGCGGGTGGGGGACATCCTTTGGGTAGGGCTTCGCGGGCTTCACCCAAGACGGGACAATCATGCCGTCCTTGGTCATTTGCTCGATGGGGAGGGCGCCGGCCTTGCGCAGGCTCAGAAGGCTTTCCCCGTCGTTGGGCAGAAAGGCATCGAGGTAAACGAGCCGGCTCAGGCGCTCGGGGATGCGGTCCGCCACCCCGGTGATGACCATGCCGCCGTAACTGTGGCCCAGGAGAATCACGTCGTGCAGATCTTCAAAGAGAATCAGGTTCACGATGTCTTCGATATGCGTGGCGAGGCCGATGGCGGGTGAGGCGGTGGGGAAGTGTTCGCCGAGGCCGGACAGGGACGGCCGGTAGACTTTGTAGCCCCGCGCCTCAAGGAGAGGAGCGACCTTGCGGGATTGCCACCCGCCGGCCCACGCGCCGTGCACGATGACCATGACGGGCTGCTTGGCGGGAGGCGCGGGCTCCGCCCCCGGCAGGTTGGGGAGACAGGAAATTCCAAGCAGCACCAGCAGCAGGCGGATTTTCATGGGAGGTTTTTGAGCGCCGGAGGTCATTCCGTCAACCAACGTGAGGGTGGAAAAGTTTTTTTGCCGAGCGGTCCGGGCGCGCGGGACGGTTCGCTGGAAAACCTGGTTGAGGGATTGTTTGCAAACCCACCCAGGGCTCGGAAATTGCCATTTCGAACGCAGCGAAAAATCTCCGGCCGCGCGCGGGGCGCCGCGTTCGGAGATCCAGATCCCTCGCTCCGCTCGGGATGACAATCCGGTTTGAAGACACTCCCGATTCAACCTCACCTTCGCGCCAGCTGGTGGCTATTTGTTCTGGTCCAGCGGCAACTCGTGGAGTTTGAGTTCGGGATTTTTTTCCACAAAATAACGCATCGTCCATTCGTTCGGGAAGAGGGCGACGGGCTGGTCGAATTTATCGGAGCCAAAGCTGACGCCACTGGCAACGATCAGCCGCGACGTGTCCTTGAGCGACGGGTGCGCTTCGAGCCAGCGGATCAGCGTCCACGGCGTGGGGGTGAGCCGGGACTCGGCGTTATATTCGGCCTTGAGGCGGTATTCGACGACCTCGAATTGCAACGGGCCGACGGCGGCGAGCAGCGTCGCGCCGGACGGGGCGTTGCGGGCGGTGAAGGACTGGACGACCCCTTCCTGGAGGAGTTGCTCGAGGCCGGCGCGAAATTTCTTCGAGTCGGCCGGATTGGGGTTGGAGATGAAAGTGAAGACCTCGGGCGGAAAGCGCGGGATTTCGTTGTACGCGATCGTGCGGTCGTCGGTGAGCGTGTCGCCGATGCCGAAGGAGTCGTGCCCGACCAAGCCAATCACGTCACCCGGCCACGCCTCGTCCACGGTCTCGCGTTCCTGGCCGAAGAGTTTGTGGGAGGAGGAAAGGCGGACCTGTTTGCCGGTGCGCTGGTGAGTGACGACCATGTCGCGCTCGAACTTGCCGGAGCACACGCGGAGGAAGGCGATGCGGTCGCGGTGATTCGGATCCATGTTGGCCTGGATCTTGAAGACGAAGCCGGAGAACTTGCCGTGGGTCACCGGCACCTCGCGCGCCAGCGTCGATTGGGCCATGCCCGGCACGGTCAGGCTGACGGCGGTGCGCGGGGCGGGCGGGACGGAGTCCTTGAGGAAACCGTCGAGGAGCAGTTGGATGCCGAAATTATTCACCGCGCTGCCGAAGTAGACGGGCGTCTGCAGGCCGGCTTGGACGGCTTTGAGATCAAACGCGTGGCCGGCGCCGTCGAGCATCGCGAGTTGTTCTTTCACCTCGTTGAAGGTGTAGTCGTCGAGTTTGCTCCGGACGGCATCGTCGTCGAGGGAGGTGACGGTGACCGGGGCCTGGAACTTGCCGCCCGGGACCCGCTCGAAGAGGTGGACTTCCTTGGTGCGCCGGTCGAACACGCCTTTGAAGGTCGGTCCGTTGCCCAGCGGCCAGATCACGGGCGAGCATTGGAGGCCGAGGACGCTCTCGAGCTCATCGAGCAGGGCAAACGCGTTCAGCGTGGGCCGGTCGCACTTGTTCATGAACGTGAAGATCGGCACGCCCCGGCGTCGACAGACCTCGAAAAGTTTGCGCGTCTGGGCCTGCACGCCCTTGCCGGCGTCGATGACCATGAGAGCGGCGTCGACAGCGGTCAGGACCCGGTAGGTATCCTCCGAAAAGTCCTTGTGGCCGGGGGTGTCGAGGAGGTTGACCGCACAACCGGCATAGTCGAACTGCAGGACGGTGGAGGAAATGGAAATGCCGCGTTGTTTCTCCAACTCCATCCAGTCCGAGGCGGTGGCACGTTGGTTTTTGCGGGCGGTGACGGAACCGGCCAAGTGGAGGGCATTGCCGTACAGGAGGAACTTTTCGGTCAAAGTTGTCTTGCCCGCATCGGGATGCGAGATGATCGCAAACGTGCGGCGGCGGGCGATTTCCTGGGCGGGCGTGAGCATGAAGGGGTCGACGGAACAGCGCGGTGGCGCGGAGGTGAAGCTTTTTTTTCGAGCGGACGCCGCCCTTGGGGCACAGGACGCAGCGCAAAGGAGTCCGGTGTCACCCTTGGGAAGGGGCGTTTGTGCGCAGTCATTCAAAGAAAATGCGCAGCCAGACCGAGGCCAGGCTGCTAGGGTTGGGAATCACTGAAAGTACGATGCACTCCCCCTCGCAATTATCGTCACGATGGTGTTTTTCCTCCCGGTCGCGGTGGTGTTTTTTCTCGGCGTCTGCAATGCGCCGGAGGGCACCGAAACGGAGGCGGGATTCCTCTATGCCGAAACTGGTACGCCGGAAACAGGTGTGCCTGCCACCACGAGCTCGCCGGTCGGGGAGTGAGGCTCCTTGGGGAGAATTTGGCGGCGATGTTGCCGAGAAGCAGGGCTTTCGATCCCGCCGCGCGGCGGTCGACGACGCGGTGAGCGGATCCGGTTCGACTGCCCGAATGGCCGGCGAGGCTTTTCAGAGAAGGCGAAGGTTGGGGGAACTTCTCCCACCTGGGTGGTGTCCGCGAGGTGAGAGCGAACTGTAAATATCCGTCTTGAGTATGTTTTTGTTAAAGTATGGAGCGATCGTGACGTAGTCTGTTCCGAAGGAAGAAACGATGAGTGCAATATTTATCATCTTCAGTGGGGTTTTCGCGGTCGGATCCGTGTATCTCCTCGTCGTTGGCATCGCCAAGGCACCGGAGGGATTTGAAGACAATACCGGTTTCCATCTCGGGGCCAAAACTGCGGACGAGAAAAAGATTCGGGTCCGGGCGAGATTGACGCATGGGCGTACGTCAGTTGGCGCAGTTGATTTGCGTCAACGGGCGGTTTGATGCGCCGGCCGGCCTGTTTCGACGCCGCGCGCGGGCAGAACCGAGTTGTTTTTGCAACCGCGCGATAAATTTGACCGTTGGAGCGCGACCGTTTGCGTGTTCCGGAAGCCCTTTTCGCGAATCACCTCCTGCCGCAGCGATTCCGTCTGCGGGAATTCCCTGAGATGCGATTACGGGCTAGACCCCATAGGCAGGCGACGTTTCATGCGGTATATTCATGTCAGAACCATGAGTGCGCTGTTCCTCATCCTCGGTGGCTTTTTCACGGTGGTGGCCGTGTATCTCCTCGTTGTTGGAATCGCCAAGGCGCCGGAAGGATTTGAGGACGAGACCGGCTTTCACCTCGGCACCAAGGATTCGCCCCAAGCCAAGGTTCAGATCGAGACGAAGTCGCCCCGGGGTCGATCTTCAGTCGGTGGAACTGGGGTGCGTCAGCCGAGGCTCCTTGCCGGGGCGTCCCCCTTTTCTCGAGGGAAGGTTGGGTCGGTCGAATGGCTTTTGCCGCTCCGCTAGGTTCGCGCCGGCGGGCCGGCGAGGCCCCGAGCGCCTCAGGGAGTAGGACGCTTCGGAGAAAAAATCTCCCGGGACGAGATCCTTCTACGGTCATTCACGGAGGCCTGATTGCGGGATTGCCCGTATGGGCAGCAGCTAGGCGAAGGAGTACGTTGATCGCGTTCCCCTTTCCCTTTCTATGTCCCTCACGATCACCCTCCTGCTTCTGACTGAAATTTTCGGTTTTGTGGCGTTGCTTGCCAGCATCCGGCAAGCCCCGGATGGGTTTGAAGACGAGCTGAGCTTTTATTACGCTTAAGATTCGGGTGTTGGAGATCGGAACTGAACTCCGGCGAAAAAGGGACTGCTGATTTTGCTTCTAAGCGACGGCAAATCGCAGGAGAGTCTGCCTCATGATTGCCAGCCTGAAGCTTAAGCCCAATGCAACGGCGCGGGTGCGCTCCGGTCACCCGTGGGTGTTTGGCAATGAATGCGAGCAATTGCTCCCGGTCGAAAACGACGGGGAAGTCGTGGAATGCCGCGACGCCAAGGGCCGGTTTCTCGGCACCGGCATCTATAACAGCAAGTCGCAGATTGTTTTTCGCCGGCTCAGTCGGGACCGGGTGGAACTCGACGAGGCCTATTTGCGGAAGGCGCTGCAATCCGCCTTCGACCGCCGCGCGAATCTGGGCGATTTCAAGCGGCTGGTCTGGAGTGAATCGGATGATCTGCCGGGCGTGGTGGTGGACCAGTTTGGCGCGACGCTGGTCGTGCAGGTGCAGACTCTGGCGATGGAAAAACGCGCCGCGCTTTTGAGCGACTTGCTTGGCGAGCTGGTGCAGCCGGCGGAGATCATCTTTCGCAACGACGCCAACATCCGCCGGCTGGAGGGGCTGCCGCTCGAGGTGAAGACGCGGTCGGGCCAGAATTGGGAGCCCCGCTGGGAGAAAATCGACGGCCTCGAATACTGGCTGGATCTGCAGGGCGGGCAAAAGACCGGGTTCTATCTTGACCAACGCCAGCAGCACGCCGCCGTGGCCAGGCATGCGGCCGGGAAGCGCGTGTTGGACGCGTTCTGCAATCAGGGCTCGTTCGCCTTGCATTGTGCCCGGGCGGGTGCCGCGAGTGTGCGCGGACTTGACAGCGCCTTTGATGCGGTGGGTCAGGCCAAGAAAAATGCCGAGCGCAACGGCCTGACCGCCGAGTTCGTTTCGGCCAACGTCTTTGACTGGTTCACGGCGCAACGGGACGCCGCCCCGGCCTGGGACCTGATCATTCTCGACCCGCCGCCATTCGCGAAATCCAAGTCGGCGCTCGAAGGTGCGCTGCGCGGCTACAAGGAATTGAATCTGCGGGCGATGAAGGCGTTGACCTCCGGCGGGGTGCTCGCCACCTACGCTTGCTCGCACCACATGCAGGACCGGGAATTGCGGCAGGTGCTGGCGGAGGCCGCCTCGGACGCGAAGCGGCGCGTGCACGTGCTCGAGTGGTGCCATCAGCCCCCCGATCACCCGGTGCTGGTGACGATGCCGGAAAGCGAATATCTGCGCGGCTACATTTTGCGCATCGAATAGTCCCATGGCGTGGGCGGAAATTCACTGGCGGAGTGAGGTCCTGCAAAAACAGACGACGATGCAGGTATTACTCCCGCGCGTCGGCCGGCCGCCTTTCCCGGTTTTCTATCTGCTGCACGGACTGTCAGATGATTCGACCGCGTGGCTGCGAAATACCCGGCTGGAATGGTACGTGCGCGAACTGCCCCTGATCGTGGTGTTGCCCGATGGTTACCGAGGCTTCTACACCGACAACGAGGCCGGACCCGATTACGCGAAGCATCTGGGCCGTGAGCTGGTGGATTTCGTGGACCGCAATTTTCAAACGCAGGCCCGGCGGGCTGGGCGGGCCATCGGCGGACTTTCCATGGGCGGCTACGGGGCCATGCGGGTCGGGCTGGGCTTTCCGGACCGGTTTAGTTCGATCAACTGCCACTCGGGCGCGGTCGGCCGGTCGGGCGCCGACTTCAGTTCGGAAGCGGTGCGGGCGGGCAAGCACCGGGACAAGCCCAAGGAATTCGTTGCCGAGTTGCGACGGATTTTTGGGACGCGCCCGGTGGGAACGAGCCATGACTTGGTGGAGTTGGCCAAGCGAGCGCGCGCGGCCGGGCAATTGCCGCAACTCCAGCTCGACTGCGGCCGGGCCGATTTTTTGCTGAAGGACAGCCGGGAGTACCACCGCTCGTTGCAAAAGGCGGGGATCCCGCACGAGTATCACGAGTACGCCGGCGCGCATGATTGGGACTACTGGGACCGCCATGTGCAGGATGCGCTCGAGTTTCACAGCTCCCACCTCGCGGTGAAACGAATCCCGCTCCCGAAATAAAAATCCCCGGAGCCAGCTCCGGGGATTTTGATCAAACCCACCATGCCCCTTTCCTTTCGTTTTTGGAGGAGCCTGCTGGCAGGCGATGCGGAACGCCCGACACCGGCCCAATCGCAGAATCGCCTGCCAGCA
>CAZAOI010000015.1:0-22106 GCA_964486705.1 uncultured Oleiharenicola sp. | reverse complement strand
CTGCTCGCGGCCCGCCGGGCTCTGCCCTCCCCGGTGGTCGCTCCCGTAACGACCCCTTGAGGGAGGTTTCTTTTGAACACCGGAGGACCAGCAACCATGAGCGGTGACCGGGAAAAACGTCGACGGACCGTCGTTCCTCGACCAGATGACTCGCGGACTTTGCGGCTTGCCGCGATGATCATTCGAGAGAATCCGCCGTCGTTCGGGGTAATTCCTTCCATGCCACCCTTTCGTCTCTACCTGTGCTTCGGGTTTCTCGTCACTTGTTTTCTGGGGGCGGTGGCTTCCACGGTTTCTATTTCCGCCGCCCCGCCTGCCTCCGCCGCCTCGGTGGAGGACCGCGTGCGCGATTTGCTCAGCCACATGACGCTCGAGGAGAAGGTCGGCCAGCTCGTCCAATACTCGTCGCGCGACGACATGACCAGCCCGGCCTCGTCCGCGGCCATCGCGCCGCAACTTGAATCCGGGGGCGTCGGCAGCATGCTCAATCTCACGATCGCCGCCGGTGAGGCCCGCGAGGTGGAATTCCTGCTCACGCCCGCCGATCTCGCCTTCTGGCGCGCCAACCTGACCTTCGGCCCCGAGCCCGGCGACTTCGATGTGTTTGTAGGCGGCGACTCCGACGCGACGCTCTCCGCGTCCTTCACTCTCGGGGCGGCGCAATAACCCCAGCCCTCGATGTCTGCCACCCCGCCGCCCTCCCGTAAGGCCGCTTTGCCGATCGAGCAGAGGATCACCGATCTGCTCGGACGCATGACGCCGGAGGAAAAATTTGATCAGCTGCACCAGTGCGGCGTCGGGGACGCCAACCCGAACAATCTCGCGGGCCGCCCCGACGAACTCAGGCCGACGTACGGCTCTTTCATTCTCGGCGGACCGAAGGAAATTCTCGCAACGCGCAACGCGATTCAACGCCGCGCGGTCACCGAGACCCGGTTGGGCATCCCGGCGATGTTCGCTGCCGATGTGATCCACGGCTATCGCGCCATCACGCCGATCCCGCTCGCGCAGGCGTGCACCTGGGATCCTGCGCTCGTGCAACGCGGATGCGCGATGACGGCGGCGGTGACCCGTGCGCAGGGCATCGACTGGACCTTTGCGCCGATGGTGGACCACTGCGTCGACCCGCGTTGGGGTCGGATCGCCGAGACCTTCGGTGAGTCGCCCCATGCAACCGGCGTTTTCGGCGCCGCCTCGGTGCGGGGCTATCAAGGGGAGCGCCTCGACCGGCCGGACACCGTTGCCGCGTGCCTGAAACATTACGTCGGTTACGGTGCGTCCGAAGGTGGACGCGATTACAGCTACACCGAGGTGTCGCCGCAGACCCTTTGGGAGATGCACCTGCCTGCGTTCAAGGCCGGGATCGACGCCGGGGCCCGCTCGGTCATGAGCGCCTTCAACGACCTCAGCGGCGTGCCCGCGAGCGCCAACCATTACACGCTGACTGAAATCCTGCGGAACCGCTGGGGTTTCAGCGGCCTGGTCGTGTCCGACTGGGACGCCGCACTCCAGCTCATCGCCCAAGGGTTTGCCGCCGACGAGACGGAGGCGGCCGAGAAGGCGATCAACGCGGGCGTCGACCTTGACATGGCCGACGGGCTGTACCGGAAACACCTGACGGTGCTGATTGCTAGCGGCCGGGTGTCGATGGCGACGGTGGACGAGGCGGTGCGCCGTGTACTGCGCGTGAAATTCGAGCTCGGTCTCTTCGAGCATCCGTACACCGAATCGTCAGCCCTTGCCGGGGCGGTGCCGACAGCGGCGCAGTTCGATCTCGCCGAGGAACTCGCCGCCCGCTCCGTGGTGCTCTTAAAAAACCACTCTGTCCTTCCGGTGGCGGCAGGCGTGAAACACATCGCACTGCTTGGGCCGCTGGCGCGCAACCGTGCGGCGCTGCTCGGTTCGTGGGCGCAACAAGGCCGGCCCGAGGAGACCCCGAGCATTTTTGACGAGTTACTGAAACGGCTGCCGACTGGTGTCACCTTGAGCACGGCGCCGGGTTGCCCGGTCGACGGCAAAGGGCCGGACGACCTCGCGGCGGCGGTGACCCTCGCCCGGAGCGCTGATCTCGTGATCCTCTGCCTCGGCGAGGAGTCATGGATGAGCGGAGAGAGCGCCTCGCGTTCCACCCTCCGACTTGAGGGCCGGCAGGAGGAGCTGGCGCTCGCCGTCGCCGCCACCGGCCGGCCCGTCGTCTTGGTTCTCGTGTCCGGCCGCCCGCTCGAATTGCAGGCCATCGAGGAGAAGATGGGCGCCATCGTCGCCGCCTGGCAGGGCGGCAGTCGCGCGGGCGCCGCCCTCGCGGACATCCTGCTGGGCCGGCGCAATCCTTCCGGCCGTCTGAGCGTCACCTGGCCGCGAGCCACGGGGCAGATCCCACTCTTTCACGGCATGCGGCCGCGCGCGCGGGGCGGCCGGCAGGGCGCCTATCAGGACATTCCGACGACGCCGCTCTATGAATTCGGCCACGGCCTGAGCTACACGACGTTTGCCTATAGTCCACTCCGGCTCAACCGGTCCGAGGTCGGACTGGTCGGAACATTGAGCGCCGAGGTGACCGTGACCAACACCGGCGCCCGCGAGGGCGTGGAAACGGTCTTCTGGTATATCCGCGACTCCGCGGCCAGCATCACCCGCCCGCTCAAGGAACTGAAATTCTTCGAGCAGGCTTCAATCGCCCCGGGCGCCAGTCATGTGTTCCGTTTCGTGATCGACCCGCAACGCGACTTGTCGTTTCCCAACGCCGACGGCCGGCGCCTGCTGGAGCCCGGCGCCTTTGAGGTGACGGCGGGCAACGGGCATCACCGTGCCGGATTCCACCTGGCACCGTGAAATGGGTCCACCCAGCGCCATGCGAACCCATCGTTATCCCCACTCCGCACCCGGGTCCGGAACCCCAGTAGCGATCCGGTACCTGCTGCTGGCGGTCGCAGTCCTGACTTTCGGGCCCCGCTTGTCCGCCACCGAGCCTGTCACTCCCTACGGCAACAATGCGTCAGCCGGGCAGGGGGCGATCCTCCATGGCATCACGCTCTACTACGAAGTCTATGGCTCCGGGCCGCCCTTGGTCGTTTTGCACGGCAACGGCGGAAGCCTTAAGGCCCTCCGCTATCAGATCGATTTCTTCCGCTCCAGCCGGCGGGTCATCGCCATTGACAGCCGCGGCCATGGCAAAAGCGGGATGGGGGCCGGTCGACTGACGTATGAACAGATGGCCGACGATGTCGCGGCCCTACTGGTGCAATTGCACTCCGCTCCAGTTGATGTGATCGGCTGGAGTGACGGGGGAATTGTCGGCCTCCTTCTTGCCTTGCATCATCCTGACGCGGTCCGCCGGCTGGCTGTCTCCGGAGCGAATCTCTCCCCGGCGACTCTCGCTCCCGGCGATTTGGCGGGCATGACCGCCGACCTGCGAACGGCCGAAAAGATGCTCGCCGCCGGCGACCGATCGCGTTCCTGGGACATCGTCGGCCAGCACTTGCAGCTGATGGTCACCCAACCGGATATCACTTCCTCCGATCTGGCCAAAATAGCGGCCCCGGTCCTCGTCCTCGCGGGTGAACATGATATCATCCCGCTTGCGCACACCGAAGTCATTGCCGCCGGCCTGCCCCGGGCCCGGCTGCATATCTTCCCGGGTGCGGGTCACGACGCACTGCAGATGTTTCCCGATCTCTTCAACGCCGCCGTCGCGCAGTTTTTCGAGGCGTTTTCGCTTTCCCCGGCGCCTGTCGGCGGCGAACTGCGGTCAGCCCGATGATTTTCCCTGCATTCTAATCCTGCCCATCCCCCATGGCGCAAGTTAAGTTCACGGCGGTGAAGTCGGGGTGGAGGATCCTATTGTAGGAGCCTGCTTGCAGGCGATAATCAGGTCCCATCGCCTGTCAGGGGGACCGCCCCAAAGGTGGAGCGCGGCCTCCGGACGCGCTTCCTTTCTTTTTCTCAAGTCAACCCGTCCGGAGGCCGGGTTCCACCAAGGTTACGCCCCCAACAAAGGGCTTCGCATCGGGCGGAAATTTCCTCCTACTGGGGAGTTTCATCGTCTCGCCGCACCGCATCCATGTCTCGCCTGAACTTCACTCTCGAAAAAACCGCCCGCGGCTCCAAGGCCCGCGCGGGCACCATGCACACCCTGCATGGGCCGGTGGAGACCCCCGTTTTCATGCCGGTGGGGACGCAGGCCACGGTGAAGGCGCAGACGGTCGAGACGATGAAGGCGACCGGGTCGAGCATTCTGCTCGCCAATACCTATCACCTCTTGCTGCGGCCCGGCCCCGAGGTTTTCAAGAAATTCGGGGGCATCCACCGCTTCATGAACTGGGATGGCCCGGTGCTCACGGATTCGGGAGGGTTCCAGATTTTTTCCCTGCCGACCGAACGGGCGATGAACGAGGAAGGGGCGCGTTTCCAGAGTTATGTGAACGGCGACCTCCACATGCTTTCGCCGGAGTCCAGCATCGAGATGCAGAAAACCATCGGCAGCGACATCATGATGGTGCTCGACCAATGCATCCCGTCAACCGCGCCGTATGCGCAGGCCGAGGCCGCGATGGAGCTCACCCATCGCTGGGCCCGCCGTTCCTTGCAGGCTCGCGGCGACTCGCCGGCCGCCCTCTTCGGCATCGTGCAGGGGGCGTGTCACCACGATCTCCGGAAAAAAAGCGCGGCGTTCCTGCGCGCGCTGCCCTTCGACGGCCTGGCCATCGGCGGCCTCGCCGTGGGCGAAACCCACGCGGAACGTTATGAGTTCACCGGTTTCGTGACCGATGAGCTCCCGACCCATCTCCCGCGCTACCTCATGGGCGTCGGCACCCCCATCGACATCCTCGAGGCCGTGCATCGGGGCGTGGACATGTTCGACTGCATCATCCCCGGCCAGCTGGCACAGCGCGGCGTCGCTTTCACCGCCCGCGGCAAGGTCCAACTCCGCCGCATCACCCATAAGCTCTCCGAAGTCCCGCTCGAGGCCGGCTGCGATTGCACCACCTGCCGGCAGTACTCGCGCGCCTACCTGCATCACCTCGTCAAGGCCGACGAGATGCTCGGCTGGCACCTCCTCGGCATTCACAACTTCGCCTTCTACCACCGGCTGATGCGGGACATGCGGGCCAGCATCTTGCGCGACGACTTTCCAGCCTTCTACGAAAAGAACCGCACCGAACTCGGCCGCAGCGACGAGGAAAACGTTGTGCATCCGGTGAAGAAGCGTGGCCTCGCCCGCACCAAACACCTGGGCGACTACGACATTGTCACGAGTCTGGAGGGTTACTCCAGCATCCGGCAGATCAGTTCGGGCGAGGTGATGCACTCGGTCAACCGGCCGAGCGATGAGGCCCAGCGGCTTTACGTCGAGCAGTCCGGCCTCGCCGGCCGTTTGTTGAAACGCGACGGTGACGGAAGCGAGCTGGTCATCTGGGATGTCGGCCTCGGCGCCGCTTCCAACGCCATGGCGGCGTTGCAATGCTTTGAGCAAAACCTCGCCGCCCACGGTGCCGCGGCGCTGCGTCCGCTCCGGCTCGTCAGTTTCGAGATCGACCTGGACCCCTTGAAGCTGGCCGCGAAATTCGCCAGCCACTTCCCGCATCTCCGCCACGGCGCCCCGCATGCCATTTTGGAGCACGGAAAATGGACGCATGCTTCCGGCCTGCTGGAGTGGGAACTGCACCAAGGCGATTTTCTGCAACATCTGGAATCGGCCAAAATCCCGGATGACATCTACTACGATCCCTTCTCCGCGAAAACCGACACGGGCCTTTGGACTGCCGGGGTCTTTGCCCGCGTCCATCGGCACTGCACGCCGAAATCGACCGCGCTCTACACTTACTCCTCGGCCACGGCCGTGCGCGTTTCGCTGCTCACGGCGGGTTTCTTTGTCGCCGCCGGGGTCGGAACCGGCCCGAAAGCCGACACGACACTCGCGTTCACGCGGCCGAAGGGGGCCGAACAGCATCCCGCCGCACCGCCGCTCTTGGGCCCGGACTGGCTTGCCCGCTGGCGGCGCAGCATCTCGAAATTTCCCTCCCACCTTGCCGAAGCGGAACGGCCGGCTTTCGAGAAAAACATGGAATCTCATCCCCAGTTCGCCAGCTCCAACGGGGCGACCGATCCCGCCTAAACCGCGCTGGTTCCCGCTCGTGACCCCGCCCGCCCGTTTTCTGCCACCGCCCGGAACGTGCGAGTCGCTGGCGGACATCGTGCCTCGCTTCGGCGGATCGCTGGTGATCCACACCGCGGCCTCCCGCGTCGAATACCAATTACCGGAACACGCGACGGCGGAACTCCGCGAGTTTCTGCGGCCCCTGGCCTCGATCAATAGCCCGCCAAGCTACGTCGCCCGTCTGCCCGGTGGCCGCGTCTTTGGTTCGGGCATCGTGCTCTCTCCGGATGGACAAAGTCTGGCCCGCGACGTCTCCGTCGATTTCGGAAAACCGTTTGCGGACCACTGGCTGCTGACCTACCCCAGAATCAAACCCGCCCAGTCCCTTCGCGGGACCGCCGCCGTCGTGGCCACGACGCTGGGCTCGGGCTACAGCCACTGGTTGTTGGAGGAACTGCCGCGGTTGCTCGCGCTCCCGCGCGGCGGCCGCGAGACGCTGATCGCCCATCGGGCCACGCCGGTTCAACGCGCCGCTTTGGAATTATCCGGCTTTCCGGGCGCGGTCCTGTCACCCGGACGTTTCTCCCACTACGCCTGTGAAGAGCTGATCATTCCCAGCCTCATCGGCGAAGCAGGTCATCCCACGCCGCAAAGCATTGCGCTCCTCCGCGAGTTCACCGCTCCGCTGATCCGGGAAAAATCCTCCGGTCTGGGCGAACGACTCTATGTCACCCGGGAAAAATCCCAGCGACGGCGGATCACCAACGAGCCGGCGCTGTGGAGCCCGTTGCAGGAGGCAGGTTTCACCAAAGTGATTCTCGAGGACCTGGGCTGGGCGGAGCAAATCAACGCCTTCCGCCACGCGCGCGTGATCGTGGCGCCGCATGGCGCCGGCTTGGCCAATCTCGCGTTCTGCCAGCCGGGCACGAAAGTGGTGGAGCTCTTTCAGCGTTCCTATGTGCACTGGACCTACTGGCAGCTCGCAAGCCTGCTCGGGTTGGACTACCGCCCCGTGGTCGGCGCCGGCCCCGAGCCCGTGGCACACACGCTCGCCAGCAATCGTCTGGATTTCGCTGCGGATGTGTCCCAAGTGCTGGCGACCGTGGGCGCCGATTAAGGATCCCCGGAGCCGGCTCTGGGCGTGTGGCCCGCGGGCCGAACGCGATAATCTTGATCGACTCTGCGGGCTGACTAATTCCAATCCCCTTTCTCCGATGCTTCGCCAGATGATCAATCCCGGTTTGGAGCTGCGCCAGTTGCAGCCGGCGGACGCCCCAGCGCTCTTCGCCGTCGTGGACGCGAACCGGGCGGCCTTGCGCACGTGGCTGCCGTGGGTGGATGCAACCCGGAAGCTCAGAGACACCGAGAAATACATTGCCGGCACCGTGCGCGATGGCGCCGAAACCCGGGCCTTTATGTGCGGCATCTGGTCGGCCGGTCGGTTAGTGGGCGCAATCGGCCACAATCGGATCGACTGGGCCCAGCGGTACGGTTTTCCCGCCTACTGGCTCGCGCCCGACGCGGAAGGGAAGGGGATCATGACGGCGTGCTGCCGGGCCGTGATCCAGAACGCGTTTGGGGAACTCCAGTTGAACCGGCTGTTCGTCGCCGTCGCCACCGGCAATCTCCGCGCGCAAAAGATCCCCGAGAAACTGGGCTTCACCAAGGTGAGCACGCTAAAAAAAGCCGAGTGGCTCTACGATCACCACGTGGACCATTACATCTACAGCCTGGTGACAAGGTAGGGCGAATCCACCGGATGAGCCGTGCGTACGTGCGGCTCATCCGGTGGATTCGCCCTACCTTGTCACCGATATTCGATCCACTCCGGCGAGGAATATTGCTCGATCAGACCGGAGACTTCGTCCTCGTGCAGGTCGGGCCAGGGCGTTTCCACGGCTTCGGCTTCCAAGACCCGCGCGAGCGCGGCGACGAAGCGCACCTCAAAATCCTCCCAATCGATGCCACCGACGCTGTTTTTTTCGATCGAGCCTTGGAAAAGCAAACCGTGTTTGTTGCGCTTCTGCGCGGCGCCGGCGATCTTGGCGCCGGTGCGCTGGTTGATGACGTCGTAGAGCTCAGCACTTTGAAAGCAGATTCCCGGCGGTAGTGGTGGGAGCGAGCTTGCTCGCGACTCCGGCGCTCTGTCGCGAGCAAGCTCGCTCCCGCAGCGCTCCACCGCGGCACACTCCGTCTTCACCGCCGCCGGCTGGCCCAGGGCAACCAACGCCGTGGCCAGGCATTCGTGGACCAGGCGGTAGGACTGCGCCGCCCGCGCGTCGTAGAGGGGATGCCCCCGCGGCAGGACCAGCGCATAAGTCCAGTCAGTGCGATGATCGACCACTCCGCCGCCGGTCGGCCGGCGGCAGACGTCGAAGCGTTCGCCGACCGGCAAATTCTCGCGCACAAAGGCGATCTTCTGGCTGAACCCAAAGGTGAACGCCGGGCCGCGCCACTCGTAGTGCCGGAAACGCGGCGTGCCGGGGTCCGGGTAACGCTGCAGCAACAGAAAATCGAGCGCCATGTTTTCGGCGGCGCCCGCGGTGCGGACAGGCAGGACGTGCAGGCAATTCATCCTTAATTCCGCAGATGCATTGGCCACAAAAAACGCAAAAGGCACAAAAACTGAATATGGGAGCACGGCGTAACGCTTGTCGCACTCACCTCGCAGATGATGACATTTTTATGTCCACAAATCATGTTTCCTCTCTGCGTTCTTCGCGTCCGCGTTTCAATTGAGTTTTTTAGGTTCATCCGGGCAATATTCTCTTGCGGTGATCTTCAGGCGGGCGGACCCGGCTCACCGCCGCGCCGTATCAAGCAGCGTCCGGACCGCCGCCACCAGCGCGCTCAGCTCAAACGGTTTCGGCAAATGCATCATCGCCTTCGCGGGCACTTTGGTCCGGCCGGGCGCCGGGGGCAGAATCGAAATGCTGATAAACCGGAGCGCGCGGTTTCTGGCCCGCAGCCTTCGAACCAGCGCCGCCACGGCCGGTTGATCGCCCGACGCCAGCACGAGGTGCGGTTTCAAGTCTCCGGCCGCCACGGCTGCGGCCGCATCCGCGGGTGTCGCCTCAGCAACGACCCGGTAGCCATCATGGCCCAGCATGCCGGCGATCATTTTGCGCAGCACCAAATCCTCCTCAATGATCAGGAGCATCTCCGTGCCCGCCGTCACCGGCAGACTGGGCAGTGGGACCGGGGCGGCCGGTTCGAGTTCGAGTGTTTCCGGCAGGAGAATCTCAAAAGCCGAACCCTCGCCGGGAGTGCTCTGCGCCCGAATTTGCCCGTGATACTGGCGGATAATGCCCTGGACGGTGGCCAACCCCAATCCCGTGCCGTGCACCTTGGTGGTAAAGAATCTTTCGAAAATCCGGTGCAAAATGTCGGGCGCCATGCCGAGTCCACTATCGCTGACCCGCACCACGACGTAATGGCCCGGAGCCATTTCCGGCAATCGCCCGTCCGGGGTCGACGAAACCTTGAGATTGGAAGTGCGGATGGTCAACGCGCCGCCCTTGGGCATGGCGTCGCGCGCATTGCCGCAAAGATTGAGGAGGACCTGCTGAAATTGCGTCGGTTCGATCCGCACGTTGCCCAGGTCGGAGGCCAGACGGAATTCCACGACCACCTCGTCCCCCGCGACGCGCCGGAGGATTTCGGCAATCTCGCGGATCAAGGTATTGCAATTGACGACCTTGATCTCCGCCTTCTGCCGCCGGCTGTACTCGAGAATCTGCCGCGCAATCGCCGACGCCTTCAGTCCGGCCAGGTGAATTTCATCCAAGTCCCGCTGCACCTTCGGCATCCCGGCCGTCTTGCGCCGCAAAATCTCGCAGTAGCCGTTGATCACGGTGATCAGGTTGTTGAAGTCATGGGCCACCCCGCTGGCGAGCAGCCCGAGGGTCGCGAGTTTCTGCGCCTGCTGGAGCTCGATCCGCATGCTTTCGCCCTCCGTCTGGTCGTGATAGCTGAGCACCAGCAGCCCGGTCGGCGCCGCCATCGGCAACGGGGAAAAAATCCAGCGGGCAAAAAACGGGGTGCCGTCCTTGCGGTAGAGCCAGGCCTCGCCCCCGCCCGTCGGCAGCTGTCGGGCCGGGCTGAGCCGGCGCCCGTGGCGCAAAATCAGCAAATCCGTCTTGGCTCCATGCAGCAGGCGGGTGTTTTTCCCCACCAGTTCCCTGGCGCTGTAGCCGGTGAGACGGCAGAAAGCCTCATTGGCAAAAAGGATCCTCGTTCCGCCTTGGCGCCAATGGCTGAGCGTGACGAGCATGGCATCGGGCAGCGCCGCGATGGTCGCGACCTGGGCCGGATCGGCCACTGGGGACTGGCGCGCGCGGGCCATGATTCAGGGCGCCAGTCGCTCGATGATCCAGTCGCCGGTTTCACGGCGGTAGAGCAACCGGTCATGCAACCGGCTGCGGCGGCCCTGCCAGAACTCCACCGTCTCGGGCGCGAGGCGAAAGCCACCCCAATGCGGCGGCAGCGGTACGACGACGCCTTCATATTTCTTTTCCACCACCCGGTAGCTCTCCTCAATGACCGCCCGGCCGGCCACCGCCGTGCTTTGGGGCGAAGCCCAGGCGGCCAGCTGGCTGGCGCGAGGCCGGCTGTGAAAATAGGCCTCCGCCTCCTCCCGCGCCACGCGCGTCACGGAACCTTCAATGATGACTTGCCGCTCCAGCGCCACCCAAGGGAAGAGCAGGGTGGCGCGCGGACTGGCCTCAAGCTCCCGGCCTTTGCGACTCCCGTAATTCGTATAAAAGACAAACCCGCGCCCATCGCAGCCTTTGAGCAGAACGGTCCGCGCGGACGGCCGGCCGTCGCGCCCGACGGTCGCGAGGGTCATGGCATTGGGTTCGGTGATCTTGGCCGCCTGCGCTTCCTGAAACCACTTCTCGAACTGGCGAAACGGATTTTTGGCGAGGTCCTTTTCGAGCAACCCCGCCAAGCCGTAGTCTTTTCTCATTTCCGCCAGTGCCATGTGAAACTTCATCGTGAGGCCACACTCTGTGCTGTCAAAATTAACCGCTCCTCGCACGCTGGCGTCCACCCATGCCGCCCATCCCCGATCTCCCTCTGTGGGCCTACCCGGCGCTCTTTGCCACGGGGCTGGTCGCCGGGACGGTCGATGCCATCGCAGGCGGCGGCGGCCTGATCGCGCTGCCGGCGCTGCTTGGTCTCGGTCTGCCCGCCCCCGTGGCGCTCGCCACCTCCAAGCTCCAGGGCGCCTTTGGCTCCGGCGCGGCCGCCTGGAGCTTTTCGCGGCACGGGGCGGTCGATCTACGGGCCTGCCGGCTCGGGTTTGCCTTGACCGCCCTCGGCGCGGTCGGCGGAGCCTTCACCGTGCGGTTGCTGAACCCGCAGTTTCTGGGCGCACTCATCCCCTGGCTGCTCGGGTCCATCGTCTTATTCATGATCCTCCGGCCCCGGCTCGGCGAAACCAGCCGCCAGCACCGGCTGGAACCCCCCGTCTTCTATTTGCTCTTCGGCCTGACTCTCGGCTTTTACGACGGCTTCTTCGGCCCCGGGGTCGGCTCGTTCTGGACGATCGCCTTCGTCACCGTGCTCGGCCACGACTTTGTCCGGGCCGCCGGCCACACCAAGGTCATGAATTTTGCCAGCAACCTCGCCGCGCTCCTCTTCTTCGCCACCGCCGGTACCGTGCTCTGGCTACCCGGACTGGTCATGGGCGCGGGCCAATTGCTGGGCGGACGTCTCGGCGCCCATCTCGCGATGACCCGCGGCGCCCGCTTTGTCCGGCCGGTCTTTTTGCTCATGGCCGCCTTGGTGGCGCTGAAACTGATTTACGCGAGCGCCGGCCGCGGGCATTAACCATCGGCATGTCCCCCGACCTCTACCTCAGCACCCAACAGGACGCCCTGGTCGGCTTTCTGCAAAAGCTCATCCGCCTGCGCACGGTCAATCCGCCGGGCGAAAACTACGGGGAGATCACCGCTCTGCTCGCGGCGACCCTGCGCGGTCTGGGCTTTCAGGTGCGCCGGATCCCCATCCCCCGCGCGCTGCAAAAGAAAACCCAGCCAAACCTGCTCGATTATCCGCGCTACAACGTGATCGGCTTCTGGAATACCGGCGCCAAAAAAACGATCCATTTCAACGCCCATTACGACGTCGTGCCGGTCTCCGGCGAGTGGCGGCACGGCAGCGCCTTTGAGCCCGCGGTGGCCAAGGGCTGGGTGTACGGCCGCGGCACCGCCGACATGAAGGGCGCCATTGCGAGCATCGTCTTTGCGTGCAAAGCCCTCCGGACCACCGGCGTGCGCCCCAACTTCAATGTCGAGGTCTCCTTCACCGCGGACGAAGAGACCGACAGCGCGCTCGGCACCGGTTGGGTGGCCGACCACGGGAAGCTGCGGGCCGATTACGCCGTCGTGGGCGAGGGCGGCGAGGGCGACGCCGTCTGCTGCGGTCACAACGGCGTCGTCTGGCTCAACGTCCATGTGCACGGCCAGGCCGCCCATGGCTCAATGCCGGAAAAGGGCGTCAACGCGTTCGAAAAAATGTCCGCGCTCGTGCTCGCCCTCGACGACTACAAGCGCACGCTGGCCCGCCGGACTTTCCCCACGCCCGACGGACGCACCATGCATCCCACGCTCAACCTCGGCGGAGTTTTCACCGCGGGCGAAGGCGGCAAGATCAACACCGTCCCCGCCGCCGCCAGTTTCACGATCGACCGCCGCGTGCTGCCCATCGAGGACATCCACACCGCGGAGCGCGACCTCACCGCCTTTCTCAAGGCGGCCGCAAAGAAAATCCCGGCCTGCCGCATCACGATCGACAAGATCTCCGACAACTATTCCTGCTACACCGAACCAACGCATCCGCTCTTCGGCGCCATGCGGCAGAGTGTGGCGCGCGTCCGCCGGAAGCCGGCAAAATTCATGGTCTCCACCGGTTTCAACGACATGCATTTTTTTGCGCAGGTTTTGAAAATTCCGACCATCGGCTACGGTCCCGGCGGCATCGACTACCACGCCGTCGATGAGCGCGCCCGCGTCAAGGACCTCGTCAACGCGGCGAAGATCTACGCCGATCTGCTCACGACGTTCCGCGGCTGACCGCAGGCTATCCGGCCGCCGGCGGCAGGGCCGCCAGAATGTGCCGCGCCACCGCGGCGATGATGGCGCGGTTGGTGGCGTGTTCCTTCCCGTCCGTAAACGTGACGATGATAATGCGCCCCCCGTCGGGCAGCCCGATCAGCGCGGCATCGTGGCGCGCCCAGCTGACCCAGCCGGCCTTGGACCAGAGTTTCATCCCGGGGGCCAGCGCCGGCGCCGTAAACCCCACGCCTTCATAGTCCCCGTCACCCGCCGGCGCCTTCGCGGGATCCCGCGCCATGAGCTCCAGCATCTGCGCCGAGCGCGCCGGCGTCACGCCGCGGCCCAGGGCGATTTCCCCGAGCAACCGCGCCGTGTCGTTGGTGGAAAGAGAATTTCGCGCCGGGGGATGAGCCGTCATATCCTGCTCTTCGCGCCCGTACGGACCCTCGCCCCACGGCTTGCGCCGGGCATTCACGCTGGCATAGCCCAACGCCTGGAAATAATCCGTGACGACACTGCGTTTTTCGCTCCAAGCCGCCAGTTCAGCGGCCGGCAGTTCGGGTCCGCTCGTCGTGCCCGTGATCGCGTCGACGACATAGCTCGTCGCCTCGTTGTAGGATTCGACAATCATGTCGCGCAGGCCCCGCCGCAGTTCCGGCGTATCGGTCAGCCGGCCGGCCTCCATCTGCTGATGCGCATAGGCCAGGAAGAAGAGCTTGATGACGCTGGCGGGATAAAACCGCTCATTCCCGCGGTAGTCGGTCGTGATCGGCCGGGCCGGGTCGCGCAAATCAACCACCGTGAACGCCAGTTGCTCCGGCTTGAGCGCCGGCGCGGCGAACTCCGCCTGCACCGCCTGCGCGGTCTGCTGCACCAGCGCCGGCCACGCGGCGGGTTCGGCGGCCGTCAACCCGCCGGTCAGGCACAGCAGGAAGAAAAGGGATTTCACTTCAACGATTCCATCCCTGGCGGATCATGCTGACGGCGATGGCCGCCAAAAGCATGGCGATGATCTTGGAGATCGCGCGCAGGCCGGTCGCCCCGACTTTGCGCCCGAGCCACTCGCTGTAGTGGAGGGCGCACACGACAAGGACGAGGTTCGCCGCCAGCGCCCCCAAAATGATCCCCAACCCGAGGCCCGGGGTCTGCGCCAGCACCAGCAGCGTGGTGATGGATGCCGGCCCCGCGATCAGCGGCATGCCTAGCGGCACCACCCCGAAGTCATCCGGCAGCTTTTCGGGCTCCGCCGCCGAATGAATGAGATCCTTCGCCGCGAGGATGAACAGGATGAGTCCGCCCGCGACCTGGAAATCGCTCACCGAAATTCCCAGCGCTTTGAACACGCTTTGTCCGAGCAGGAGAAAGCCCAGCGCGACCAATCCGCCGGTCCACGTCGCTTGGGTGGCGATTTTTTGCCGGCGCGCCGGCGCCACATTCTGGCCCAGACCGAGAAAAATTGCCGCCAACCCGACCGGGTCGATGGCCACAAACAACGGAATGAACGCCTGCAGGAATTTTTCCGCCCAATCAATCATGCCGTCACCGTGAGACCCGCCGGTCGAAAGGCAACGCCACACCCCGGGTTTGTTCACGACCAGTATTGAGCAAAAACTGCACAGTCGCCGGCCGGATTTAGGACTATCTTCGCTCAAACCCCCAATAAAGCTCCCCATGAATATCAAACTCCATCTCGACGAAGCGGAATCTGCTCCCGTTGTTCGCTTGGCTGAAGCCCTGCAGGTAAAACCCGAGGATGTGCTCTATTCCGCGCTCAACCGCCTGATGCTGCACGCCCGCGAAAATGACGTGCAGGGCGAGATCGTACGGACGCACGCCTCGCGGGCGAACAACCTCCCGTTATGGGCAGACACCGCGGGATCGGTGCACAACTACGAAGGCATGTCGCCCTGCGAGCCGGCCAAGAGCAAATATTCCGTCTAGTCGCGGGTTTTCGCCGACCCGACGTCGGACCGCCTGCGCCGTACGGCGGGGCGGGTTGCACTAGGGAGTGGGCCGGGCAGGTCAACTCTGCCGGCAGGGGGATGATCGGGCAGAAGGAACCTGACCGACCACCAAGAATGCCAGCCTGACGGAGCGTATTACCACTTCTCGAGGTCGCGCAGCGCCGAGGCCAGATAAGGAAACCGGAAAGGGAATTCCTGCACGAGCAAACGCGACGGGGCGCAACCCCGGCCTTGAAGGATCAGCTGCGGATCGATCTCCAGCAGATGCCGGGCAATCAATTTCACGGCGAAGGCCGGCGCCGGGGGCACCCACGGCCGCCCCAGCAATTGCCGGAGCGTACGCATGAACTCGCCATTCGTCGTCGGCTCGGGCGCACAGACGTTGTAGGCCCCCGCCATATCGCTTCGCTGGATCGCCTGGACGAATGCCTCGACCACATCGTCCACGTGCACCCAAGGGAACCCCTGCTGGCCGGAACCGGCCGCGCCGCCAAGAAACCGGCGCGTCAGCCGCGCCAGGGGCGGATAAGCGCCGCCCTGCTGACTCAGCACCACGCCCAAGCGCAGCACCACGCGGCGGGTTTGTTCCAGTTCCAGCGCTTTGAAGGCGTCCTCCCATTGCCGGCAGACCTGCGCCAGAAAATCGTGCCCCGGCGGCGAATCCTCGTCGCACAAACCCAAGCCGGTGCCGCCGTAGTAGCCCGTGGCACTACACTGCACCCACACCGCCGGCGGCTGTTTGCACTTCGCCACCGCCCGGCCCAGGGCCCGGACCGCATTGAGGCGCGAGGAGAGGATTTCCTGGGAGTTTTCCAAGGTGAAGACGCAATTGATGCTCCGGCCGGAAAAATTTACGAGGGCGTCGGCCCCCTCCAGCACCGCGGCCCAAGCCCCCCCGCTTTCCCCGTTCCAAAAAACTTCGCGCCCGCCCATCTCCTCCGCCGGCGTGCGACTAAGCACGATCACTTCTGCGCCCAACTGGATGAGCTTCTGCGCCAAGGCTCGGCCGAGGAGTCCGCGCCCGCCCGCCAAAATGACTTTTTTTGCCATGAGCCAAGCCTTAACAGGTGTTGGCCTCTTGGCAAATCCTTGACTCAGCCTAGGAGGGAGGGGCTTTATGCCCGGACGGGGGCGGGCGCGAGCCTCGTCCACCTCCCTGCTCACTCCTGTGTCCCTCGCCGCCACCAATTTCTACGATCTCACCCGGACCGAGTTGTTCGCTCGCGTCGCGCGTTGGGGGTTTCCGACGGTTCATGCGGCGCGGCTATGGCGCTATGTTTACCTTGATGGAGTCGAGGCTTGGCGCGACCTGGGCGAATTGCCGCTGCGGTTTCGCGCCCGCGCGGAAGCCGAACTCGCCTTCGGCCGCCTGCCCGTCGCCACGGAACAGCAGAGCAGCGATGGTTTCACCCATAAATACCTCCTGACCCTCCCTGATCAACGCCGGATCGAGACGGTCTTGATGCGTTACACCGGCCGGGTGACCGCGTGCATCAGCAGCCAGGCCGGGTGCGCCATGGGCTGCGTGTTTTGCGCAACCGGACAAATGGGCTTTGTCCGCCACCTCACCCCGGGCGAGATCGTCGCCCAGGCTTTGCACGTCGACCGGGTCCTGCGGGCCACTTCGCCGAGGGTCGGGCGAGTCGTTCCCGACGAGCCGCATCGAGCGACGGCTCATCCGAAGGCTTCGCCCCCCGCCGCGCCGCCCCTCGCCCGGCCGGCCAGCGCTTCGCCCCACGGCCGCCATGAGCGCCTCCGCAACATCGTGCTCATGGGCATGGGCGAACCGCTGCACAATTACGACGCGGTCATGACCGCCATCGACATCCTGTGCGATGCCACCGGCCTCGCCTTGGGCACCAAGAAGATCACCCTCAGCACAGTCGGAGTGGTACCGGGAATTATCCGGCTGGCCGATGAGGCGCGCCCGGTCCATCTGGCGGTCTCGCTGCATGGAGCCACCCAGGAGGAACGCGCCGCGCTCGTCCCGGTTGCGAAAAAATGGCCGCTGGATGAGCTCATGGCGGCTTGCCGCTACTACATGGCGAAGCAGGCCCGGCGGGTTTTCTATGAATGGACCCTGATTGAGGGGAAAAATGACTCGGCGGAAACCGCCCATGCCGTGGGCCGGTTGCTCCGCGGACAGCAGGCGCAGGTGAATCTAATTCCGCTGAATCCGACCGCCGGTTATGCCGGTGCCCCGACGGGGCGCGAGGCCGCCCGGAAGTTCCAGCAGGTTCTTGCCGAGTATGATCTGCCCAGCACCGTCCGCCAGCGGCGGGGAATCGACATTGCGGCCGGGTGCGGCCAGCTGGCCACGGTGCGCTGATTTTCCCTTTGCCAAAGCGCCCGCAGGGTCTACTGCTCGCTTCCCTATGAAATCATTTCGCCTGTTCCTCCTGCCGCTGTTGGCCGCCGCCTTGGTCGCGCCCCTGACGGCTCAAACGAGTTCTCCCGCTTTCGTCAAGGCCGTCGGACCCACCCGGGTCGCCTACGTCAATAGCGGCGCTTTTCTGGACCCGGCGACCGGCCTCAAGCGGTTGGTGCGCGTGGCCCAAAGCCTGGAACTGGAGTTCGCCAATACCAAGGGCGAACTGTCCCTGCTTAACGAGAAACTGCGGACGCTCGTGGCGGAACTCAACAAGGTGAACGCCGATCCCGTGGCCAACGCCACGATCATCGCGGAAAAACAAGCCGAAGGTCAGCGCCTGCAGCAGGAATTTCAAACCAAGCAGCAAGCCGCCCAGGAAACTTACGGCGCGCGGGCGCAGGAGTTACAGGCGCCGGTGGCCGCCGAGATCGGCAAGGAACTGCGGGCCTTCGCCACCGAGCGCGAGATCGACATGCTTTTAGACATCGCCAAAATGGGTGAGATCATCCTTCAGGCCAATCCCGAGCTCGATCTGACGCCGGCCTTCATCGGATACTTCAACGCCAAGCACCCGTAAGCGGCGGATAATCTTTTCCCCTCAAGCAGGCCCGGCTTATTGCCGGGTCTTTTTTTTAGGCATTTTTATCCCGATGGAGTGAGAGCGCACCATCCGAATCCATTCGGTTGCCTTGGAGTAGAGCTCGGCCTCCGGACGCGTTTTCTCCTGCGCGCATCGAGCCAACCCGTCCAGAGGCCGCGTTCCACCAAAATCAACTCCTAGGAAACAGCGCTCGATGCGAGCTGTAGGAGGGGCTTTACGCCCCGATCATGGGCGCACGAGGAAAATGCGGTATTCGAATCGGGGCATAAAGCCCCTACAGCTGAATTTCTTTCCGTCACGGGCAAAACGTGTTTTTGCGGCCGACGCTGCATCGATCCGTATCGGTAGCTAGAGTCAATTCATCCTAGAAACCGCAGTTAAAACGCGGAGGTCGCGGAGAACACAGAGGAAAGAACAATCCCATGCGCTCACGTGCAGACTCACCCACCGGGTGAATGTCTTTCTGTGACCAATCTAATACCACTCTCTGTTTTTGCGTTTTCTGTGCTTTTTGTGGCCAATTCTTCTGCGGAATTTAAGTTCATCGCCGGCAAGCCGGCTCCTACAAGTCCAACCCGACAATGCCCGCAGCCTGCGCAGCTCCCGAAGCCAGCCAGACGCGCGCCTGAGCCAAGGCTTCTTCGTCCGGCGGGGCGCCCAAGACCTTGAGTTGCATCAGCGCCGTCACGAGCATCAGCTGCGCGCGGATATCAGCGGGATTGGTCAAGGCGGCCTGGACAAAAGGCGCCGTCTCCATCCGCAATTGCGCGGTGGGCAGCAGGCCTTTGCCTCCGAGAAAAAGCGAGGTGGACGCGCCAAGGGCCTGCAAATACGAGACGGGATCCGCCGGCGACGCGTAGGCCAGGCCGTTGCCCGCCGGCAGCGCCGTCCATTCCATGTAGGCGCGCAATTGCCCGTGAATCTTCGCCAGCGCCTCGTTGGCGGTGGACGGAGTATAACGGACCGCAAAGGCTTTCAGCTCGCGGAACTTCTTCACTTCCCAGATCCGCAGGTTCACTTCGTAGTCGGCGTTGCGCGCCCGCAGCGAGCCGGTCACAATGTAATCGAATCCGTTCCCGCTGGTTTCGTTGAGCTGGCGGAGGTTCTCCGCCGTCCACTCCATCGGGAACAGCGCGTAATGCTCCTGCCCCATCAGACCGACCGTACTGGCCGATTCGTAGCCCGCGCTGAAGGCGAACGTCTCGGCCAACCACAGCGCCAGCGCCCGGGTCAACCGGCCCTGCTCATCCTCGGGCCGCGCCGCCCGCTCCTGCAAGTCGGACAGCCCCGGCAACGTGAGCTGGGCAAAGACCACGCGGCGCCGCCGGCCCTCGGGCCGCGGCAGAATCTGCTCGTGCCACGTCTCCAGTCCATAGGCCCAGATCGGCTTGCTGATGCTGACCATACTGATCTTCTTTTCTGGCACGGATTGTTCGGTCGCCTCGTCCGCACTGATGAACAACTCCGAGATCGCGTTGGAAAATCCCACCAGCCGCGACTCAAGCTCGGGCCGCTGGAGGGAAAAAAGCAGATCGAGCAGATGCTGCGCCGCCTCGGCATTCCGGGTGGCCAGATAGGCCTGCAGCAGGTTGATCCCGGCGGCCGGACCGTGCTTTTCCACATCGTAGCGCGGCGCCAGCAGCTCGACGATTTCGCGCACATGCCCGGCGGTTCCAAGGTCCGCGGAGATTGTCATCAATACATCCGAACGATCCGCCGCCACCGCCAGCACCTGTTCGTAGATGGCCAGAGCGGCTGGAAGATCCTTGGCCTCCAGTTTTTCATGCGCGGCGGCCAGCAACGGCAGGACGCCGCCGGCGGCCGCCGTCTTTGGCGGCGCGGGCGCGGGCGGGGCGGGTTCCGCCGCCGGAACATTGACTGGCTTGTTCGTCGTGAATCGGTTGAAAAATCCCATGCTGCCGCCAGCAAAGTAAAGTCCACCCCGGAGGCGATGCGATTCTGGCGGACTATTAAGTCTCGCCTATCAGACTGACGGGGAGGGCGCACCGGCCCGGTGCGCCGGGAACGTGATATCATCCTCGCGGCTCCGCCCTACCACCACACAACGCCAGCGTCAGTCTATTTTGCGAGCCTCAATAAATGTCACCCCCAGGGCCGGCCCCGCTCTTAAAACCCTTGAGCCGCTGACTGACCGCCGTGACCATTCATCCTCCTCGGACCGCTCCCGCGCTCCCGTCCCACTCGCCTCCTCATGAAGAACTCCCTCCTTGCCCGCCTCGGTCCCGTGTTTTTGCTGGCTGTTGCCGTCTTGGTCCCGGTCCCCACGCGGGCGACCGAGCCGGCAGCGCCCGCGCTCGTGGTCGTGATCAGCATCGACCAGTTCCGCGCGGACTACCTCGAGCGTTTCCGGACGCATTTCGGCGCGGATGGATTCAACCGGCTGCTCACCCAGGGGGCTGATTTCGCGGACTGCCGCTACCGGCACTCCATCACCAAAACGGGCCCGGGCCATGCCACGATGTTGACCGGCGTCCACGCAAACCTCCACGGAATCATCGGCAACGACTGGCTCGAGCGCGACACCTTTGAGCGCATGGCCTGCGTCGCCGATAAAACGGTGCAGATTATCGGCCTGCCTCACTCCCATGCCCCCTTTCTTCCCGGGATCGACGATCCCTCGCTCGGTCGGTCGCCGCGCAACCTTCTCGTCAACACCGTCGGCGACGAGTTGAAGCGGGCCCAGGCCGGTCAGCCCAAGGTCATCAGCATCTCGAACAAACATCGCGCCGCCATCTTGATGAGCGGCAAGCTGGCCAATGCGGCCTACTTCATGGAGCACGGCCGCATGGTCAGCTCCACCTATTACATGAAAGAGCTGCCGGCCTGGGTCACCGCCTGGAATGCCGCCGGCAAGGCCGACGCCTACTTCGGCGAGGTCTGGGACCGCGTCCTGCCCGCCGCCGCCTACGCCATCCAGGGCCCCGACGATGCCCCGGGCGAGTCCGCCACCACAAGCGAACTCGGCGCCACCTTTCCGCGGACCGTCACGGGCGGCGACAAGACGCCGGGGTCGAAGTTCTACGTCGCGTTTGAAAACACACCCTTCAGCAACGAAGTGCTCGAAGACTTTGCCGAGTCCGCCATCGAGCATGAAGCCCTCGGCACCCGCGCTGGCATCACCGACCTGCTCTGCCTCAGCTATTCCGGCAACGACCACATCGGGCATTTGTATGGACCCGACAGCCACGAGATCATGGACAACGTCGTGCGCATGGACCGGATTCTGGCCGGCTTGTTCAAGTTCCTCGACCAACGCGTCGGCCTGAAAAAATGCCTGATCGTGCTCACCGCCGACCACGGCGTCTCCCCGATGCCCGAGACCATTCACGCCGCCCATCCGTCCCTCCCGGCCGGCCGCCTCGACGCCGCGCTGATCCAGGACACCGTCGAGGCGGCCCTGAACAAGGCCTTTGGTCCGCTGGCGGACAAGAGCCGATGGGCGATCCGCGATGATGTCTCGTTTTTTCTCTTTCCCTCCGCGCTGAAGGAAAAGCAGGTCGCCGCCACCGCCGCCCAGGCGGTGATGCGCGCCGCGCTGCTGACGCTGGATTTTGTCCAGGCCGCCTACACCCGCGACCAGTTGGAAAAACGCGAAGTCAACGATCCGTTCGGGCAAAGCATGCTGCTCAGTTTCAATGTCGCGCGCAGCGGCGACGTCATTTTCCAACCGAAACCCTATTACTTCTTTAGGGCGGCGGGCTCCACCCATGGCACGCCTTATGACTACGACACCCATGTGCCACTATTGTGGTACGGCGTCGGGGTGAAACCCGGCCGATATACCGAACTTGTAGGCGTGGATGATCTCGCCCCCACACTTTCGCATCTGCTGGGCCTGCCGGCCCCACCCTTCAGCACCGGACGCGTGCTCTTTTGAGCGGCTTTCGATCAAAGCCGCCGCGCTGATTTGAACCGGGTGGAACGCGACCGCCGTGTCCGCGTTCCACCAAAATCAACTCCTAGGTAACAGCTCAACCACCCGAGCTGTCGG
>CAZAOI010000014.1:0-22681 GCA_964486705.1 uncultured Oleiharenicola sp. | reverse complement strand
CAAACTGTGGATTGTCAACGGGCGCTCCGAATCGCTTGCAAGCAAGCTCCTACACCTCGACCACCCTGAACCCGCCGTGGCGGGATCGGGATGTCGAACCCCCAGCGAATGAACCTAGAAATTGCAGTTAAAATGCGGAGGTCGCGGAGAACCCAGAGGAAAGAACAATCCCATGCGCTCACGTGCAGAGTCACCCACCGGGTGAATGTCTTTCTGTGACGAATCTAAGACAACTCTCTGTTTTTGCGTTTTTTGTGCTTTTTGCGGCCAATTCTTCTGCGGAATTTAAGATGAATTAAACAATAGAGTTTCAGCAGACGGGTCGGGCGCGACCGGGACGGGCGCCGGAGTCTCGGCCGCTGGGTGCGCCGTCAGGATAATCGCGGATGGCCCGGCGGTCCGTTTCGACCTTAATTTCAGATCGACTGCGGAATTGGGATCACCTGAGTTTTCGAGGACAATCCTCTCCGCACCGCTCAGCGCGTGACCTCAAGATAGTAATGGAAAGTGCCGGCGACAAACTGGCCGTGGTCCACCGCCGGGACAAAGAGACAGGCCTTCGTCAGGGCGTCGACCAGAGCCGCGGCCATTTTCGCGGACGTCTTTTCGTCCGGCTTGAGATCGACGCCGGTGACGGTGCCGTCAGCCGCCACGGTGATGATGGCGTCAACCCGCGCCACGTTGTTCTTGCGGAGGCCTTCCGGCACAAGCGGGTTGCCCACGAGCACCGGATCCGCATGGCCGGCGGCAAACGCCACCGGCTGAACCGCACGAAGGTAATAGGCCCGGTCGGGCCAGCCGCGAGGATTGCCGGGACGCATGAGTTCCAGCACGCCCGTCAGATCGGCCAACACCTTGTCGATCGCTAAAGTATCGGGACTGGATGCGGAAAAAACGGGGACGCCGCTGCGATTAATCACGATCAGGCTGAAGGCTTCATGATCGGCCAGCGGGGCGAGCGCGGCGACTGTCGCGAGCTTATGCTCCTCGTTATAATCCGCGACGAGCCAGGGCAGTTTCATCTGCAACGCCATGGCCCGGTGTTCATCATTCTTGTGCCACATGCCGAAGAACAATCCTTCGATCTGCCCGGGAAAGGCCTGTTGCAGCCGGTTGAAAGGCTCGATCGCATGGCCGAGCATGTCCCAGGACTTGCCCACGGAATTGTTCGCATAAAACACGACGAAGAACTGCGGCTCCGGCCGGCCGGCCAGCGAAGCTTCGACCAACTTGTCACCCTCCACCCGGTGAACCCGGCCCCGCAATTCTACGCTCACGGCGCTCTTCGCCTGCGCCCAATCGTCCGCCCGGGCCGCCTTGCGGCCGGATTGTTCATGGAAACGAACGCAGTCAGCGGGCGCCAGCGCCCGCCACGGCATCAGGCGGCTACCCGCCCGGCCGGTCTGAAAAAGCCCGAGCGGCCCCAGCACTTCACTCGCCTCGGCCTTAAAGGAACTCCCCTGCGGGTCCTTCCACTCCTGGCTGGCGGCATCGACGGTTGGAGCGAGTCCAATAGCCGCCAGCGTTGCGACGCTCCTGAACAACCCAGTGAAGATCCCCGGGGCAAGCCTCGAGGTATTTGCCCAAACCAACTCCAACACCGGATGCCAATTATTTCCGCTCATATTTGTAGGAGCTTGCTTGCAAGCGATTCAGCAGGTGGTCCGTCCGCGGGCATTCCCAATCGCTTGCAAGCAAGCTCCTACATTCCAGCCAAGCCGGAGCAAACTCCGAGGCATTGGACCCAGTGCGAGTGAATATTCGGACCATGATGGCGAGAGTTGAGCCCGAGAATGGAAATATTTCCGCCGGCCGACAAGCGACAACTGATCCGGCCTCAGACCGCTTCCGCCGCCTCTTTCCGTCCGGTTCACAGCGCAGAGAACCGATGCCGATCCTTCAAGGCGTCGCCGCGGCGGAAATGATATCCTCCAGTTCGATCCGAAAAATCAGCGGCGAGCCCGCCTCGACGCCGGCGGGCCAGTGTCCGGACGGGAACGACAGTTTCGGCGGGACCACGAAGACCGCTCGGCCGCCGAGGGCGACGAGTTGCAGGCCTTCCGCCAAGCCGGGGATCAAATCGGCCATCCGGATTTTCATATGCTGCGCCGCCAACTGCGGGAGCGGGGTCTTGCCATCCGCCGCCGTCACGGTGGCAGTCACCACGACCTCGTCGGTCAGCCGGGGTCGCGGCCCCCCACCCGCCTGGACGATCAGATACAGCAGGCTGCTCGCGGTCTGCTGCATGCCCAGCCCTTCGCGGGCCTGCCGCAGGTATTGATCGATCGGATCCGAGCCCGGCCCGGCCGGCGGCGCCGCGAGTTCGGCAAGGCGCTGTTTGATCCGATCGGACAACTGCTGGGCGTCCGCGTCGAAGGGATAAGCGCGGCCTTGCCGGCTGGCGCGCAGTCCTTCGACAAAGGCGGCGAATTGCGCGTCGCTCCAGTTCCACTCCGCCATGCGCATCTGGTTGGCGACCGCCGAGCCAAAACCGGCAAAGGCTGCGAGTTCGCCCGTCACAGCCGCGTTGACCGGGGTCGGCTCGGTGGCCAGCGCTTGGGCCCAAAAAAGTCCGGCGCCCGCGAACAAGGAGATCCAGCGGAAGCGCAAAAGCAGAAGGCGGCGGACCAGAAATGGGGCACTCATGATTTTTTTGGTGGGTTCACTACCGGAGCAGGCGAGACGCCATGGGCGTGAGATCGGTGCGAGGCGGACGGTGCAGTGGGGAGCTGAAACTTAACTGGGTTGAGTTGCGTTGCCACCGCGGCTCCCTCGCGCACCGCGTAGGAGCGATCGATTTCCAAGCCGGTCAGGATTTGCGTCCGTCCGGTCACCGGCCAGAAAATCTCGGCCCGGACGATCGCGAGCGCCTGACCCAGGCCGAATTCGACCCGGAGAGGGTTGCCCCCGAAACTGGAGCCGGTGGTCACCGACCGGTGGATCACGCGCTCGCCGCCAGCCGTCCGGAGCACCAGCTTGAGCCGCGCGCCCAACGCCGCGCGGTTGGACTGCACGCCTTCGAGCTTCAGTTTGAGCCAATGGTTGCCATGGCCGGGATTGGCGAAAAGCTGGTTGTGATAATGGTCGGACGAAATCGCGCCGCCGACGACCGAATAAACGTCCTGATCGCCGTCTTCGTCGAGATCGCCAAAGGCAATGCCGTGCCCCTTCTGGAGCTGGCCAAAGCCGCCCGCGGTCGTCACATCCTGGAACCGCCGGCCCCCGTCATTGCGGAACATGCGGTTGGGAATAAGCGTGGCGAGATTCGGATCACCCGTGCCGACGTAGAAATCCAACCAGCCGTCATTGTCCAGATCGCCGAAATTGCAGCCCATCGTGTGGAGCAATTTGTCGAGCCCCGCCGGCTGGCTCACGTTCTCGAACGTACCGTCGCCCCGGTTGTGATACAGCCGGGCGCGTTCGCCGGCATGGGGCAGGCCGAGATAGTCCGCCGCCACGTCACCCACATCCTGAAATTGATAACCGGCGACAAACAGATCCAGCCAGCCGTCGTTGTCGTAGTCAAAGAACCAGCAGGAAAAACTGCTGAAGGGCTCGGTGACCCCGGCTGCGGCGGCCACATCGGTAAACTTCCAAGGCGCCGTGGGCGACGCGCCCCCGCCCACCGGACCGTCGTTGCGCAGGAGAAGATTGGATTTGTTCTGCAGCGACAAATACAAGTCCGGCCGGCCGTCGTTGTTGTAGTCGCCGCTCACGACGGATTTGACGAAGCCCACGACCGCGACCCCGCAGGCCGCGGCGCATTCCGTAAACGTACCGTCGCCGTTGTTGCGAAACAACTGGCAGGGATTCGCGTCCGGCCCCTGCGTCTCGTTGCCGATGAAAAGATCGAGCCAGCCGTCCCCATTGTAGTCGAACCAGGCCGCCGTCTGCGACGGCGCGTAACGGAGCAGGCCCGCTTCCTCCGTCACCTCGGTGAAGGTGCCGTTGCCGTTGTTCCGGAGCAGCGAGGCCGGATGTTTCATGGTGGCGCTCAGCCAGCCGCCGCGGAGCACCAGCACGTCACTGAAGCCGTCATTGTTGTAGTCGGCGTGGACGAGATTGAGTCCCCCCGTCAGTCCGGTCAGGCCAGCCGCGACCGTGCGATCCATGAAGGTCCCATCACCAATGTTGATGAAAAATCGGATCTGGCTGCTGGTGTCCTGCGCCGAAACCATCAGGTCGAGAAGACCATCGTTGTTGAAATCATCCAGCACCACGCCACCCGCGAGGTCGTCGACATCGAGGCCGAGGTCGCCCGCCACGTCGGGGAAATGTTTGATGTCGAAGTCCGAAGCAAACAGCTGCGGGTCCAGGCGCCAGGCGGGCGGAACCGCCGCCGGATATTCGCCGAGCGTCATGGCGGCAATGTTCAGGAGCCAGCGCGCGCGCAGGTCCCCGGGGAACCGGCGGAGCAACTCGGTGAGATAGCCGAGGGCCGCGCGCGAGCCGCGCGGGAGCAGGTGCACGCCGCCGCCGGCGACGGGAAACAGGCAGGAATCCGCGTTATGATTCACAATGCAATTTTCCTGCTCGCCCAGCCGCAGGGCGCAAACCGCCTTCGCCGTCAGGAGCATGACCGTCTGCGCGGAATTCAGCGGGCGGTGGTTTTCCTTCAGCAACCGTTCGTAGTCTTCAAACTCATGCAGCGCTTTTTCGGATTCGCCGTTGTTCAGGAGTTCCTGCGCCAGCTGCAATTTGACCGCCCGCAACTGAGTGGGGTCGGTCGTGGCGGCGAGGCGATCGCGCAACACCTGCACCCGTTCCGGGAAACGAAACGGGTTGCTGAAGAGATCGCCGGTGAGCGCCGCCGCTTGCAGTCGCGCCACCATTTTCCGGGTGCTCTCGGGCTGGACCGGCCCCGGCCCCGCCGGCGAGGTGCCGGGCGCACAGATCTCCGGGGGCGGCGGCGGCGCGGCCTCCAGCCCGGTCAGGGTAAACAAGCTCAGGAGCAGCACGCCACAGCAGACGTCGGGGCGCAACGGATGACCGCGGAAAAAATCGGCGAAAAGTCGGCGGAATTTCACGGAGGGAAAGCAGGGTTGACGGGTTTCAAGGCAAGAGCGCCAAAGCCAGCAGCGCATCGCCGGAAGCGGGTGCCCCGGCGGCGTCGGGCGCCAGCAGGCCGGCCGCGATGATCCCGGCCTGCGCCGGGGGCACGCCGGCCATCAACGCCAGCGCTTCGGCGGAGGGCGCATCGCCCTGCGCCAGCGGACGAACAAAAACTCCCGCCGGCAAGGTGGCCGGCGTGGCGTAGAATCGTCCACTGACCGGATCGAGAAACCGCCCGCTGGCCTGCGCCAACAACTGGGTGGCGAGCTTCTCAAGCTCCGGCCGGCGTCCCGCCCGGGCCAGCTCGCGGCAGCCCAAGGCCAAGGCCGCATAGTCGGCCGGACCAGCCGGAGTGTCCGCCCCGCGCAGGTGGCGGAGCTCCCCGGCAGCCGAAAGGGAAAATTCCTTCTGCACCACGGCGAACAGCTGGGTCGCCGCCTTGAGATACCTCGGTTCTTCCAACTGGAGGCCGGCGCGAGCCAGCGCCGCGAGCAGCAAGCCGTGAGCCCGCGCGGTGGCGGGCCCATCCCGCGGCGGCGCAGGGCGCAGTTCGCGCGCCGCCCGCAAACGGACAGCGGCCGCATTCCCATTTCCAGGGGAGCAACGCAGGAGGTTTTTTCCATTTAGCTTCCCGGTCAGATCCTCTTCCGCGGAAATATTTCCGGCCGCTTCCACTCCGTGCGCCGTTTTGAAGACCGCCGCCTCCGCCCCCAGGACCGCATCAATTTCCATTTCCGTCCAGGCGTAATAGCCGGCGAATTCCTCGCCCGTGGCGTCTTCCGCGGCCGCAAAAGTTCCGTCGGGCTGCGCCAGCCGGGCGAGGGCATAATCCAGCGCGCCGCGGGCGGCGGCGGCGAAAACCTTGGCCTCGTCGCCCGCCGCTGCGTCCAGCAACGCCAGCGCGATCCGGGCCTGGTCGGCCAGATTCTTCTGCGCGTACGGCAGACGCCACCGCGCATCGATGGCATAGCGGAAGAATCCACCATCCAACGGATCCCGCAGCGGACTCGCCACCAGTGCTCGCAGCGTGACGAGCGCGGCTTCGCGATCCGCCGGCGATTGCCTGAGCAGAAAGCGCAATAATTCCGGCTCGGGATTTTTCGGGGGCTCGGTGAAACCCCCGTTCACCGCATCGAACCCGACCCGCCAGGCGGCCGCCGCGGCGGCCAGCGGGCCCTTGGATTTGTCGGGCTCGGAAATCGCCGGCGCCATCGCCTTGGTGGCCGCCGCCAATTGCGTCACGGCCTCGGCGGCCCGGGCGCGGCAGCCGGCGGCGTCGGTCGTCCAGGCGGACCCGGCCTGTTGGGCGATCTTGAGGAAACTCGACTTGCCCCACTCTTCGGTCGGCGGCAGGTAGGCGGCCCCTTCGTACGGCAACAGTTCCGGCGTGAGCCAGAGATTCAGGGGCTGGCCGGTGAGTTGCTTCACTTCGCTTAAATAGGACTGGTAGAGCGCGACCAACTCCGGGTGCTCATCGCGATCCACGAGCACGCAGACAAAATTCTGATTGAGCAGGGCCGCGGTGGCCCCATGGGCAAAAGTCTGGAGCCGCATCGCCCGGCTCAATTCACTCGTAAAGGAACCAATGAAAAGAAAAACGGGTTTCTGCTCCTGCTTGGCCCGGGCGAAGGCCGCGTCGCCCCACGGCTGCCAGTTCACCAGACTGTCGGCGTGAGAACGGATAAAAGGGGAAGCACCCGCGCTCGGCGGGGCGGCCAGCAAACCGGCGCCGGGCCCGAGAAGCAGGAAAAGCGCAAGGCCCAGGCTCGGCCAGGCGGGGGTTGGAATCTTCATAGTGGGAATCAAAGGGGCGGGAACCTCGACGAAACTAACCTGCAGCCATCACACCCCGAGGTGTGACGGATGCACCCTGTCGGGCCGACACGGTCGGGGTTAACCGCGACCAACTCCGACTCTGTCGCGAGTGAAGTCGCGTTTCCGCGCTCGTCGGGCGCGGAAAGCGGAGGCGTCAGATTGGAAAAACGGTGATGCATCCGGGCTAAAGACGCGCGCGCACCTCCACCGGCAGCAGCGCGAGCGCAAGGGCGCGCAGCCGGACGTCGGCAATCTCCAAGCCCAACGCCTTGTTCAGCACGAGCAGGTGGTAGAGCGAATTGGTGGTGAGGGTGCGCAGGCGGGCCTCCGTGAGCTCGGCCAGGCAGCGCTGCACCTGGACCCGCGCCAGCTCCATTTTCTTCCCGCGCGCCAGCACGACCGCGAGGCTGACCCGGCGATCCCACAACAAGCCGCGATCCGCGCCCCCGGCCAATCGTTGCAGCAGCGGGGTAAAAACCGCGGTGAAGGCTTCCGCGTCGGTCAACGCCGCCTCCAGCTGCGCCCGGGCGACCAGGGTCCCGAAATCCGCCGGGTAGCGCCGCAGCGCCTGGCCGGCGATCTTCGCGTTTTCGAGCTGGCCCATCTCAATAAAATACTCGGCCAGACGACTGGCCGCCACCGGTTCATCCTGCTCGTCGACCACCTCGAAAATCCGGACCGATTGGCTTTCGAAACCGGCAATGCCCGGCAGTTGATAGGGCACCGGCCGCAGCCAGGGCGGCAGCGACCAGCGGTCCAGACCGACAAAAAACAACTCGCCGGACTGGATGGAGGCCGAGTGTTTGTAGTTTTCGAAAAAATCGTCCCAGGACGGAATCACAATATGAGTGACGCCGCGCTGCCTCAGCAAAACGAGCGCCTCGTCCCGCGAATTGGAAATCGCGATCCGGATCGCCACCAGCAGTCCGTCTTTATTCTCCCAGGCGACGCTGCCCAACCCGCGCAACCCGCCGTAGAAATACAAGGCCGCGCTCACGCCGGGTGGAGCCAGCACCACCGGTCCGCCGGGGATGGCGGTGTGCTGGGCCAACCATTGGGCGAGATCACGCTCCACGAGACCTTCCACCTCGGGCACCGTGAGCACGTTGGTGGCCGCGGAGCCCCCGCCGGCGATCAAGGGAAAAATCCCCGCCAGCAGGGCCGCGCCCGCCAGCGCAGCCCACGACCAGCGCGCGGCCCGTAACGCGCCGTCGCGGCCGAGCGTGACCGTCACCGCCAGGAGCAACGGCAGCAGGACTCCACCCAGCAACTGCCACCCCCGCAGGTAAAGGAAAGCCAGGCCGAGCGCGACCAGCGCGGGACCGAACGCGAGCGCCAGTGACGCGCGATCGAGCGCCGCAGTCTTGCGGCGCAAGCCGAGCCACCCCGCCACCACCAAAAATGAAACCGGCACCAGCGTCGCCCAGGCGGCCGCCGACATTCCCGAGCCGGACAGCCAGGCCGTCGAGCTGGGGGCCATGATCCCATCGGCTTGCTTGGTCAGGCGAAAAGCGAGGACGTCGACCGCCAAGAAACCCGGATTGCCCATTTTCCACATCAGGACCGGCACCGCCGCCACCGCGGCGCCAGCGAGGATGACCGACGTCAGATCCGGCCAACGCCAGGCTGGTTTTCCAAGCTGGATCCAGGCCGTCGTCCGGCCGAGCAACTCGCCGGTCCCCAGCCAGGCCAATCCATAGAGCGGATGAATCACCCGCAGTTCCCAACCGCCGAGCGCGGCGGGAAAATACTCCACCAAATAGGCGACCAGCACCGTGGCGGCGCCCCCCAGCGCCCACGCGCGCCAGAGCGCCAGCGGGGAGCCGCCCGCGGGATGATCCGTGGCGGCAGCACGCCGCACCCACGCGGCCAGCAGGGCCCCGAGCACAATGCCAAGCAGCAGCGGCACCTGAGCCGCGACGTTGATCCAAAGAGCCAAGCCGCCCACCAAACCCGCGAGCGCAAACCAACCCCGGACCCAGCGCGGCGCGGGCGCGGCCGCCGGGATCGACCCTCGTTCCGCGGCCAGAGAGGATTTCAGCCCGACCAGCAGGAGCAGACCGCTCCCCGGCGCCAAGGCCAGCACCAAGGCAAAATCATCCGGCACCCCCGGAAGAAACCCCGCGGCAAACGGGAAAAGAAACGTCACACCGAGCGCGAGCCAGGCGGCGGGCCCGGCGCCGAACTGGCGCGCGGCAAACACGGTGAGCGCGACCAGCAGCAGCAAGTGCAGCAGCGGATCCGCAGCGAGCGCGGCCCGCTCGACTGCGAGCCCCAGCGGCCGACCCGAGAGCGCGTGATCGACGCCGGCGATCAGACCCAGCCACCACCGATAGGGCGACGCAGCCTGAACGTCGCGGCCGTAGGGCACGTTCTCATACTCGATCTGCCGCACCCGCCACTCAGACCCCGCCAACATCTGTTGGGTTTGGGCAATCCACGCGAAACTCGCGCCCAGATGTTCCCCCACGATCAACTCGCGGGCGCCGCTAGCATAACCGGTCGGCGAGGCCGCGGTCACGCGGGCGCCGCCGCGGGCGATATCGGTCACATAGTTCACCCGTTGGATCCGGGCATAATTCATCCAAAGCAAAAAACCGGCCGCGAGGATTAACACCCCGGCCCAGATGCGACGAGTCGGCGAAGTTGGCAGGGTCATTCTGAAGGCGGCACAGGGTAAGAGTGGAGGCGCCATCCTCCGGAAGTTCGAAATCCGGAGCAAGCAAAGTTCTCGCTCGAGCGCGCAAGACTTACCCTTGACTCACCTCCAGCCCGGCCCTCGTATTATTCTCATTTTTCACTCACGGACGGAGTTTTTTCACCCCCGTCCGCCTTTCCCGCCCGCATGCGCCTTCTGTCTTTTTTTGCCTTCGTCGGATTGCTCGTCTTTGTCGCCCCCCTCCGGGCGGGCGACCCCGCCCGCGAAATCAGCGGGCAACCCCTCTCCGCCCGATCCCAGGCCGGTGGTCCAACCCTGTTTACGGCCCTCGCCCCCGAAGCCACCGGCGTCCAAACCACGAACCTGTATTCCGACCCCCGGATGTGGAACGAACGCTACCACGAATTCGAGGTCGGGGCCATTGGCACGGGCGTGACCATTGGCGACTACGACGGCGACGGCCGGCCGGATCTTTTCGTCGTCAGCAAAACCGAGAGCAGCCGGCTGTTTCGCAATCTCGGCAACTTCAAATTCGAGGATGTGACGGCCAAGGCCGGCGTGGGCGACCAAGGCGAGGCCGCCAAAATCTGGAAGCAGGGCGCCACCTTCGTGGACCTCAATAACGACGGCCGGCTCGACCTCTACGTCTGCCGGCATGACGCGCCCAATCTGCTTTATCTCAACCGAGGCGACGGCACGTTCCAGGAAAAGGCCCAGGCTTACGGCCTCGCGGTGAAAGATGGCTCCTCCATGGCCGCCTTTTGCGACTACGACCGCGACGGCTGGCTTGATGTCTACGTGCAGACCAATCTGCTGGACAATTCCCAGCACCCCGCCGGGCAACGGGATTACCTTTTCCACAACAATCGCAACGGCACCTTCACCGACGTCAGCGTCGTCGCGGGGATCAGCCGGGAGGAAACGCAGGGCCATTCCGCCACGTGGTGGGACTATGACAACGACGGCTGGCCCGACCTCTATGTGGCCAATGACTTTGCCGCCCCCGACCTCCTCTATCGCAACAACCGCGATGGCACGTTCACCGATGTCATCGATCAGGTGGTGCCGCACATGCCCTATTCCTCCATGGGGGTGGATCTCGGGGACCTCAACAACGACGGGCTGATCGACCTGCTGGTGGGCGAGATGGCCGCGAGCAATCACCAGAAATTCCAGCGCACCTTGGCGGAAACGCGCAGCCGGACCAAGGATCCGCGCGATGAATCGAGCGCGGCGCCCAACTACCTGTGGAATTCCGTTTTCCTGAACACGGGCACGGGCCGCGTGCTGGAGGCCGCCCACCTGACCGGGCTCGCCGCCACTGACTGGACCTGGTCCGTGCGCTTTGAGGATCTGGACAACGACGGCCGCCTCGATCTTTTTGTGACCAACGGCATGCATCGCGAGATCCACAACACCGATCTCATCTTGCGGATGATGACGTCCGAAGGCGCCGCCGAGCGGATCCGGATCGCGCGCAACAGCCCGGTGTTGGCGGAGCCCAACCTCGCCTACCGCAACCTCGGGGACCTGCGCTTCGAATCAACCGGCGCCGCGTGGGGCCTGGATCAGCGCGGGGTGAGTTTCGGCGCGGCGTTCGCGGACTTGGACGGCGACGGGGACCTCGACCTCGTTTATGGCAACTACCTCGCAGGCGCGACGGTGCTCCGCAATGACAGCCCGGGCGGCCACCGGGTGGTGCTCGATCTTCGCGGCACGGCCTCCAACCGTTTCGGCGTCGGCGCCACGGTCCGAATCGAAAGTGCGGCCGGCGTGCAGGTGCGGAGCCTGGTGCTGGCGCGAGGCTACTTGTCCAGCAGCGAGCCCCTGCTGCATTTTGGGCTGGGAGACGACCCGCTGGTCAAACGCCTGGTGGTAACCTGGCCCAGCGGCCGGGTGCAAACGTTGGAAAATCTCGCGGTCGATCAGCGCTACACGATCACAGAGCCGGCCGGAGCCGCCGCGACCGGCAGCGCGGACAAGATCGCCCAATCCGCCGGACAATTTGTCGAGGTGAGCAAAGCAGCCAATCTCTCGTGGGCGTCGCGCGAGGAACTGATCGACGAGATCGCCCAGCAGCGCCTGCTGCCGATGCGGAACAATCGCCGCGGTCCCGGCCTCGCCGCGGGGGATCTCAACGGCGATGGCCGCGACGACCTGGTGATCGGCGGCACGACTCTCGACGGCGCCCGTCTTCTGCTCGGCGCCCCCTCGGGAAGATTTAGCGCGGCCGGTGACGCCATCGCCGGAACGGCCGGCCCGGTCAACGGGGGACCGTCACTGCTGTTCGATGCGGATGGCGATGGCCGCAACGATCTGCTTGTGACCCGCGGCGGCAGCAGTCTGCCGGCCGGTTCGCCGGAGTATCAGCCCACGCTCTTCCTCAACAATGGCGGCGGACTCCAGCCCGCGCCCGCGAAGGCGCTGCCCCCGATCACCGCCAGCATCGGCGCCGTCGTGGCGGCGGACTTTGACCGCGACGGCCGGCTCGATGTGTTTCTCGGCGCCCGGGTGTTGCCGGGATTTTATCCCCTCGCGCCCCGCAGCACGCTGCTCGCGAATCGCGGCGGGCACTTTGAGGATGTCACCGACACCCTCGCCCCCGGCCTGCGGGAACCCGGCATGGTGACCAGTGCGCTCGCGAGCGACGTCGATGCCGATGGCTGGCCCGACTTGCTGCTCACCTTGGAATGGGGCGCGGTGAAATATTTTCGTAACGACCTGGGCCGGGGCTTCAGCGACTGGACGGAGAAATCCGGCTTCGCCACGGCCGGCACCGGGTGGTGGAACTCGATTGCCGCGGCCGATTTCAACGGCGACGGCCGGCCCGATTACGTCGTAGGCAATGTCGGGCTCAACACCCAGTTCCACGCCGATCCCACGCATCCGGCGCTCCTGTACTATGGAGAGTTCAGGGAGGGCGGCCCGGCTGTGGGCATCGAAGCCTATTTTGAGGGCGAGAATTTTTATCCCTGGCGCAGCCGGAAGGAGCTGGGGGCGGCCATCCCGGCCCTGCTCAAGCGCTATCCCAAGAACGACACCTACGCCCGGGCGACCCTGCCGGAGATTCTCGGCGCGGACAAACTCGCGGCGGCCCAGCGTTTCGCCGCCACCGAGCTGCGCAGCGGCGTGCTCCTCAGCCAGGCGGACGGCCCTTACCGTTTCGCGCCCCTGCCCACATTGGCCCAGATCGCGCCGCTGCAGGGCATCGTCGCGGGTGATTTCGATGGCGATGGCAAGGCCGATATCTACGCGGTGCAAAACAGCTACGCCCCCTCTCCCGTCGTCGGCCGTTTCGACGGCGGACTGAGCCAGTTGCTCCACGGCGACGGCCATGGCGGCTTCACCGCGGTCCCGGTGGCGGCAAGCGGGCTGCTCGTGCCGGGGGATGCAAAGGCGCTGGCGGTGCTCGACCTCGACAGCGACGGCTGGCCCGATTTCGCGATCAGTCGGAACAACAGCACGACGCTCGCTTTTCGCAACCAAGGGGTGGCCGGCCGGCATTCGCTGCGAGTCCAACTCCAGGGTCCGGCCGGAAACCCTACGGCAGTCGGCGCCATCGTCGCCGCTGTCCATGCTGATGGTTCGAAACAAACCAGTGAAATCTCCGCCGGCTCAGGCTTCTCCAGCCAGTCCACCGCCGCAGGTTTCTTTGGTTGGGTGGATTCCAATCCGCTGCGTTTGATTCAGGTCCGGTGGCCTTGGGGTGCCGTGACGCAGCATGAAATCCCCGCCCAGTCGACCACCCTGACCTTGTCCGCCCCCGGGCGCTAGCGCGCGAGTCGGCGTCGCGAGGCCGATGCGCGACGAAGACGAGCCGGGAAAACTCCTTCACCGGATCATCTTAAATTCCGCAGAAGGATTGGCCACAAAAAGCACAAAAAACGCAAAAACAGAGCGTGGTATCAGAGTGATCACAGAAATCCATTCACCCGGTGGGTGAGTCTGCACTTGAGCGCATGGGATTGTTCTTTCCTCTGGGTTCTCCGCGACCTCCGCGTTTTAACGGCGGCGACGAGCGTCGGTGTGGAAACCGACGCCCACCAAATGCATGATCCTAACTCAGGGCAGCACGCCGCCGAACTGGGCCTGAAAAGCCTGCCGGACTTTATCTACCACTTGCGGCGGGGTGCCGGACTGCCGTCGAATCCGGCTCCACCAGCCCCTCGCCCCGCTCTCATCGCCCTGACTGATGGCCACCAGCGCCAGCGTCGCGAGCGCGATCGGGTGCTCCGGCTGTTTGCGCAACGCCTCCCGCAGCGCCGCCGTCGCGTCCTCCACCCGATTCACCGAGAAATAGACGCTGGCCAGTTCCACCAGCGGCGACGCCTCGCTCGGCCGCAGCCGATAGCTTTCGCGATATGCGGCGATCGCCTCGTCCGGCCGGCCGGTCTTGCTCCACCAGCGCGCGCGCTCCAGATGCAGACTGGGTGACAGCGGACAAGCCGCGAGTCCTTGGACGAGGATTTGCTCCGCCTTCTCCGCCTCGCCCAGGGCGGTGAGATTTTGCACCAGGAACAGCCAGCTGTCCGCGTCGTCCGGGGCCGAAGCGACCGCTTTTTCCAAATGCTCCCGGGCCCCGCGGAGGTCGCCCTCGCCGGTCAGCAGGGTCGCCAGTTGCCGCCGGTAGGCGCTGCTCGCAGGTGCGAGGGCGATCGCCCGTTCCAATTGGTGGCGGGCCGTGGCGGCATCACCAGCCGCCTTGGCCACCGCCGCCGCCACGCTGAGCCGATAAGGGTCGTGGCAATCCTCCACGAGGCTGGCGAGCCACTCATCGGGCAAATCGGAAAATTCGCGTTTGCCGATCGTGGCTTTCAACGCGGAGGCTTCCTCCTGCTCACCGAAGTGCTCGCTCACTGTCACGAGCAACGACAAGGCGCCGATAAAATCCGGATGCGACTGGATCGCCGCGCGCAGGTGGTCGCGGGCTTGCGACCAGTCCGCGGCGCTGATCGCACACCGGGCCAGCCCGAGCCGCGCGTAGGGATTGTCGGGGTCGCGACCCAGGGCGAGCGCGTAGGCTTGGACCGCGGCGGCGGTTTGGTTGTTCTTCAGCAGGATATCCCCCAAGCGCAGGCGGGCCGGCAGATAAGCGGGCGCCAGGGCGACCGCGCGTTGCTCCAGCGGCAAAGCCTCCTCCAGCCGGCCGAATTCGGCCAGAATACTGGCAGGCAAGTGCGCCCAACGAGCGTTGGCGGGCTCCAGTTGCCGGAGTCCTTCGTAGCAGCGGAGCGCCTCCGGATAAAAACCGTTGGCATGATAAAGCCGGCTGAGACCAATCAGCCCGCGCACCGGCCGCAGGTAACTCCGGGCGGCGCTCTCGGCCTGCGCGAACCCGTCCACCAAGTCGGACGGCCCCGACCCCAAGTCCGGCCGGTCCGGCCGGTGCTGAGCCACCACCGCATGCTGCTGCATCGTGCGCCACCCGAACCAACCGGCGCCAAGCAAGCCGACCACGCACAAGCCGGCCCAGAGAACTCGGCGACGTTGGGTCCGGGGGGCCTTCATGGCGTCGGCGGCTGGCGCCACAGCGTGAGCCGGGCCATGTGGTCGAAGGGCGGATAGGAATAAAAGGCCCCGGCCACGATCGCGGGCCGACCCGAACCGTCGAGGTCACCGGCGGCACAGGACATGAGCTGAATGGGCTGATGGGCCAGAATTTTCAGGGTGAAATTCATCTTTCCGTCATTTTGGAAATAAACCAACGAGGCCGCTTGGGGATTCTTCCAGTCATTGAAGCTACTGATGGCCACTACATCCATCGCCCCGTCGCCATCGACGTCGATCCCCACGGGACTGTAGGCGCCGCCGAGGTCGCCGATGCGGTGATACCGGAAAAATCCCTGGCCCAGATTCTCCAGCCATTGCAAACCGTGCCAGGGGCGCTTGCCCGGGTCGGCATACGCAAAGCCATCACCGTTGCTGTACAGAATATCGGGCCGGCCGTCACGGTTCACGTCACAGAGACTGATGCCGCTGCTGCCGAAATCCTCGTTCGTGGAGCCGAAGATTTTCTTGTCCGTAAACTCCCCCCGCCCGTTGTTCGCGAACAGGTGGATCTCCTCCCATTGCTGCGAGACCACGGCGACGATATCCAGCGTGCGGTCCCCGTTCATATCGGCCACGCAGACGTTGATCGTGCCGGAGAGACTGAGCAAGATGTGGCTCTCGAACTGCCAGTTTCCGAGATTCTTCATCCAGCGAATTTCCCCTTGGTCGTAGCCAAACTGCGCCACGGCCAGATCGAGCCGGCCGTCCCCGTCAAAGTCACCCGCACGCACATCGGTCACCCGGGCGATCTGTTCCGCGATCACGCGCTTGGTGAAATGCTGCGTGCCGTCGTTCTCCAAAATGAGGACCGAACCAATCTTGTCGTTGTTGGGAAACAGCTCCCCCATGCAAGCCACCAGCAGATCCAGATCGCCGTCGCCATCGATGTCCACCGCCTCCCCATGCACCGGTCCAGGCAAATTCGCTGACAGCGTCGTCTCCGCAAATTTTCCCGGCGCCACCTGCCGCAGCCAGACCACCGCCCCCAACTGGTCATCGCAGGCGAGGAGATCGTTTCGTCCGTCCCGATCGAGGTCGGCGATGGTAACGTGGGAAATCCAAGGTTTTCCCTCGAAAGGGGCGCCGATCGGCTCGGCGGCGAATCTTTTCAGATCCAACGCGACGGTCGCCGGCGCCGGCGTGGGGGCGACTTTGGTCTCCGGTCGCCCGCAGGCGGAAAAAAAAGCCAGAAGCCCCACCAGACCGGCGGTCGCCGCCACGACTGTGATTGTCCGAGGAAATTTCATCTCCCGCTAAGCAAAAAGCCCCGGGAAAATTGTTCGAGCAATAAAAGTGGAGCGGCTCGAGATCGCCCTCGAAAATGCAGTTGAAACGAGGAGATCGCGAATAACGCAGAGAAAAGCAATGGGGTGCTGAGCCGTAACGATGCAATTGACATGGGTGGAACGCGGCCTCTGGACGCGTTTTCTACTCGCGCATCGCACCAACCCGTCCGGAGGCCGGGTTCCACCTTTCATGAGCGACCGGGGCATTCGACTGCATCGATATGGCTAAGAGCTTCGGTCCATTCACTCAGGAAGTGAATCCTTCCGACCATTGATCTGCTCCGACCTTACTTCTTTTGCGTTTTTTGTGCTTTTTGTGGCTCTGCCTTCTGCGAAATTTAGCTTGAAGCACGGCGGATACGAAGAACCCAGGGTAAAGATCCCCCGGGCAAGACCCGGGCTTTTGATCAAACCCACCATGCCCGTTTCCTTTCGCTATTGTAGAAGCCTGCTTGCAGGCGATTCGGAGCGTCCGCCACCAGACCAACCGCAGAATCGCCTGCAAGCAGGCTCCTACATTCCGACCAAGCCGGAGCAAGCTCGGGGCATTGGACCCAAAGGAGGGAAAATCGAGTTCGCTGGCATTCGATTGAGGCTCGCCCATCAGGCTGCCACGAGGGTGCGCCGCGGCGGAGCGGGCCGCTCCGCCCTACCCCAAGACATTGCTCCAAAGAAAATAAAAAGTCCGGCGCCTTGCGGGCGCCGGACTTGCAATTCGTCCTGAGTCAGACTGGTCGAAGCCAGCTTAGAACTCGAGGGTATTGGTCAACTGCCAGGTCAGGCCTTCCGCAATGCGGGAGTAGGCCACCTGGCCGTCCGGATTGATGCTCACAGGCACCAGCCGCACATCTTCGCCGATGTTGCGCACGTTGGCCTGGATGCGCCAATTGATCTTGCTCGACAACTTGCGCGTATGGCCAACCCACATGTCAAAATGCGCATCGCTTTCGCCCTTCCAGGGCTTGGTGATGTCCAGATTGTCCAGGGTGGCGCTGTATTGGTAACCCAACACGCGAGCCTGCTCCCAGCGGTAGCCGCCGCCGATGTACGAGTTCTTCAGCTTGCCGTGATCGAAGTTGTAGGTGGTAACCGTATTGAAGCGCCAGGGGGCGATTTCAGGGGCATTGCTACCTTCCTGCGACTTGAAGACCGCATAGGGGTTGAGAATGTTGTTCTTCCACTGATCGCGGATCGCGTTACTCGGGCCACCGCCCCACAGGCGAATGTCGCCCGCGGGCGTATTCAGCCACTCGGTCATATCGTTGATCAGTTTGACGATCGTGGGCGCGAGGGCCGCACGGGTCGCAAACGTCTTGGACGCATTAATCGCGATGTTCCAGTTCTTCGTCGGCTGAGCCACGAGTTCAAGTTCCACACCCTTGGACAGGGTATCGACCGTGAACACTGGGCCGGAGCCAAAGCCAGCGAGCTGACCGCCGCTGATCGGCTGGTTGTCATACTTGACGTTCCACAGTGGATCGCCCTTCACCCAGTCACCGGCCTTGATGGCGGCGACATCCATGATCGCGACTTCGTTGCCGTAGGCGGCGAAGAAGCTCTGGGGAAGAGGAATGTTGCGCCAGGCCTCGACGGCCGCGATTTCCTTGACCGTGCTCGGATGGGCCAACCAGGCGGGATTGACCGGGCCGCCGGGGACCAGCTTGTACTGAGGAGCGGCAGGGTCGTCATTGGCCGCATAGTTGGTCGACCAGTTGTTGCCGAATTCAACCCCCTTGATGGCTTGAGCATTGCCGGCGGCGAACGCCGTGCCCCAGACCGGCATCGCCCACAGGAAGTAGCTGTTCTGACCAAGCGGATTGCCGCCGGCCAGCGTGGCGTTGGCGACCTTGGTCTCGTACCAGGTGGCCTTGAGCTGCACCTTGTCGTCCATGGTGTTGACCACGACGCCGTATTCCTTCGTCTTGCCGAGAGGATTGGGGATCACGTTGCCGAAGACGTCGCCGCGGGGAGCGTCGGCTTTGAAGTTCTCGGAGCGGTTGTAGAAGAAGCTCAGCTTGGTATGACCCGGGAGCATCTTGGTCCATTTTTCCGGAATATGGACGACGCCGCCCCAGCTCCTGCTCTCGCCGGTGGCGTATTTCGCCGACTTCGGATCGATGTTGAAATCGGTCTTCACAATCCCGAGCGCATCCGGCGCGCTGTTGCCGGAGGAATTCTTGACCGTATCCTTGCGCCAGCCGAAGACCGGCACCACGGCACCGTCAAACATGTAGCCCTGCCAGGTGAAGGCCTGGGACTTCGTGATGTTCTCCAAGCGGCCGGCGTTGTACGTGAGGGCATCGATATCACCCGCATCCGCATTGAGGTAATTGACCGTCAGATTGCGCCAGCCGATGTAATTGGCCGGATTTTCCGATTGCGTCGACGTGACTGGATTCGGGGTGACCGGATTGACCGTCAGACCGCCATTGACTGGCGTGTAGGTGTACGGAGCAGCCGGATTGACATAACCCGGGTCGCTTGGGTTGGTCGGTTTGTTCCAGTGGCTGTCGAACACCTTCACGCTCGCCGTTTTTGGCGCTTTGACGATATAGTTCACGCTCGACAGATTGGCGCCGGCAGGGCTGGTCCATGCACCCATGCCGCCACCGAGATAAGCCATGTAGTTATATGAGCGGAAGTGGCCGGTCAGGCTTTGGAACGTGCCCATGTACTGGGAAAATTCCGGCATGGCGGCCGAGGTCGCCCAGTTCTTATTGAAGGTGCGCTTCGTGTCTTCGCTCGCCAGGCCGGTGATGACGTGACGGCCAAGGATGTGCGCCAGGCGCGAGTCCTTCTCGAGGAAATCGTCGGCGCGAATCTCACCATACGCCGTGAAGCGCAGGCCATCCCGGGAAATCTTGGACAACGAGTTGGCCTGTTCATCAGAATTAGCCACATACGGCCGGCCGACATTGGGATTCGCGGTGCCGTCATTGAACGTGTTGATCAGATCGATGCTGATCTTGTAGGTGTCAGAGTTACCGAGGAACACCCGCTGTCCGTCCTGGTAGCGTTGGTAGTCGTAGGCGGCCTCGAAGCCCACCCGATCATGGAAGAAGGTCTGCGAGAAATTAACGTTCGACGATTCCCACTTGGACCATTCGTGCTTATTGTTTCCGTCAATCAACTTGTTGAAGAAGTCGAAGATCGTCGGATCGCTGAGGCTGCGGTCGGCGTAATTGGCGCCACCGGGGATGCCGGAACCGATCATGTAACTGGAGAAGGCGGCGATGGCCTTCGGGGAGCTCGAATTCAACCCGCCGATGCCGCCATCAGGAAGCCCGTTGGGCCCGATGCCGTTTTGACCGCCGCCGGCCGGCTGGCCATAAGCGGTCGGCGTGGAGTCATTCAGATTGCCGTAGTAACCCACGGTATCGATCCAGAATTGGCGACCGACGACGCCATTGGTCAGCGCCGCCGCAGGATAGGCACCCCGGTTGGTGGCATTGGCCGTGTTGAACGGGGCGCCACCGGGACTCACCAGACGCTGATTGTAGGTGAACTTGTTCAGGTTCAAATTGCCGGCGGAGTCCTTGCCGGTGTAGAACCATGGGCTGATCGCGTCCACCGGGGGCAGCGTGCGCGGCCGGTTGGCGTCGATTTTCCCTTTCTCGTAGTTGGCGCGGAACGAGGTGTTGTTGCCCTCGCCGAACAGCTTGGGCGTATAACGCACCGAGGCGAAATAGCGCCGGTCGTTGTTAAAGGCCGGGACTTGACGGTACAGGGTCCGGTCATCGAGCAAGGCGACACGCACGGCGAGTTCGCCGGGGATCAGGACCTTGTTGAAATCGCCGGAAAAGCGCAGCGAACCGAAATTGTCGACGCGGTTTTCCACGACGTTCTTGTCCTTGAAGCCGGCGGTGTTGACGGAGGTATTGATGATACCAGCCGGGCTGCCGACGCCGAACAGAATGGAGTTCGGGCCGCGCTGCATGTCGACGCGATCCACGATGTAGCTGTCCCACGGGATCTCCGTCAGGAAGTAGTCGCGGGTGTTGTCGGCACTGTCCAAGCCGCGCACCCGGGTGTTTTGGTTTGGACGCAGGAGGCTGCCATCTTGATTGAACTGCAAGCCGCCGGCGTTGCCGGAGAAATTGCCGCCGATGCCGCCCACTTCCGTGTTGGTCGTGTAGACCAAGAGACTGGCCGAGTTATTCGAACCGGTGTCCTGCATGAATTGTTTCGTGACGACGGAAATCGCCGAGGCGATATCCTTCAACTCGGTGCGCACGCGCGTGCCGGCGAGGGTATCCTTGGCTTGGTAGCCGCCACCTTCATCCGCCGTGACGACGAAGGGTGAAAGCTCGATGACCTCTTCCTCAGCCGGCTTGAGGGCCGCAGGAGCCGTAGTGGTTTGCGCGGTCAGGCGCCCCACGGTGATAAGACAGAATGCGGAGGTGAGCGCATAGGCTCCCACTCGCATGAGCAGTCGATTCATGTTCATTTGGGTTAGGGGGGTGCTTTGCCAAACCGGCCCACGGGGACGTGCGCCGGGTCGAATCCAAAGCTGATTCGGAGTTGGACAGGGTGAACATAGACAATTCCCGGTCAGACGGGAATGAGATCACTTGCACGGCAATTGAGATTTGTTGCCGCGGCCCGCCTCCCCTTTCCCGCTCTAACGAAGCCCGGGCCGGCCACGGCCGCCCCCGGTCAATTGAGTGGTATTCGCCTGATGATTCTTCCGATAGATCCCCGGCGAATCCCCCGTCACCCGCTTAAAAAAAACGCACATGTATTCCACGTGCTCAAAGCCGGTGAGTTCGGCGACTTTCTTCAGGGGAAAATCCGTCTCGATCAAAAGCTGCCGGATCTTCACGACCTGCACGCGTCGAATCTCCGCCTGGGGGGAGCGACCCAGATGCTGGCGGAATTTTTTCTCCAACTGACTGCGGGAGGCAAAGGCGTGTTTGCTGACGGCCTCCACCTTCAGGCCGTCACAGGCATGCGCGCGGATGTAGCTCAGGGCCGCCGCCATGTTGCGGTCGTTGATCGCCAGCGCATCCGTGGACAGGCGCGTCACCACCCCCATCGCCTCAATCCGCTGATCGTAGCTGGCTGGCGGGCGTCCCTCCAGCATCTCGGCGAGGACTTCGGCGGCGCGATAGCCCGACTGGAAGGCATTGGGGGCGACACTCGACAGCGGCGGCGAGGACAGCTCACACCGGATCGGATCGTTGTTCGCCCCGAGGACGGCAATCTCCTCCGGCACCAGCAGCCCGTTGAGATCGGCGGCCGTGAGGATTTGCTGCGCCCGAAAGTCATGGCACGCCATGATTGCCACCGGTTTGGGCAGGCGTTTGAGCCACTCGCCCAGCGTGGAGATTTGCGCCGCATCCCAAATGGGATTCAAATCGCCGGGGTAATTCACCTCGTGCAGGTCACACGTGCGCCCGGCCAGTTGCAGGGCCTCGACAAAACCGTCCCGCCGCTCGAGGGCGTACGACTCGCCGGAATAGCCGCTGAAGCCGAAATTTTGATAACCCCGTTCGAGAAAATGTTCGGCGCCGAGATGGCCCATGCCGACATTGTCGGGCCGGATCTTCGGCACGCCGGGAAAAGGCTGCGTGTCGTTCAGATCCACCAGCGGGATTTTTCGTTTGGCGCAGGCCTTGACGAGCCCCGGCGTGGTGTGCCGGCTGATGACCCCGTCCCAATCCCGACTGCGCAGCCAATAGGGCTCGGTCTCAACGCGCGCCTGCTCATCGTGGAAAGCCGTCCACAGTTGGTGGGTGCGCTCGTAGTGAGCGATGCCTTTCAGCATCGCCATGCTCTCCTCAAAGCGGGTCAGGAAAATTAGCAGCACCTCCGGCCTCTTCATCGAGCCACGCTGCCCTTCTCCCAAGCGGGATGCAAGCACCGGCGCGATCCCGCCGGCACCGCACCTCGAACGCCGGCGGGACGGATCGTTTTCCCGATGCAGCCTTCTTTCCGCGCCCGACGAGCACGGAAAGCGGATGCGTCGGATTGAAAAGATGTGCGGCGTCCGGGCTGGCCGCAGCGGCGATGCGTCCCCGTCGGCTGGGCCCAACGGGCCGGCGCGACCGGCGCAATGTCAGCGGCGGCCCGCTTGGCTCAGCCGGACTCAAGCGAGAAAACGCCGAGGAGAAACCGCTCATCCCCGCTCATGAACGCTAATCAACTCAAATTCCGCAGAAGAATTGGCCACATCCGGTTGTTTGCTGCTGCAAACCCGGGACCAGTCGCCCGGCCTGCGCCTTGGCTGGAAGAGCACAAAAAACGCAAAAACAGAGAGTGGTATTAGCCGGAGTGATGCAGTCGAAATTGTGGGAGCGAGCTTGCTCGCGACACCGCC
>CAZAOI010000013.1:0-22691 GCA_964486705.1 uncultured Oleiharenicola sp. | reverse complement strand
TCGACTGGCTCAGGGCCTTGAGCTTGTCGAAACGGCGAGCCGCTCCGCCCTACCGCTTGAATACACCCCCTAGTCCGCAGGTGGCGCCGTTCGCCATCTCGGCTAAAGTCTGGGTCGAACCAGTCGATAGTTTCCCTAACTCATGTCTTCATTTTCTTTTGCGCCGATGGCGGCAGCGGATCCACCGTCTGCTTTCGATGCGCTGCTGGGCCCGTGGGCGAGCAGTGCCGATCCGACCTATTGCCGGGATCGCAGCGGCCGCCTCTTGGTGGTGAACCAGGCCTTCGCCCGAAAATTTGGCCGGGCCGCGTCGGAGTGGCGCGGGGTGCCTTTTCAGGAACTCGTGCATCCGGACGATGCCGCTACTTTGGACGAGGTGTTGGAGGAGCTGTCGCATCCGCCCCATCGCGTCGTGAAAGAGCACCGGTGCAACACGCCGCAGGGCTGGCGCTGGGTGGCGTGGGAAAAAATTCCGCTCCGGGATGCGGCCGAGCGGATTTGCGGCCTGCGGGCCGTCGGGCGCGATATCACCAAACAGCGTCTGGCGGAGGAGCAGTACCTGAAACTCTCCCGCGCGGTCGAGCAGTCGCCCGTGGCGATGATCATCACCGACGCCGAGGGCCGGGTGCAGTACGTGAACCCGAAATACACCGAGGCCTCGGGCTGCATGCTGGAGGATATCCTGGATCGCAACACCGAGGTGTTGCGCGATGGACATCCAGACGACGCCTCCTATCGCAACATGCTGCAGACCGTCTTTGCCAACCGGGAGTGGCGCGGCGAGTTGATGTCCTACCGGGCTGATGGTCGCCAGGTGTGGGAATCGGTGCAGGTGACCAGCCTGCGCGGTCCGACCGGCGAGATTACGAATCTGCTGTGCCTGCGGGAGGATATCACCGACCGAAAGCGGCTGGAGCAGGAACTGAGGCAGGCGCAAAAAATGGAGAGCCTGGGCACGCTTGCCGGCGGGATTGCGCACGATTTTAACAATCTGCTCGCCATCATCAACGGCTACGCGGACTTCTGTCTCAACCACAGTTCCGATCCCGCGCAGGCCCGCAAGAGCCTCCAGGAAATTCACCGCGCCGCCCAACGGGCGAGCGGACTGGTGCGCCAGATTTTGACTTTCAGCCGCAAAAACGAAGTGAAGTTTGCGCCCTTTGACCTCAACCAGCAGGTCCGGGAGTTGGTCGCCTTGCTGACGGAGACGTTTCCAAGAATGGTCACGCTTGAAATGAATTTGGCGGAAAAACTTCCCTCGTTGCTGGCCGACCAGAGCCAAGTGCAACAGATCCTGCTCAACTTATGCGTCAATGCCCGCGATGCGATGCCGCAGGGTGGCACGGTCTCCATCAGCACCCAGGTGCGCGAGGGGTCCGAACTCACCGGACTCGCCGGGGTGGATCCCCGGTGGAGATACCTCTGTCTGCGCGTGGCGGATACCGGCACCGGGATGACGCCGGACGTGCTGGCTCACATTTTCGAACCGTTTTTCACCACGAAGCCCGGCAGTCAAGGCACCGGCCTCGGGCTGGCGGTCGTCTATGGCATCGTCACCAACCATAAGGGGTTCGTCGATGTTCAGAGCACTCCCGGAGCCGGAAGCGCGTTCCTCGTCGGCTTACCGTTGGCCGATGCGATCGTTTGTCCTCCGGTGGTCTCCGTCGACGGGGAGTTTCCCGGCGGGACCGAGACGATTTTGGTGGTGGATGATGAACCGTCGCTCCGCCGGCTCCTGGAAGCGACTTTTACGGCGAAAGGCTATCGGGTGGTGACCGCCACCAACGGCCTCGAAGCGATCGACTACTTGGGCCGGTTGGATCAGCCGCTTGAGGCCGTGCTGCTGGACTTGAATATGCCGGGCGCAAATGGGATCGAAGTGTTCAAGGTTATTTGTATGGCGCGACCCGGCCTGAAGGTGCTGATGTTGAGCGGTAATCTTGATCAAGAGGATCGGGCCGCGCTGGAGCGGCTCGGCTCGATCGACTTTTTGCAGAAACCCTTTGCCCTCGATGTCGTCGGCCGGCGGTTGCGCGGCATGCTCGATAGCCAGGCCGCGGGCGCAGCTTCAAGCTGATTGGTCATTCTGAACCGAGCGGTCGTTCTGAGCGAAGCGACATCGTCATTCGCGGTGAGTCCAATCCGGAATCACGCCGTTGTGCGTCAATTCCGCTCGTGAATAGGTCGAGCTTTTTAGGCCGCAAAATAGACTGACGCTGGCGCTGCATGAGGTCGGGCGGATCAGCCCGCCGTTTCGACACACTCAAGGCCCTAAGCCAGTCGAAGGGCTCCACTGCGAGAGCGATAGCGGGTACCCGGCGCGACTGGCCCCGGGCTCCCAGCCGCGAACAACCGGGCCCATCGGGGACGAGCGTCGGTATGGAAACCGACGCCCACCCATTGCATGATCCCATAACGGCTAATACCACGAGGATGCTGGCATCGGTTTGGTCGAAATGGTCGAGCCGACAGGGATGCCTGCCGCTACCCGGAATCCTGATGCACGCTGCGATAACTGAAGAGTCGATGTGAATCGAAAAGCGTGGGAACGGGCGACCGGCACTTACCGGCGCAGTCCGAAAATTCGTTCCCTGGCCAACGGCTCAGGGCGCTCCTTCGCGCTGCTTTTCTCAGGCGAGGCTGAACTGGTCGTTTCCGATCGGAGTTTTCAATCCGATGTTGCCGTTGCTTACGTCGAGATGGACCGTCCGATTGATCGAGCCGCCAATCTGGCGGTAGAGCACAGGCAGACCGTTCTTAGCGAGGAAATCGAGGCTGACCCCCGAGTTGCGTTCGCCGATCTTGAAGGGGTCGGAACCGCCGAGCATGCCGGCGCCCCCGGCCACAAAAATGCGGACCCGGTGCCGTTCCGCCTTCAGTCCGGCCATGGCCCGGAAGAGCAGCGGCAGGCCGGTGTCGGCGAACATGGCGGGCTGCTTGGCGGCCTTTTCCGGCGAGATGCGGGAGTCGGGCAACATGAAATGCAGGATCCCGCCGACCTTGGTCCCCGAATCATAGGCGATGACGCCAATACAGGAGCCCAAGGCATAGGTGCTGAGCGTCACTTGGGCGTTGTTGGACACGGCCATATCGCCGACGCCGATGATGACGCGTTGGGCAAAAATGGAGGCGACGGTTGGCGAGCCCATGGTCAAGTTCCGGGTTACGCCGTGGCGTCCTCTGTCGGGTTGCTGAGAGAAAATGGCATGAAGACAACCGCCGGAACGGGAAAACATACCGGGGTAAGGCTATTAACGGCTACCGCGGGCGAATATTTAGCCTTTCTCGTGTCCGTTGGCTCGAGTTGGGTCACAAATATACCAAGAGCCGCTGTTGGATCGGAGTAACCTGGTTGTGGCTTCTGATCTTCGAGATCGTGGCCTGTCCGAGTTCCTGGCCTTCGCCAATGAGCAGCAGGCCATGCGGACTGTAGATCCCGCTGGCGAGGATCATCCCGGGTTCAAGCTCCTCGAGCATGATCTCTTTTACTTGGCGCGGCAGGCGGGCCAGTTGGGTCACTTTCAGAAACAGCCGGACGGCTTCCGGGTCGTAGGCCTGGCCGGACCCGGCGAGAATCGCGTCGAGGGCCGCCTGTTTGGGGAGGCCGGATTCAACGAAATCCACGGCGACGGCGAGGCAGCGGGCCGGCCAGGGAATATTGTTGGTGGCGAGGCCGTCCGGGTAGCCTTGCCCGTCGTAGCGTTCGTGGTGCGCGCGGATCGTCTCACCCAAGGCGGGACGGCTGTCGACAAACGTGGCGAGGGTTTGCGAAAACACCGGGTGGTTGCGGAGCATCGAGCGTTCCCGCTCGGTCAGCCGGTCCGGATGGCTCCGGAAGGCCCGGAACAGTTCGCGGGGAATTCCGATCAGGCCGAGGTCGCACAGCAGCGGGGCGGAGCGCAGCACGTGGCGCTCCTCGGCGGTGAAATGCTCCGTCTCCGCCATTCGGGAACAAACCTCCACCAATGTCTTGGCCTGGCCGCCGAGGACGGGATCGAAGGTGGTCAGAATGCGCCGGCAGAGCTCGAGGGAATGTTCGTAGGAGGTGGCGAGCTCGCGATTGACGTCGTCGAGTTGCTGCCGCTGTTTTTCCAGGTCGAGCACCTTGGCTTCCAGGGTGGTGTTGGCGATTTTCAGTTCGCTGTTCAGGCGGATGCCTTCGGCTTGGAGCGCTGTATTGTGGATGATGAGATCGTGGCGCTGAACGGCGTTGCGCACCGTGGCAGTCAGTTCCTCCCGCAGCCAAGGCTTGGCGACGAAGCGAAAGATTTCCCCTTTGTTGATCGAATCCACCAGCGTGGGCAGCGACAGCACCGCGGTGATGAGGATACGCGAGGTGTTAGGTCGGAGTCGTTTGCTTTCGATCAGGAAATCGAGGCCCATCATTTCCGGCATGCGCTGGTCGGAGATGATGACGGCAAAGTCGCGCTCGGCGAGAATGGCGAGGGCCTTGAGCGGGCTGTTGACGGCCACGACGTGGTAGCGTTCGCGCTCCAGGGTTTCCTTGAGGGCGGACAGAACGAAGGGCTCATCGTCAACGATCAGGATGGCGGGCGGTTCGGCGGTGGGGGCGGAAACGTTCATTCGCGGTGGGGCCGATATTCCGAAGCGGGCGTTGGCTTGGTCGGGAGAGAGGGGCTTGCGGGCCGGCGATGCGGGGCGCCGGTTGGCGGGTAACCGCTGGAATCGCCTGGCTGCAGGCTCCGACAAAGGGGGGAAGAAACAGATGGCATGCGGAGGAGGCGTTGGGGGGGAAATGCTTCCGGGATGATTACGAGGAACGGGCGACGGCCGGCCGGGTGTCGGAGCTGGGCGCAAACTGCCGGGTGATGTGATCAGCCACTTGTTTGAGTGCGACCTGTTTTTGCGCCGCTCCGTTTTCCCAGGCGACCCGCGGCATGCCGTAGACGATCGAGCTCGCTTCGTCCTGGGCGAACGTCGTGGCGCCTTTCTCCCGCAGTCGGAGCAAGCCCTCGGCGCCGTCCTTGCCCATGCCCGTCAGGACCCCGGCGATTGTATAGGGTCCGGCGCCGCAGTCGGCGGCCGACTTGAAGAGCAGGTCCACCGCCGGGCGCTGATGCCAGACTTGCGGGCCATCAACCACGCGCGCGCGATAGTGATCGTGCTGCCATTGCAGCATGAGATGGAAATTGCCCGGCGCGACGAGGGCGACGCCCGGCGCCAGCCGGTCCCCATCGACCGCCTCGCGGACATCCAAGGCGCTCAAACTGCGCAGACGGTCGGCAAAGGCGCGGGAAAAAATGGGCGGGATATGCTGCACAATCGCGATGCCCGGCAGGTTGGGCGGCAGGCGGGTGATGACATCGCGCAGGGCCTCCGTGCCGCCGGTCGACGCGCCGAGCAAAATGAGGGCGCGCGGGTCGAACTTGCGGAGGGCGGCTGGCGCGACGACGGGGCGCGGTGCCGCATCGATGCCGCGGACGTGCCGGACCGGCGGAGGCAGGGCCCGGAGGGCGGTGCCGGCCGCCGCCTTGATCTTGGCGATGAGTTGGACCCCGAGTTCATCGAAGGAAAAAGAACCATGGGGTTTGGCCAGAACATCAAAAGCGCCGAGGCGGAGGGCCTCCAAGGCGTGCTCGGAACCGCGTTGGGAGAGCGAGCTCATCACGATCACCGGCATCGGCCGGCGCTGCATGAGGATTTCGAGAAACGTGAGCCCGTCCATCCGCGGCATTTCGATGTCGAGGGTGAGGACATCCGGCTTCAGCTCGGTGATCTTGTCCCGGGCCGCGTACGGGTCGATCGCGGTCCCGACCACTTCGATGTCCGGATCCGCGTTCAGCGCATCGGTGGCCATCCGGCGGACGACGGCGGAATCATCAATGATCAGGACGCGGATTTTACGGGGCGACATGAGGGCTATTTGGCGGGTGGGCGCCGGTAAATGGCCGGCTTGACGGTCTGGAGCGGATGCCGGATGCCGGTGAGGCTTTCGGAGTGACCGACAAAAAGGTATCCGCCCGGCACCAGACGGTGCGAGAGTTTTTGCACGAGCTCTTCCTGCGTCGGCCGGTCAAAATAGATCATGACGTTGCGGCAGAAAATGACGTGAAACAGTTCCTGAAACGGCGGCTCGCCCTCCAGCAGGTTTAACTGGGTAAAGCCGAGTCCCGCTTGCAGTGAGGACTTGACCCGGAAGTTTCCCTCGTGCGGGCCAAAGCCGCGTTGAAAATAGTTCCGGATGCGCTCCGGGGCGAGCTTGCTCACTTTCTCCTCCGGAAAGATGCCGTCCCGCGCTTTCGCGAGGATGCGGTTGGAGATGTCGGTGCACTCGATCCGCCACGGCCACGTGCCGCCGAGGCACTCATCCAGGAGCATCGCGATGGAGTAGGGCTCCTCTCCGGAGGAACAGGCCGCGCTCCACACATTAAACCGCGGCCAGCGCTCGGTGCGGGCCCGCGCTTTCATCTCGGGCACAAGCGCGCCGCTCAAAAAATCAAAATGGGCGATCTCGCGAAAGAAAAAGGTATGGTTGGTCGAAATGGCATCGATCAAGTGGGCCAACTCGGCTCCGTCGCGCTCCGCCTTCAGGAGCTGACAATAGTCTCCGACATCGGTCAGATTCGTGGCGCGCAGCCGCTTGCCCAGACGCGCAGACACCAATTCCCGTTTGTCTGGCCCCAAGTTGATGCGGCTATGCTCGTAAACGAGGCCACGGATGAATTCGAATTCGTTTTCCCTCATTGCTTAGCTTGGTTATCGGCACAATTGCGGGCAAATGTAGCGGTTGTCGTCACGACGGGGCGGTTGAAGGCAAAAATTTCCCTTCGCGGCGGGGTTTTTTTCGAGCCGGGCCCGGTCTCGCGGTTGGAGCGAACGAGAATATTTCTTCTTCCTGCAAAGCAGGGCTTTCCGCCGCCAGCCGGATTACTGGCATGGCGGTTGCGTTAGTCGGTTGCACATGGTCAATCCGATCTTCCAGTCTGACAATTACATCTTGGCCCGGAAGCTTCTCGACGCCGCCGTGGTGCGGCAGGGCGCGATTTCCGCCAACGTTGCGAATGCCGAGACCCCCGGCTACCGCCGGATGGATGTGGCGCCGGACTTTGTTGAACAATTGAAGGCGAGCGTGGCGGCCGGTGATCTGTCGTCCGCGTCGGCGTCCCTCCGCCCGCAAATCATCGCCGACCCCAACGCCCGGACCATTCGCCCGGATGGCAATTCCGTGGAGATCGAAACCGAGTTGCTCGCGATGAACCGCAATGCCGTCGAGCACGAGTATTTGGCGAGCATCATCACCTCGAACATCAAGTCACTGAAAATGGCCATTACCGGCCGCGTTTCCTGAGCGCCCCTATTCTGACCGTCTCCCATGAATCTTATTTCCGGAATCGACATCAGTGCCAGCGCCCTCGCGGCACAGAAGACCCGCCTCGACATCGTCGCCCAGAACATCGCCAACGCGCAGACCACGCGCACGCCGAAAGGCGGGCCCTATCAGCGCCAGCTCGTGTCCTTCGAGACTGAATTGATTCGCAACCAGGGTGCGGGGGGCAGCGGGCTGCAGCGCATCCGCATGGCCCAGGTGACGACGGACAAGACTCCGGGCCAGCAGGTTTACAATCCGCAGCATCCGGACGCTTCGGCCGACGGCCTGGTGACCATGCCCAATGTCAATCTCTCCCAGGAGATGGTGGATCTGATCACCGCTTCCCGCACCTACGAAGCCAATCTTTCCGTGGTGAAAAACGCCCGCCAGATGGCCATGCGCACCTTGGAAATCGGCAAGTAACCCCGCCTCTCTCTCCCGTCTTCTCTTCCCCTCATGCTGCCCGTTGGCTCCATCAGCCCCTTGCTCTCCGGCGCCTCGCCCCTTGCGAAGATCGACGGGCCGTTGCCGAAACTGCCGGGCATCCACCTCGGTGCGGGCGGTTCGGTCCCCACGGACGGTTTCGGCCAGATGCTCGACGGGCTCGTCGCGTCGGTGGCCGCCAAGCAGACGGAAGCGCAGGCGCTCACCAAACGGGTGCTGCTCGGCGACAGCGACCAACTGCACCAGAGCGTCATCGCGATGCAGGAGGCCGGAGTTTCTTTTTCCCTGATGGTCGAAGTGCGCAACAAGCTCATCGAATCCTACCAGGAACTCATGCGGATGTCGGTGTGAGCCCATCGGACTTTTAATTAATGAACAATTTCGCCAAATCTCTCCTCGCCCTCTGGGGTGAACTCGGTCTCAACCAGCGGGTCTCGCTGATCGTGGCGTCCCTCGTCGTCATCGTCGGCCTCAGCGCGGTGGTCGTGTGGTCGCAGCGGCCGGACTTCCAGCTGCTTTATGGCCGCATGAGTGAGAAGGATGCCGCGTCCGTCATCGGCTACCTGCAGGCGCAAAATATCCCCCACCAGGTTTCCGCCGGCGGTACGGCGGTGCAGGTGCCGTCCGACCAAGTCTACAAGCTCCGGATGGATCTGGCGGCCAAAGGCCTGCCGAGCGGCGACGGCGTCGGCTTTGAGATTTTTGACAAGGGCCAGTTCGGCCTTTCTGATTTTGTCCAGCGGACCAATTATCTGCGCGCCATTCAGGGCGAACTCGCCCGGACCATCACCCAGCTGCAGGGCGTCCGCTCGGCGCGGGTGATGATTGTGCAGCCGGAAAACCGGCTGCTGCTCACGGAGCAGGGCATCAAGCCGTCCGCCTCGGTTTTCGTCGATGTCGGCGGCACCCGGCTCGAGACCGAGCAGGTCAACGCCATCCGCAATCTCGTCGCCAACGCCGTGCAGGGCTTGCAACCGGATTCGGTCGCGATCGTGGACAATCACGGGCGGGTGCTTTCCGAGGAGTTGAAGCAGGATCCGACGCTGGGCACCGCGTCGAGTCAGATGCGCTACAAGCAGCAGGTGGAGGACTATCTTTCCAAGAAAGTGGAGACCATGCTTGCCCAGGTCATCGGGCCCGGCAATGCGGTCGTGCGGGTCTCCGCTGAGATTGAGACCGAGGCGACCACCTCCATTCAGGAAAAATACGACCCGGATGGCCAGGTCGTGCGGTCGCAAACCGTCACCGAGGACTCCACCAGTGCCGTCGAGCAGCGCAACAATGGCGGGGCGGTCGGAGCGAGCGCGAATGTGCCCGCAGCCGGCGGCACCGCCGAGCCGGCGGCGAGCCCGACCTCGACCAACGAGCAAACCCGGAAAAACCGCACCACCACCTACGAAATCAATCGCACGACGACCAATGTCAGTCGCACTCCCGGCACCGTGAAGAATGTCAGTGCCGCGGTCTTTGTCGCCCAACGTCCGGCCGTGGCGGTGGCCGCCGGGGCCGGGGCGCCCGCGGCCGAGGCCGTGGCCCCCAAACGCACGCCGGAGGAATTGAACGCCCTCCGCCAGGTGGTGCTCAACGCCCTCGGACTCAAGCCGGCCGCCGGCCAGTCAGTGGAAGGGTTGGTTTCGCTGCAGGAAGTTCCGTTCCAATCCGCCGCCGCTTTGCCGGCGCAGCTCGAAGCCATCCGGAGCGAAAGCCGCTGGATGGGCTGGATCGAGGCGGGGAGCAGCTGGGGCGCCGTCGGACTCGCGCTCGTCGTCTTCGCATTCTTCATGCGGATGCTTTCCAAGCAGAAACCGGAACCGGTGCCGGTCGAGGTCCTCTCGCTCCCGCCGGAGGCAATGGGCCGGGCGCTGCCCAACGGCACCAACGGCATCACGCCCGAGATGCTCAATCAGCTGATCCGCCATAAGCCGGCCAACATCGGCGTCGCGTTGCGCGATTGGGTCGCGACCCCGGCCGGCACGAAGAACTGATGCTGCCATGGCTGACATCGACTATTCCAAGCTGAGCCGGCAGCAAAAACTCGCGATCTTCCTGATCGTGGTCGGACCCGATGCGGCCGGCGAGGTGCTGAAGCACCTTGATGACGCCACGATCGAGCTGCTCTCCCGCGAGATTTCAACTTTTCCGCTCGTGTCGGAGTCGGTGCAGAAACAGGCGATGGATGAGTTTGGCTCCATCGTGGCCCAAAGCGTCAATTCCTCGCTCGGCGGCCTGGCTTATGCGCAACGCTCGCTGGAGATTGCCAAAGGTGACTACAAGGCCTCGGCCATCGTCGGCCGGATCGGCCCGGTCGGCACCTCGGTTGAGGTCATCAAGGACATCGGCGAGATGGAAGGCCGGCAAATCTTCAATCTGATCAAATCCGAGCAGCCCCAGACCATTTCCTTTGTTCTTTCCTACCTCGACAACGAGAAATCCGCGGAGGTCTTCACCCTGCTGAGCCCGGAGTTGCGCGAAGAAGTCGTCGAGCGTCTCGGCACCATCGAGTCCACTTCGCTGGAGCTGGTGGCCAAGATCGTCCGTTCGCTCGGCAAGCATTTCGACAAGAAAGTCCGGCCCGCCTTTCACCGCAGCGGTGGCGTGCGCGCCGTGGCCGACCTGCTCAATCAGCTGGACAAGGACATGTCCAAGAACCTGCTCACCCGGCTCGAGGAGCGCAATGCCCAGCTCGGCTCCGCCATCCGGAAGAAGATGTTCAGCTTCGAGGACCTCAGCCGCCTCCAGCCGGCCGATCTGCAGCGCGTGTTGCGCGAGGTCGACTCGGCCAATCTGGCGGTGTCGATGAAGTCCGCCAGCGAGACGCTGCGCGACAAAATCTACGGCGCCATTTCCAAGCGGGCGGCCGAAAGTCTGCGCGAGGAGATCGATTTGCTCGGGCCCGTCCGGCTCAAGGATGTCGAGACCGGCCAGGATGCGATCATTCAGGTCGTCCGCCGCCTCGAGGAGGAGGGCGCCATCTCGCTCGATTCCGAAGGCGCGGACAGCGTCGTCAACTAAACCCCATGACGCACACCAAACTTGTTTCCTTCGACCGTCGGTTGAGCGGCACGATTACGCCCGGTCAGCCGGGGCGGCTTTACACCGAGGCCGAGTTCAGTGCGCACGGGGAGAGTTCTTATCGCCGCGGAGTTGATGCGGCGCGCGCCCTGGCTGATCAACAGATGGTGGATATCCGGGCCGAGGTCGCGCACCTCAGCGGGGAGGTGCTGCCACAACTGAGTCAGGTGGAGGGCGGATTGATGAAGCAGCTGCGGGAGTCGCTGCCCGGCCTCGCGCTGGATATCGCCCGCTATTTGTTGGCGGGTTACGAGCCGCCGGTCGAGACTGTGGAGCGGATTTGCCGCGATGCGCTCGATCAACTTTTTCCGGAGCGCGAGAATCTCGAGCTGATTCTCTGCCCGCGCGATGCCGAACTGTTCAACCAACTCAATCCGGGCTGGTTTGAGCGGTATCCGGGCCTGCAAATCCGGCCCGATCCGACGCTCGTCTCGGGCGACTGCCAGGTCCGCAGCCGTTTCGGTCTGACCGATGCCCGGCAACAAACGAAGATCGATGCGCTTGCCCGCTCGCTCGCCGTCGCATGAACGTATCCGTCACCCCGCTGGTCGATGCCATCCGCACGCAGGTGCGGCACCTGCCGACCGTGCAGCGCCTGGGCACGGTGACGGCGGTGGCCGGCCTCATTATCGAATCCGAGGGCCCCAATGTCGGCCTCGGTGAACTCTGTCTGCTCCGCTCGCCGCGGGCGGATTTTTCCGTCGAGGCGGAAGTCGTGGGCTTCCGCGAACACCGCGTCCTCCTGATGCCGCTCGGCAACACCAACGGCCTGCACGTTGGCTGCGAAGTGGCGGCCTGTGACCGGCCGCCCCTGCCGCGCCCGGGCCCGGAAATGCTCGGCCGGGTGCTCGATGCTTTTGGCCGGCCGTTTGACGGGCGCGGACTGCTGCCCGTCGCGGAGGTTGATGCCGGCACCGGCACCCCGCCGCATCCGCTGCGCCGGCAACGGATCCGGACTCCGTTCGCCACCGGCGTGCGGGTGATTGACGCTTTTGTCCCGCTCGGCCGCGGTCAGCGCTTGGGTTTGTTCGCCGGCTCCGGCGTTGGCAAGTCGACCCTCCTGGGCATGATCGCGCGCGGGACCGATGCTGATGTCGTGGTCGTCGCCCTTGTCGGCGAGCGCGGCCGCGAGGTGCGGGAATTTATCGAGAAGGACCTGGGCGCCGAGGGTCTGAAGCGGTCGGTGGTGGTGGTGGCGACCTCGGACCAGCCCGCGCCGTTGCGTTTGCGCGCCGCCTTCACCGCCACGACGATTGCCGAGGCCTGGCGCAACCAGGGGAAAAATGTGCTGCTGATGATGGACTCGGTCACCCGCTTCGCGATGGCGCAACGCGAGATCGGGCTGGCGATTGGCGAACCTCCAGCGACCCGCGGGTATACGCCGTCGGTCTTTGCGATGCTGCCGCGCCTGCTGGAGCGCTCCGGCGCGGGCGAAATCGGGGCGATCACCGCTCTCTACACGGTGCTGGTCGAGGGTGACGACATGAACGAACCCGTGGCGGACGCCGTGCGCGGGATTCTCGATGGACACTTGGTGCTTTCGCGACACCTGGCTCATTTCAACCACTACCCCGCAGTCGATGTGCTCGAGAGCGTCAGCCGTTTGACCCAGGATGTGTGCACGCCGGAAGAGGTCGCCCTGGCCGGCCGGGCGCGGGAGCACCTGGCGCTGTACCGGAAGAATGAGGACCTGATTTCGATCGGGGCCTATCAGAAAGGCGCCAACGCCGCCCTCGATCAGGCGATCGCGCTGCATGAGCCGCTCGGAAAATTTGCCCGTCAACCCGTGCTTGAGCACACCGCTCGAGCCCAGTGCTTCGCCAACCTCAAAAAAATCCTCGCCCCATGAAAAGATTCCGCTTTCCCCTGCGGCCGGTGGCCGTTTTGCGTGCGCATCGTCAGGCGCGCGCGCGGGAGGCCTTCGCGGCCTCCGTTCACCTCTATGTTGAAGCCGAAGAGCACCTCGCGACTGCGCGCGCCGGGCAAAGCGAGCTGGAAACGCTGATGCACGACGGCCGCCGCACCACGTTCCGGGCCGCGGATGAAGTCTCCTTTTGGAGCGCGTATCGCCGCGTCTGCGAAGACGCCGTGAAGTCGGAGCGGGCCGTGTTTGAGGCCCGGGCGGTGATGGAGGAGCGCCGCGAGCAATACATGGAAGCACACCGCGCGGTGAAGATCGTGGAAAAACTTGAACAGAAGGCCCGCACCACTTACCGCGAGGAAATCGAGCGGGAAGGGCAGCTTGAACTCGACGAAATGGCCGGCTACCGCGTCGGGCGCCGTCTCGCCGCCTCCACCATCGCTTCCGGATGAACAAGCTGGCCAATCCGATTGTTGCGGCCGTCCTCGCCATCGTCATGGGCACGGGCACCGGCCTGTTCACCTTCTGGCGGGCGGCCGGAACCGTCATTGAGCACGCGCGCAAGCAGGTCCCGGCGGTCAAGGGGGCCGTGCCGGAGGAGGAAGTCGAACGCGGCTGGAATTTTTGGACGATTGAGATCGAGAATCTCGCCACCGAACTCAAGGGCGAGCGCGACCGGCAGCAAAAGCTGACCGAACAGCTCGGTCAGCGCGAAGCCCAGCTGGCGTCGGAACGGCAGGAGCTTAACAAGATCCGCACCGAGATTGAAGGCCTCCGTCAGGAGATCGCGACCAAGGTGGTGGAGATCAATGCGGACGAGTCCAAAAACGTGCGGGTCCTGGCGCAGACTTATACCAGCCTGACTCCGCGCGCCGCCGTCGCGATCATCCGGGAGATGGACGACTCGATGGTCGTGAAAATCCTTTCGATGATGAAGCCCGATGTTGTCGCCCCGATTTTTGAAGAGATGAGCCGCACCGCCGGTGCCGACGGGCCGATGGCCCGCCGGGTGGCCCTGTTGTCTGATCGGCTCCGTCTCGTGCGCACCGCCAAAACCCCTTAATTTCTCAATCCACCATTCCTCCGCCCATGGACCGGGCGGTTCAATTCCACGGAAGGAACCAAGATCATGCAAATCTCCCTTCCTCCTTCCGCCGCCGTCTTCCCTGACGCCCTTGCCACTGGCTCCGCCGGTCCTGACTCTTTCTTCCCGGTTGCCCCCGGTTCTCCGCCCTCGGATTCGTCGCCGGGCGCCGCCGCACCCACGTTCGACGATTTGTTGTCACCGGACGATTCGCTGGCCCGGCCAAAGGTGGCGGACGCAAATCCGGATGCCGAAATGACCGCGTCCATTCTGGCCGCCTCCTATTGGATGCCTGGCCTGGTGCCGCCGCCGTCCACCTTGCCGGTGGAATCGCCGGTGTCGGACGTGACGGATGCGGTCATCGCCGACGAGCCGATGACCGCGGAGTCGGGATCTGCCTTTTCCTCCAATCAGGAGGCGCTTGTGTCCGGAGAAGATCCGGCGCTCGCACCAAGCGACAGTGTCTCGCCAGAAATTGCAGAGCAGGCGACGACGCCAATTCAGAGCGATGGTTCGGTGCCCATTGCGGCCCCAACAGCCACGCCAGCCACGCGCGCCACGCCGGCCACGCCAGCGACACGCGCCACGCCAGCCACAGCAGCGACGCCAGCCACGCCAGCCACACCGGCCACGCCAGCCACACCGGCCACGCCAGCCACCCCGGCCACCCCAGTCGCGCGCGCCACCTCAGCCACCCCAGCCACACCGGCCACACCGGCCACACCCGCCATGCCGGCCTCAGCTGCCGCGGCTAGTTATTCGGCTGTATATGGGGGCACATCATTGCGGGCGATCGCGCCGGTTGCCCCAAAACTCTCGAAAGTGGAAGCGGCCAGCGTTCCGGGCTCACTCGCGGCGACGCCCGCTCCGGTCAAGTCGGCCCATCCGGCTCAATCGGCTGATGATCTGACCGGGCGCAGTGCGGTAACGGGGAACGAACTTGCTGCGCTCCAAGTCAACGCGAACGGCCCAATCCTCGTGCCCGTCAAACGCCCCGTCGCGGCGACCGTTGCCAAGGATGGAAAGAGTTTCTTGGTTGAGCCGCCGACCCCTTCGCTGGCTCCCGGCGAAACGGCCGGTCCGAGCCCGGTTTCCGCCCGCGCGAACGGCGGACCGTTGCCGGTGGTTGCGGGGTCGCAATCGCTCGGGGACGCCCTCCGGGAAAAAAATGCCGTGGCCCCGATCCTTGCCCTGGAGAGTGAGACGGCGGGTAAGACTCAGGATAAAAAAGATTTTCTAACGCCTGGTCGGGCGTCGGTTAGCGTAGAGAAGGCCGGTGTTGGCACTGGCGTTGCTAAGATGTCAGCAGCCATGACTCCTTTCGCCCCCAGCCGTTCCAAGACTGATTTGCCTGGCGAGTCCATGCCGGTGGGGTTGGTTTCCGCCGCGACGCTCCCGCCGCTGGTCTTCAGCCTCGATGCTCCCGCGCCGACCGCGTCCTTGCGCGAGACGATGGCCGCGGTGATTACCGCCGTTGAGGCGCTGGAACGGCGCGAACTGGCCGGCCGCAATTCGGTCGATCTGCAATTTAATATCGGGGACGAGCGGCTCGCGCTCCGGGTGGAATTGCGCGAGGGCGCGGTGCACACCACGTTCCGCACGGACTCGCACGAACTGCGGGCGGCGCTCGCCCAGGAATGGCAGTCGGTCGTCCACGGCCAAAACCCGCGGGAAGGACGCCTCGCCGACCCCGTCTTTGGTTCTTCGTTGGCCAGCGGAACCGATTCCCCCTCCAGTTCATTGGGCCAGGGAACGCCGCACCAGCGTGGTCATGCCACCCCGGAATCGGCCGCTGCGGTTTTCGGTCGGGACCTGCCGCCGGTCGCGGTCGCCGAGCCGGTCGCGGCCGCTGCGCCCACCACGTCGTTGCTGAACGCTTTCGCCTGAAACCCCATGAATGTAACAACCACACCTTATATTCCGACCGCCAGTGAGCGTGCGAACACGCCGGTGGTGGCAACGGTCGAAAAGAAAAAAGTCCTGGATCAAAACGATTTCCTGAAACTCCTCGCGGTCCAGTTCCAGAGCCAGGATCCCATGAAGCCGATGGAAGACACGGCGTTTATCGCCCAGATGGCGCAGTTCACCGCGTTGGATCAGAGCAAATCCCTGACCGCGGAAATGGTTAAACTGCGCACGGGCCAGGATTTGGTGACCGCCAATTCCTATCTCGGCAAGCAGGTGACCCTGAAGGACGGCACTGGCGGCACGACGACGGGCCTGGTCAGCGGAATTCAAGTCGACGCGGACGGTCCGCGCATCGTCGTCGGCGATTTCACTTATCCCATTTCCTCGGTGCTCCTCGTGGAGCCCGCGCCGGTTCCCGTCAACACTCCGCCCGCACCGGTTCCTCCCGGCGGCAACTAATCCTCAACCACTAAATCATTATGTCACTCATCGGCACATTAGGCAGCGGCGTCAGCGCCCTTCGTACCTTCATGAAAGGTCTCGAGGTCATCGGCAACAATATCGCGAACGTCAACACGGTGGGCTTCAAGAGCAGCTCGGCGCAGTACGCCGACAGCTTCAGCAACATCCTGCAGCGCTCCGCGCCGTCCAAGTCCCCGGAGTCAAATTCGCCCGGCATCAGCGTCGGCACCGGCGTCAAACTGATCGGGGTCCGCACGTCCTTTGCCCAAGGCTCGCTCGAAACGACCGGGATGGGTACGGATCTCGGAATTTCCGGCGAAGGCTATTTTCACGTGAAGAACCCGGTGGACGGCACGGAATTGGTCACCCGCGACGGCAGCTTTCGCTGGGACGACACCGGCTATCTGGTCACAGTCCAGGGCTATCACGTCCAAGGCCTGCAGGGTGGCACGCCGGCCGTGGTGGGTCCGCCGGCGGTCGCCGCAGTTCTGCCGACGGTGGTCGGAGACGTCAAGCTGGCCACTCCGCCTCTCAACACCCAGCTCTCATCGGTGACGATCGACCGCAGTGGCAGTATCATCGAATTTTACTCTGACGGCACCTCCGCGACGAACAATCAGGTGTTACTCCAGCGTTTCTCGGATCCGTCCGCCTTGGTGAAGGAAGGCAACAATCTCTTTTCCGGCATGCTTTCCGCCGGCGCGATCGGCGCGATTTCGGGCAGTTCCCTGCTGCAAGCGACGGGCGTGAATGATCCGGGATCCAACGGCCTCGGGAACATCGTGTCGGGCACCCTTGAGCTCTCGAACGTCGACCTGACTGACCAGTTCGCCAACCTCATCACCACCCAACGCAGTTTCCAGGCCGGTTCGCGGTTGATCACGGTGTCAGACACGCTCCTGCAGGATATTGTCGACCTGAAACGTTAATCTCTAGTCGCTGATTCCTTCCCATGGCTGCAAAACCTGACGCTGCTGCTCCGCCCGCCTCAACCACGACCCCCGCGACGCCGGTGGCCGGCGCCGCTCCGGCCGCCAAGGGCGGGGGCGGGATCAAGGCCCTGATTCCGGTGATCGCCGCCATTGTGCTGGCGCCGGTGCTCAGTTGGGCGGTCGCCGAGTTTGTGCTCGTGCCTCGTCTGGAAAAGAAGCTGGCGACGGTCAAAGTCGGTGAGGCGGTGGAAGAGCATGCCGCGCCCGAGCCCGAGGCCAAAGCCGAAGGCGGGGGTCACGGCGGCAAGGAAGGAAAGGAAGGCGCCGGTCACGGCGGCAATCCGGCCTCCTACGAGTTTCAGGGCGTCGTCGTCAATCTCGCCGGCAGCATGGGCACCCGTTACTTGAAAACGTCGTTCATCATCACCGGCAAGGACCCGAAAATTAAAAGTACCTTCGAGGAACAGAAGGCCAAGCTTACCGATGTCACCCTCAATGTGCTGTCCTCGCTCTCCCTGGCCGACTTGGAGGAGCCCGGCGCCAAGAACATCCTGCGCGAGAAGCTGGTGCTCGCCTATAATCAGGCGATCGGGCGCCGCGTGGCCGAACAGGTCTATTTCTCCGATTTCGTCGTTCAATAAAGCAACCGGCCATGGCTGATGATCCCCAAAAAACCGCGGCAGAGTTTCTCGACCAATCCGAGATCGACCGGCTGTTAACCCAGACCTCCGATCAGGAGGTGGCGAAGCAGCAGTTCCTCCGGGCGAACGGCAAGCGGACCGCGGCGGGCGAGACACTCAAAGTCGATGCTTATGATTTTCGCAACCCGGCCTTTCTCTCCGAGGTGGAGCTCCGCCGGCTGCGCATTCTGCATGAGGACTTCATCCGCTACCTGAGCGCCCGGTTGTCGCTGTTTCTCCGGATGGAACTCAGCCTGAAGATGGCCAAGCTGACCACGGCCACCTTCGCCAAGTTTACCGAGTCTCTGCCCAGCCCCACGCACCTTTGCCTGTTCAAAGCCGAGCCGCTGGCCGGTGTCGGTGTTCTCGACATCAATCCGCGGCTCGCCCTGACCATTGCGGACCGTCTGCTCGGCGGTCGCGGTCATTCCGTGAAAGCGGAGCGTTATCTGACGGAAATCGAAGTCTCGCTGCTCGAGGACGTGATCACGATCATTTTGGAGGAATGGTGCGCCCAGTGGAAGAGTGAGCAGGAACTGCATTGGCTGATCATCGGCCACGAGAGCAACGGCCGGTTTCTGCAGACGTCACCCAAGGATGCCGTCATTCTGGCGTTATCGCTCGAGGTGAATTTTGGCGATTGCGCCGAGCAGATCCAGATCGGCGTGCCGTATTATACGATCGAGCCGCTGGTGAAGAAGATGCAGGCCCGCCGGCAGAAGGACGCCACCATGGCCGTCGTCGAGAAACGCGCCGCCTGGCAGGCCTCCTACGACGGGATCACCGTGCCGGTGCGCGCCGAGTGGCAGGCGTTTGAGCTCAGCATGCGCGAAGTGTTCAGCTTGCGGGTGGGCGATGTGCTGGAAATGCCGTCCTCGCACCTGCAGGAGACCTCGGTGCTGCTCAACGGGACTCCGAAATTTTGCGGCACGGTGGGTCTCGATACCGACCGCGTCGTGGTGAAGTTGACCCATAAATTGCCCTCCGGGGATTCTGAAAAAGCCAAATCCGATGGACGAAAAGACTCTTGATATTGTTTTCGACGTAAAGGTGAAGGTCACCGTGCAACTCGGCTCCTGCCAGTTGCCCATGCGCGAAGTCCTGGAGCTTTCGCCCGGCTCCGTCGTGCAGTTGAACCAGCATGCGAGCGATCCCGTCGGGCTCTATATTAACGAAAAACTCGTGGCTTACGGGGAGGTCGTGGTGGTGGAGGAAAATTTCGGCATCAAAATCACCGAACTCGTCGGGAGTGTTAAACCCCCGGCATGAGCTGGCGGCGCGCCATCCTCTTTTTCGTGGCCGGCGGGCTGGGCGGCATCGCCGTGTTGCCGCTGGCCGCCGCGGACCAACCGGTGGCGGCGCCGGCGGCCGCGGCCAATGCGATCATCTACCCGAAGAATCCGGCCGGTCCGGCGGTCGCGGCCGGGTCCAGTTCCAGCTATAGCGGCGTGCTGGTCGTGGCGGTGCTTATGGCCGGCGCCGGCGGTTGGCTGTTCTGGCGGGGCCGCATGACGCCGGGTCGCGGGGTTCCCGCGCGCAAGCTGGCCATCGCCGAGACGAAGTCGCTCGGCAATCGGCAATATCTGATCGTCGCCTCCTACGAGGATAAGAAATATTTGCTCGGAGTCTGCCCGGGTCGCATCGACCTGCTCACTCCGTTGGACGGCGCCTCGACGGCCAAAACCCCATGAGCCGCGGTCGTTCACTCTTCGCCGTGCTCCTGGGGGTGATCATTTTCGGTCTCCTGACGGTTTCGAGTCAGGCGCAGCAGAATCCGATTCCGGTGCCCGCGGCAACCGCGGGTGGCGCGGTTCCGAGCGCGGTGCCGGCCGCCTCGCCCGGGGCCCAGGCGGATCCGCTGCATCTGACCATCGGGTTGGGCGGGACCCAGCGCACGGGCGATGTCAGTGTGGCGGTGCAAATCGTCATCCTGATGACCTTGCTCACGCTCGCGCCGTCCATCGTGCTGCTGATGACCAGTTTTACCCGGATCGTGATTGTGCTCGGTTTCGTGCGCACCGCGTTGGGCGTGCCGTCGGCGCCGTCCAACCAGATCATTGTCGGACTGTCGCTCTTCCTGACGTTTTTCCTGATGGGGCCGGTGTTTGACCGCATGAACGCGGAGGCGATCCAGCCCTATATGGCGGGCAAGATGACATCGGTCGAGGCCCTCGACAAGGCGACGGTGCCGCTCAAGGAATTCATGCTGAAGCAGACCCGCGCCCGTGATCTCGAGTACTTCCTCGAACTCGGTGGTTTTGGGCCGACGGCGGTGAAGGACCTCTCGCTGCGCGTCGTGGTGCCGGCGTTTATCGTCAGCGAACTCCAGACCGCGTTTCAGATGGGCTTCCTGCTGTTTCTGCCGTTTCTGGTGATTGATTTCCTGGTCGCCTCAGTGCTCATGGCTCTCGGCATGATGATGATGCCGCCGGTGGCCGTTTCACTGCCGTTCAAGCTCTTGTTGTTTGTCCTCGTGGATGGCTGGCATCTGGTCCTCAAGGCTTTGGTGCAAAGTTTCACCGGCTAAATCCACTCCGCCATGAATCCTGAAGTTGCCGTCGATATTTTCAAAACCACGATCGTCTTCGCGCTCTACATTGTCGCGCCTTTTCTTGGCATCATGATCGTGGTCGGTTTGATCACCAGTTTGTTGCAGACGGTTACCAGCCTGCAGGAGCCCACGCTTACTTTTGCGCCCAAGTTGCTGGCGCTGGCCGGGACCCTGATTTTGCTGGCGCCCTGGCTGCTGCGGGCGATGTCTGAGTTTGCGATCTCGCTCATCACGCGGATGGGGACGATGGCGCACTAGGGCGGGTATTCAAATCCGATTCACCCAGTGAAAATTGCACGCAATTTTCGAGCGTTAGCCTGGGCAGGGCGCACCGCCGAGGCTTCGCACTCGTCGCCGGCCCGGTGCGCCGCGGCGGAACGAGCCGCTCCGCCCTACCGTTTGAAGATCCACCCTAGCCCGGTTGCCCGGGCGCCCCGCTCATGAGCCTCGACTATCTGCTCACCTGGTTGATGGTGCTGCTGCGCTCGCTCGGCGTCATCGTGCTGGTGCCCACTTTGGCCGGCCGTTCCTTGCCGGCGACCGTGCGGGTCGCGTTGGGGGCGTGCTTGGCGACCCTCGTGGCCGGCGTGGTCCCGCCGGCTCAGCTGCCGACCGGGCAGTGGGAGCTGGTGTATGCGGCCGGGGGTGAGGTCATCTTGGGTCTGGCGATGGGCTTTGTCGGCCGGATGGTATTTTCGGCGGTCGAATTGGCGGGCCGGATTATCACGACAGAAGTGGGTTTGACCGCCTCCCCGGGCACTGGAGTGCCCGAGCCGGCGAATGAGCCGGTGGCCGCGTTGCTGGCGACTTTCGCCGGCGTGATTTTTTTTCTCACGGGCGGACACCTGATGGCCATCACCGCTTTTGCGCGCAGCTTCCGGCACGCGGCGCCCGGGCACGCATTTTTTCACCCCGGGACGGCGGAGTTCCTGATCCAGTCTTCGGGGCATGTGATCGAACTGGGCTTGCGCATGGCGGCGCCGTTCATCGCGCTGAATTTTCTGGTGAATCTGGCATTTTCCGTCCTCGCCCGCGCGGTGCCCAAGATGAACGTCTTCATTCTGAGCTATTCGGTGCGGCTGCTGGCCGGCATCTCGTTGCTCTCCGGCGCGGGCGCGTTGATCGCCCGTTACCTTTACGTCGAGTTTGCTGAATTGCCGTTGAATATCCTCCGGCTTTTGCCGCCGTACTGAGCGGGGGCCTGCCGTCCGGGTCGAACGGCCCGTCCGTCCTTCGGGTGGTTTGGGTGGATCTTCGTCGGCGGCAATAATTTCCTGTGGAAAACAGCGTCGCGATCCAGGCGGGGGGATTTCAGCGGCCGCGAAACTCAGAAAGTCCCAAGTAGTTGTTCAGGAGGGTGACAAGACGGTGCCACTGGGGTTGGCATCTCCATTGCTGATGAGGGTCAGCATGTCTGATGTCGACCAAGACCAAAAAACTGAACAGGCAACCGGCAAAAAGTTGTCGGAAGCAGCTGACCGCGGGCAGTTCGCCCGGTCGCCGGAACTGCAGGTGCTGATTCTCTTGGCCGCGACTCTGGGTGTCCTGGCGTTTACCGCCCAAGCGGCTTCCCGCAGTATCGCGGACTATTCGATCGGAATGTTCAGCCGGTTTGCCACGATCACGCTCCAGCGCGATACCGCGGTGACGCTGTTCGCGGAAATCCTCCTGATTGTAGGCAAGGCGTTGACGCCCGTTTTGCTGGCGACGGTGGGAGCCGCCATCATCGGTGGCGGGCTGCAGAGCGGGTTTCGGATTTCGGGCGGCGCGCTGGCGCTGAAATTTGAGAGCCTTAATCCGACGGCCGGTTTCGGGCGGGTGTTCTCCAAATCCACCGTCGTGCATAGCATGATTGATTTTTTGAAGATGGTGGCGATTGGTTTTGTCCTCTGGGTCGGCGCCAAGCGGCTCGTCGTTGATCCGCTGTTCAGCGCGCCCGTCGAGGCGGCCTACCTCAGCCAGTTTCTCCTGCATACCACGCTCGAATTTTTCGGACGCTTGCTTCTGGCCCTCGGCGTCATTGCGGCGCTGAGCTACGCCTACGAAAAATACAAGACGGCCAAGGAGATGATGATGACCAAGGAGGAAGTGAAGGACGAGCGCCGCAGTTCGGAAGGCGACGGCCTCGTCAAAGGCGCGCAGCGCAAGCTGGCCCGCCGGCTCATGCAAAAGCAGATGCTGGCCGCGGTGCCGACCGCCGATCTGGTGCTGACGAATCCGACGCACTATGCCGTCGCGCTGCGTTACGAGCGGGGCCGGGACAAGGCGCCGGTGGTGCTCGCCAAGGGTGAGAACCGTTTTGCCCAGCGCCTCAAGGCCCTCGCCGCCGAGCATGGGGTGCCGACGGTGGAGAACAAGCCGGTGGCC
>CAZAOI010000012.1:0-22716 GCA_964486705.1 uncultured Oleiharenicola sp. | reverse complement strand
CGAACAACAGGACACACCGGCGACAGGCGTCGATGAGGACATCGACGCCCACCCACCTGCATCGATACGCTTAGTACACAATCCCCGGCTCCGGGTCGCCGGGCTGGCCGAACTGGAGCGAGCTGAGCCGGCGATAGAGGCCGTCGGGGTTGGCGGACAGTTCATCATGGTTGCCGAGTTCCACAATTCGGCCGGCCTCGATCACGGCGATGCGGTCCGCGGTGCGAATGGTGGATAGCCGGTGCGCGACAATGAAAGTGGTGCGGCCCTGCATCAAGCGATCGAGTGCGATCTGCACGAGCCGCTCGCTTTCGCTGTCGAGGGAACTCGTGGCCTCGTCGAGGATCAGAATCGCCGGGTCTTTCAGGATGGCGCGGGCGATGGCGACCCGCTGCCGCTGGCCGCCCGAGAGTTTCAGGCCGCGATCGCCCACGAGCGTGGCGTAACCTTCGGGGAAGGCGGAGATGAATTCGTCGGCGTTGGCGAGCCGGGCGGCCTCGCGAATCGCGGCTTCGTCCGCTCCCGGCCGGCCGTAAACGATGTTCTCCGCGATCGTGCCGCCGAACAGCAGGACGTCCTGCGGCACGATCGCCATCTGGCCGCGAAGCCAGCTGAGCGGATAATCGCGCGCCTCCCGGCCGTCGATGAGCAGCCGGCCGCTTTCCGGGTCGTAGAAGCGCAGGAGCAGGGCGGTGATGGTGGACTTGCCGGCTCCGCTCGGTCCGACCAACGCAATGCGCTCTCCCGGCCGGGCAGCGAGGGAGATGTCGTGCAGCACCGGGGCCTCGGGCCGGCCCGGGTAATGAAAATGCACGTGCTGAAAGGCGACTTCGCCGCGCAGACGGGCGGGCAGCGCGGGCGCGGGCGCGACGGTGTCGGTCGGCGCCATCTCGGTGGGTTCGCGCAGCAACTCCCGCACCCGTTGGGTTGCCCCGACGGTCTTTTGAACCTGGCTGAAAAGTTCCGCGGACTGACCCATCGCCCCGGCGACAAAAGTGGTGTAGAGCACAAAGCGGGTCAGCTCGCCCGCGCTGATGCCGCCGCTCTGCATCAGGCCGGCGCCGAACCAGAGGACAATCACGATGCCGCCGAAGAGCGCGATGATGAAGAACGCCACAAAGACCGCCCGCCACCGGGCCGCCCCGAGGGCGGCGGCCAGCACCCGCGCATTGGCCTGTTCGTAGCGGCCGAGCTCGAAGGCTTCGTTGGCGAACGCCTTGACGCTGGCGATGGCCTGCAGGGTTTCCTCCACGATCGTGTTGGTGGCGGCCAGCTGGTCTTGCGTTTCCCGGGAATAACGCCGCAGCCGACGGCCGAAAAACACCGCGGCGGCGATCAGCAGCGGCAGCGTGCCGAGCATCACCGCGGTCAGGCGGCCCGAGGTCAGGGCGATCATGGTGATGCCGCCGAGGAGGAAGACGGTCTGCCGGCACAGCGAGGGCAGCGCATCGATCAGGGCGCCCTCAATCTGGGCCACATCGGTGGAGACCCGGCTGGTGAGTTCACCGACGCGGTGCTTCGAGAAATACGCCATCGGCAGGGCGATGAGCCGCTGGTAGCAGTCGCGCCGCAGATCGGCGAGGGCGCTCTGGCCGACGCGATTGAAGGCGAGGGCGCTGTTGAACGACGCGAGCGCTTGCAGCGTGACCGAAGCCGCGAGGAGGAGCGCGACCTGATTGAGGCTGAGGGTGCCGAGCAGCGGGAGGGTGGCGAGACCGGGACGCAGCGCGGAATCGATCAATGAGCCCGCGAGCAAGGGAAACGCCAGGCCCAGCGTCGCGCTGACAAAGAGCGTCGCGAGGCCGGAGAAAAAACGCGCGCGGTAGGGCCGGACGTAGCGGGCGAGGGCAAAGGTCTGGCGCAGGCTTTCCCGGTTGAGGGCCGCCTTGGGCAGGCGATCCAGGGCGATTTCTTCGGTATCGGGATTGTGGCGGGCCATGGGTCGGGTGAGAGTGGACCCGCGAAAGAAAAATACAAGCGGGCCGCGCAGGTGACGGAATGGACCCGCCGGCAAGCTCGGCTGGCCGCCCGGTACCAAGGGCGGCGCCCGCGTCGTTGACTTGGGTGTTGGGGGGACCGGGAGCAACGGGCGTTCGGGGAGGCGCGAAGGGCAGAAAGCACGTGCGAGCGGTTCTTTTTGTGGCCAACGGAGTCTTTGTGAGATTGAGAATGGGGCCACGCTCTTCCTTCCGTGCAGAAATTTGTCCTCATCATGGCGGTTCTCCTCGTGCTCTTTATCGTGCTGGCCGTCTTCAAGGATCGGCTGGTAAAATGAGCCACCCTGTCTGAGCTTGGGGTTGAGGTGGGGTTTCCCTCCTGCTGCACCTATGACTCCTTTCATCCTGCCCTTCGGCTACGCCCGCATCAAGCGGGTGGATAGTTTCTCTGCACTGGTCACGACACCGTTCGCGGATGGCGTCAACGCTCTCTGCTGGCCGCGGGCGCTGCCGGGCGGTTTCGGTGAAGTCGTGGCGCAACTCGCCGTCTGCGAGGGGATCACCACCCTCGACGACGCCCGCCTGCGGGCCCTCCCGGTGGGCGCCGCGGGCCGGGCGGCCATCGACTTGCTTCTCGCCGACCAGCGATTGCTCCGGGATCACGGCCTTGAGCCCGTGCTCAATTGCATCGACGGCTATCCGCGCGACGTGACGCCCGGTCCGGTGGCCACGGACGTCTTCTCGTTTCACGCGGACAGTGCCCCGGTCGAAGCCGATACCTGGCTCTGCACCTACCACGGGTTGGCGAGTGAGGGGTTGCGCAACGACGAGGCCCAGCGGCGGGTGGATGTTCCCGCCACGCGCGCTGAGCTCCTCCAGCTCTTTGGCGGGGAAGACAACAACGACTTCCGGGAATTTCTGAACGAAAACTGCTACGATCTCCATTACGCCCCCGTCCCGTGGGCACAGCCCTTTTCCTTCGGGGTGGGCAATCTCTGGCGCATCGCCGTCGACTGGCCCGGGAGTCCCGTGCCCCCGTGCATCCACCGCGCGCCCGCCACTCCCCCCGGCCAATCACCGCGGTTGCTGCTGATCAGTTGAGAAGAATTTGAAGGTGAAAACACAATCCGGTCGAGGGCTTCCCGGGGAAAAGAATCCGAAGCCTCTCCGGTTGAGCGCCGTAATTGCAGGCCTGGGGTCGAGCAGTCTGTTCAACGCCCGCCCGCTGGCCCCGAAGGTCCTCCCCCGCCACCTCTCCGAAAAAATTGTCATATAATAGATGACAAACTTCCCTGGCGGAAAAGAGAGTGCAAACCGGCGGGGCTAATCGAACCGGTTGATCAGGCCCATTCCTGACCCGCGCGGCGCGCGTGCACCCAGGCGACCAGCAGCAGCGTCCGCTCAGCATCGGCACACGCACTTCGCTCGACTAGCAATTGGTGCAAGCGTTGCCGGGACACCCCTAACAATCGGGCCAGCTTTACCTTGTCGCCCCGCTTGCGCAGAAAAGGGGCGGCATGTTTAACCAGTTGATTCCACACGGGAGTATCCGGGCCCGCCCGGAGCGTGCTCCCTCGCCGAGGCCGCCGATCCGGTTTCTTCGCTCGGGCCGCCGCGTGGATTTGCTTCGTCGCCTCCTCCAGGAGCACGATTATCAACTCCGGCAGCTTTCCCATAACGGTCAATGATGTCATTCTCTTGAGCCTGACCAGCTCCCATAAATTGTCATCCATAATATGACAAATCTCCCGGAAGACTCCTGGCTAGTTTGTCATATAATAGATGACAAATATTCCCTGGAGTCTTTGGGGGAAGTGGGGGCCGAGATCCGCGGGAGGTGGAGGGGGTTGAAAGGGCGGGTTTGGAGGCGCGATCTTGGGGGCGAGGCGGGGCCTTGGGACGACGGCCCGGCCGGTCTTGGAAAGACTTCGCGGTCGGCGTCGGGGACTTCTTATCCGAAGGACGGTTTCGGTCGGCACTCGGTTTGCTCATTGGAAGCGACGCACGACGACAGTCATATCGCCTCGTTACCTGAACGCTCGCCAACACCGCAACGGGTGTTGACTACGAGCCGTCGCGCTCGCGTTCACGCCTGAATCCCGCCAAGGCGTTGGAGGAATTCCGGGCGGCTCATTCGGCGCGCTAGGAACGCCTCGGAGCGGGCGTCCCGGGTGCGCCCGCGCTCTCGGCGGGAGGGCCCAATGATCCTTTTCGTCAGGGGATCAGGGCCTTGACCAGGGCGTGGTCGGTCCAGCGGGCCCGGGCGGCATCGCCCGGATTCGCCCCGTAGGGCGGGGTGATGATTTCGCCCAGCGCGAGGTCCTTGGAGGAAAAAATATAGTCGCGACCCCGGCCGCCGACTTCGGTGCTGGGCCAGCCGAGACGTTCGTTGATCGAGAAAAGCGGCGGCAGTTTTCGGCGCTCGTCGAGGAAGGCACCCATGAGGACCGCGGTGCCGCTTTGTTGCGTGGCCCACGTCCGGAGCGTCTGCAGTTGGGTCGGATAGGCGGCGGAGTTGGGACCACTTCGATCCGTCAGGTCAACCAGACAAATCGAGTAGGCGGTTCCATCCGCGGTGAGCGTGAACACGAGATGGTTGGGCACGTCGGACAGATCCAAAATCGGTCCGGCGCCGGTGATCTGCAGACCGCGGCGGGGTTGATAGACGGCCGCCAGATTGCGCCCGACCGGCCGGCTGGCGCCGGGAATGAAAATTCCTTTCCAGGTGTGACCCGTGATTCCGCTGAGCCGCACCGCGAGATCTTCGACCTCGCGTTTCGCCCCGATGGTTTTCAGGCCGACAAATTCGGCGCCAGATTTTGCGATCAAGAGGGCCAGATTGTCGAAGCGCTCGCCATAGAGGCTATTGAGCTCGTCCGATCGACGCAGTCCGGCTTGGGCCGCGGTGGTCGGTGAGATCAGGTACGTGCAATGAAGGGTGGCGACGGTGAGAGCCCCCGGGGCCGGGGCCAGAAGGACGGCTGCGAGGGCCGTCAGCTTGAGCAGCAAGCGAACGCGGAAAGACAAATGGAGGGCGGACATGGTTGACTGTGCAAAAACGATTCAGGCGGGTGAATCGGTGATCTTGTTAGGGCCGGGCTGGCTGGGGGACAATCCTAATGGAACGCGCGGCCCCGCGGTCAGGCCGGGCGTCACGGTTCGGCGCGCGGCGCGCCGGAGAAGCGCGTCCCGGGCGCCGGGCGCGGTGGCCAACACCAGTCTGCGCCCCGGGCCTTTCGACCTTAGGAACCGGCCGGACTGTGCCGATAGAGAATTGATCCACCATGTCTCCGGAAGAATTGGCTACGGCGATTGATCTCGAAAAACTGCCCAGCGGCCCCCGGGTCCTGTCGCAGCTGATTGCGGCTGTCCGGCAGCCGCAGGTGCAACTGGCCGACGTGGCCGAACTTTTTCGCGCCGATCCGGCGCTGACGGCGCGAGTCGTGGCCGCTTGCAATAGTTCCTTCTACACGCGCGGGGAACGAACGACCGACATCCGGGGCGCGGTGCTGCGGTTGGGCTTGAACGAGGTTTCGCGGATCGTGCAGATCGTCCTCCTGACCGACTTTCGGAAATACCCGACCCATCTTTACACGGGCGCGGCGGACCATTTTTGGGAACGATCGCTGCATACAGCCTTTGTCATCGACGAGCTCAGCGGACGCGATCCTTCGGCCTACACCGCCGGCATCATGCACCTCGTCGGCATCTGGGTGATGTGCAGTATTTTTCCGGCCGGGCCCGTCACGATCCAGGCCCGCGAACTCGCCTTGCTGGCCCAGCTCGAGCAGCTCCGCCTCGGAGTGACTTTCGCGAAAGCCGGCGGAGTGGCCCTGGCCCAATGGGGCTTTTCCCCGCGGATTTGCGATGCGGTCCTCTGGCAGATTGCCCCGTCGGTGCTCGAGCATCCGGCCCACCGCGCCCTCGCCACCCTGCTCAGTCGATCCGTCGCGATTGCCGACTGGCATTATGGGGTGAAAAACGAGAAGACCCTTTTGGGCTCCGATCTGACGATCACCGATCTTGAGGAGTGCAACCAGCGCGCCGCGGCGCTGGTCGCGAAAGTGGGGTTTGGTTTTTAGCCCGGCTACCTCATCATCGATTCACCCTGGCGCATCCGCTTTCCGCGCTCTTCGGGCGCCCCGGGCGGTGAATTGGCAGATCAAGGAGACGATGCAAAGCACCCCGAAGTCTCCGCGAATCGACCGGCCTCGCCTGCTGGCCCTCATCCGGCATTCGGGCGATCAAGGTTATTTGCCGATCGAGACGCTGCGCATGGGTCGGGCCGATTACGATTTCTACCAGGCAATCGCTACCATGCTGGCCGGGCTGCGCGCGGCGATTGCAGCGACGGAAAGCCTCGCCGCCGCAAACCGCACCAGTTAACGGTATCTCGCGTTCGCTCACCCCATCCTTATCCATGACTCTCCGTCTTTCTCTTCGCCTTGCCTGCCTAATTGCCCTGTGGCCGCTGCACTCGGTCGCGGCGTCCACGGGCCCCGAGCTCGGGCTCCAGACTTGGACGTGTCGCAACATGTCTTTTGACCAGGTGGTCGCCTTCGCCACGGAACACGGGCTGAAGAAGATCCAGTTCATCGCCGCCCAGCTGGATCCGGCGGCCGCGCCGGCAGAGAGTCTGCGCAAGAAGGCCGTCCTCACCGTGCATGGTCTCACCGCCTATTCCTTTGGCGTCAACAAGGGCGGGCTCGCCAAGGAGGAGAACCGCAAGCTTTTCGAATTCGCCCGCCTGATGGACATGAAAGTCATCATGATCGAGCCGCCAGATCTCGCGGCCTGGGACAATCTCGAGGAGTTGGTGAAGGAGTACGACCTTAAGCTGGCCATTCATAATCACGGCCGCGGGTCGGTGTACGGTGATCCGGCCACGGTCAAGGCCATCCTGGCCAAACGCGACCGGCGCATCGGCGTTTGCCTCGATGTGGGTTGGATCACGGCGGCGGGCTTCGATGCCGCGGCGATTTTCCGCGACTACGGCGATCGGGTCTACGACATTCATTTCAAGGACAAACAGATCGTCCTGACCGATGGCAAACCCGTCCCAGTGGATACCGAAATCGGCAAAGGCGAGGCCAACTACGCCGGGCTCTTCGCCGCGATCAAGCAATCAGGCTGGAGCGGCGTGATGGCGATCGAGACGGACAGCAAAGCCTTTGCGGAGAATCCGCATCGTCTGGTCAGCGAAGCGCGCGTGTTCTTCGACGCCCAGCTGGCGGCGGGCAAATAGACGTATGGTCACCTTGAGGAACTCGATCGGCCCATCGCTTATGAAGCTTTCACCTGGTGGCGCGCGATTAGCCGGGCTGTTGGGTTTAAGCCTGGCCTTCCGCTTGACGGCAGCGGAGGTGCCGGCTCCGGGATCCTCCGAGCTCTGGGGCGTCTCGGGCGAAAAATGGACCGAGGGCGGCCGGCTGCCGGACTATTCTTACGCGGGCTATCGGCGGGGTGAGCAAGCGCTGCCCGACGTGCCGGCGGCGGCGAACGTGCGGGATTTCGGCGCGGTCGGCGATGGCATCGCCGATGATACCAAGGCCTTGCAGGCGGCCCTCACGGCGACGTCGCGCGGGGCGGTGTTGGTGCCGCCGGGACGCTATCTGATTACCGACTATCTCCGGATTGAGAACAGCGGGGTGGTGTTGCGCGGCGCTGGTCCCGAGCAGAGCGTGCTGTGGTTCCCCCGGGGGCTGGACGAAATCCATCCCCGGGACGGCCGAACCAGCACGGGGTCGGCCGCCAGCGGTTATTCTTTCAGCGGCGCGTTCGTCACGCTGCAGGGCGATTATCAAGCCAAGCCGCTCGCAAAAATCGTCAGCGCGGCCCGCCGCGGGGAGCACGAAGTGGAAGTCGATTCGGCGGCCGGGCTCGCCCCCGGCCAGTCGGTGCTGGTGGTGGTGAGGGAGTCGCCGGACCACAGTCTCAAGACTCATCTCTATGACGACGACCCGGGTGACATCGCGCGCGGCAAATCGCTCGATACAAAAATGCTGCTGCGCATCGTGGCGGTGGAGGGCAACCGGGTGCGTTTTGAGCGGCCGCTGCGATTTGACACGCGGCTCGCCTGGCTGCCGGAGATCCGCCGTTTTGAACCGACGGTGACGGAGTCCGGCGTCGAGGGTCTCGGCTTTGAGTTTCCGCCGACCCGCTATCGCGGGCATTTCAAGGAAAACGGCGCCAACGCGATCGAGCTGCGGCAGGTGTACAATTGCTGGGTGCGCAATGTCGCGATTCGCAACGGTGACTTGGGCATCAACGTGATCGCCTGCGGCAACACCCTGGACGGCATCGTTTTCACGGCCGATCCCAGCCGCGGCACCGCAGAGGGCGGGGTGGCGGAGTGCACGGGTCACCATGCGATTCAGTGCAAGAATGCGGAGGATAACCTCATCACCCGTTTCGACCTGCGGACGAGTTATGTGCACGATCTCTCGGTGGAGAACGCCTCCGGCAACGTCTTCGCCAGCGGGCGCGGCGTCGATTTGAACTTCGATCATCACAAGGACACGCCGTACGAAAACCTCTACACGAACATTGATTGTGGTCGCGGCCGCCGTGTCTGGCGCTCCGGGGGCGGCGCCAGCCTGGGCCGGCAGAGTGCCGGATGGGAAACCTTTTGGAACCTCCGGGCGGCGCGGCCGATCGACCTGCCGCCGGCGGGATGGGGCCCGCGCACCATGAATTTTGTGGGTTTGACGCCCCCGCCCCGCCGCGGACCTGAACCGAAGGGCCCGTGGGTTGAAGCCCTGGCTGAGGCGAAACTGGTCCCCGCCGATTTGCACGCCGCCCAACTGGCGCGACGCCTGGGGCGGACGGATCTCAATTAACCTTTATTCCGCAGAAGGATTGGCCACAAAAAGGCGCAAAATCAGAAAGGGGGTGCCCGATAGTAGAGCAAGAAATAGTCACCTCGCAGGTGAAAGCATTCGAATGCCAGCTAACTCGGTTTTCACTCTGGGTTCTTCGCGTTTCAATAGAGTTTTCTAGGATTAAACCAACCCGCCCGATGCTTTCCACGAAGATCGCTCAGCTGGGATCATGCAGTTGGGTGGGCGTCGGTTTCCATACCGACGCCTGTCGCTGATCTGGCCTGTTGGTTCGCGGCTGCGAACCCAGGCCCAGTCGCGCCGCCTCCGCTGCGGCTGGGAAATCGGCGACCCCCTTTTAGTGCGGCCGCCTTCCGAGAGCAATCGCTTCTCAACTGCATGAGTCCGGCAAAGCCCGCAGAGAAATTCCCGAGCCGGGCCTTCGTGATCTTGGCGGCCTTGGAGTAGGGTGCAGAAGCTTGAGGCGATTGTCAGCAGGGCGTGCGCTGACCAGACCCAGTAATGAGTCGTTTGCCAGCTAGCGCCGCCGAGACAAAACAGGAAGAGCACGCATCGGGGGTTGGCCTCGTCAAGGGCCCCGGAGATTGCTCCGGGATCATGACGCCGGCTTTTTGGTGAATGGACCAGCCGCGTCGATGCGAGACTGCCGTCCGCCCAACTGCATGAGTGCGCCGAGTTTTTCGAGACAATCGACGGTTGTGACCGGCGGGTGGGGGAAACTACTTGGTCTGCGCCTGCATAATGGCGGCCAGCAATTCGTCCGTGGAAAATGGTTTGGTGAGAAAATCGACCCGATCGATGTCCCGGAGCCGGAGCAACGTCTCCTGTTTGCCGTAGCCGCTCATCACCAAGAGGGGAGTGGAAGGACGGAGCGCGCGAATTTTGCTGAGCGCTTGGGCACCGTCGAGCACCGGCATGGTGAGGTCGATCAGGACCGCGCAAAATGCGTCGGGCTGAACGGCGAAAGCTTCCACGGCCTCGCGACCATCACGGGCTTGGACAACGCGGTAGCCTTGTTTTTCCAGCGTCCTGGTGGCCATGCTGAGGACGGTGGGCTCATCGTCGGCGACGAGCACGGTGCCGGTCTGCCGAGCGGGAACTGCGACCGGGAGCGGCGGAACCACTTTGGCCGTCGGGGTGGTGGCAGGCAGGTACAGCCGGAAAGTGGAACCGCGATCGGTTTCGCTGTGCAGCGTGCAGATGCCTTCGTGGGCGCGCACGATCCCGAGCACCGCCGCCAGCCCGAGGCCGCGGCCGGTGAATTTGGTCGTATAGAACGGTTCGAAAATTTTGTCGCGCACCTCCGGGCTCATCCCGCAGCCGGTATCGGCGACTTCCAGCCAGGCGAATTCACCGGCGGGGACTTTCGGCCGATAAACGGCGTTTTCGATCTGGGCGGGATCGACCGTGCCGTGGCCGGTGGCGAGGCGAATGGTGCCGGGCTGGGAGCCAAGGGCTTCGGAGGCGTTAATGACCAGGTTCATCACCACCTGTTGCAACTGGGCGCGGTCGGCCTCGACCCACGAAGCGTCGGCTTGAAGGTCGAAAGTCAGGGTGGCGTTCTTGCTGATCGAGAGATGGAGGAGCTCGGTCGTGTCGGTGACCAGGCTGGTGAGGCTAACTTTTTCGTGGACGAGCGCGCCGTGGCCGGCGTACGCGAGCATCTGGCTGCAGAGATCGGCGGCCCGGCGGGTGGCGTTTTCGATCTGGACGAGATTTTGGGCAATCTCGGTCTTGCCCGCCGGCAGGTCGAGTTTGGCGAGGCCGGCGTTGCCGAGGATGATCGCGAGCAGATTGTTGAAGTCGTGGGCGATGCCGCCGGCCAGCACACCCAGGCTCTCGAGTTTCTGCGCTTCCAGCATCTTGGCTTGGAGCTGGGCGCGTTCGGTCTCCGCGTGCTTCAGGTGGGTGATGTCGGTGTTCGTGCCCACGGTGCGTTGCGGCGAGCCGTCGGCTCGGCGGGCGACGACCTTGCCGCGACTGGAAATCCAACGCCATTCGCCGTGCTTCGTTTTGACGCGATAATCCTGGACCACATCGTCGTGCCCGATCTTCGCGATGTGCCGGTCGGAAGTCTTAATTTGGACCAAGTCTTCGGGGTGGATCAGCTGCCGCCAGCGGTGGGGACCGGCATCAAGCTCGGCTTCGGTGTAGCCGGTCAGGACGGAGGCCCAGTTATCGCGCCGGGTGCGGTCGGTTGTGAAGTCGTAGTCCCACAGGCCGTGCGCCCCGACCTCCAGGACCAGTTTGAGCTGCTCTTCGCTGGCGCGAAGCGCGAGAGCTTGGTCGCGGATGCGCTTGAGGTGGCGACGTTGCCAGAGGAAAAGGGTGGCAAGGCCGAGCAACCCGAGAAAGCCGGGAACCACAAAAGGCTGAAGATCCATCGGGCGCAGGTCACGGGGATGGAGGGAGCCGATCCATTTTTCATAGATTCGGTCATAGACCCCGTTCGCCCGGATGCGGGCCAGGCCGGCATTGAGCACCGCCAATCGGTCGGCATCGCCGGCGTGGACGCCCAGATGGAGGTCGAAGGCCAGCTCCGGGAAGGGAACCTCGCTTGCGACGACGTTGGGCAGGCGCAGATCGCGGATGATCTTGCTGCCGACCAGGCCGGTGGCTAGGACGGCGTCGCAGCGGCGATCGTTCACGGCCTGCAAAGCCTCCGGCAGCGATTGGACAAAAAGGAGGTGCTTGTCCCAGCCGCGGCGCCGGAGAAATTCGTGGGTAAAGTCGTCGCGCACGACCGCCACGCGCAAAGCCGCGAGACTCGATTCTGCGCGCAGGATCGGTCCGTCGCGCGGGAGAAAGGCCGCCCCTTTCAGTTGCACGTGCGGAACCGAGTAGTCGACGAACCGGTCGCGCTCGGTCGTGTAGACGAGACTGGGGAGGACATCGAGTTCGCCGGCCTTGAAGTCGGCGAAGATCTTGTCCCACGAGCCCCGGGAATAAACCACGGAGAAGCCCATTTCGCGGGCGATGGCGTCGATCAGATCGACCGAGTAGCCGATTGGCCGGCCGGCGGGCTCGGAAAACGAGAGGGGCCGGGCGTCGGCTTCCAGCCCCACACGCATGGCCGGCGTCGGAACCGATTCGGCGCACGCCAGGCCGACGAGGGCCAGAAGCAGGGAGAGTATTTTCAGGCGGGCGAACACGAACGTGGTCGGAGCGTCGATGACGGGCCGGGAAAGTCAAAAACCGATTGGCGTGCGACTGAAAAATCGCCGCGAGCCGGGCGGGGCTCCCGTGCGCCTGGCGAAGAAAAAGATCGAGTTGCCTAGCGGGAATGTCATCCGTGGAACCTAGTCCCTTGCGGTTTTAACCAAACGAAGAAAAATCTATGAGCCAGCCAACCATCGCCCAGAAATCCCCCTTTCCCGTCAAAGTCGAAGCCGGCAAGACCTACTTCTGGTGTTCGTGCGGCCGGAGCAAGAACCAGCCGTTTTGCGATGGCGCTCATCAAGGGTCGGAGTTTACGCCGCAGCCTTACACCGCGGAAAAAGACGGCACCGTCTTTTTCTGCGGATGCAAACACGGCCAGAAAGGGGCGCTTTGCGACGGCAGCCACTCAAAACTTTGAGCCAGGCGGGCCGGGGGTGGTTTCCGGCTGCGCGCCTGCGGCTCAGTTGAGGTCGGCCGCTCCCGCCGCGTCCGGCTGCTCGTTCGGCCGGGCTACTGCCGCCTTGCCAGTCCGGGGCGGCAAAGCGATTCTGTGCGGATGAAATACCTCGTCATTTTGCTTTTGTTATCCGCGAGCGTTGGCCGCGCTGAGGAAGTCGTGCTCGCGAAATCCACGGTCCTTCGCACCGAACGCAGCATGGTGGCGGTGAAAGCGGGCACCGTAGTTGAAGTCCTGAGCCGGGATGAAAAAACCCTCACGGTGCGCTACAACAAGATCACGGGCACAATCCCGGCCAGCAGCGTCGCCGTCGCGCCGGAAAAGACAAAAAAAGAGGAGCCGCCCGCCTCGCCGCCGCCGGCGGCCGCGGAAAAAGGGGCGCAGAAAAATTACGGCCGGGCCGTCCAGAAAGCGAAAGAGAACGCCGGCAAGCACGAGAAGAATCTCGTGAAGCCGGCGGATGAAATGATGCCGGAGAAGTGACGGGCGGGCCGGGATTGATTTCGCGCGCCGGGCTGGGTCCGTCGCCGGGCAAATCCGGCGGGCGGGTGGTCAGGCGCGATGGCCGACCGCGACCAGCCGGCCGAGGGTGGGCGGCGCGAGTACTGGGAACTTGCTGACGTAGTCGCACAGCAAATCGCTCAATTGTTTGTCGCGGGCGATGAGGCGGCCTTTCTTGAGGGAGCCGTAGCCGTCACCGCCTTCCGCGAGGAAGCTATTGGTGGCGACCCGGTAGATTTTCTGGTTGTCGACGGGCTGGCCTCCAATTTCAAGGCTGACCAGACGCGACCCGGCTGACCGGTTGAGGTCGTAGGTCGCCTGCAGGCCGGAGACCTGCGCCATCCCGGCCTTGAGCGAGAGGCCGTGCTCGAGCACGCCGCGCAGATCGGCCCCGGCCAGCTCGACGGTCACGGTATCATTGAGAAAGGGGAAGACATCGAGGATGCGGCCGCGGTCGATGGCGCCCGCGGGCAAATCCGCGCGCAGGCCGCCGGCGTTAGTGATCGCGATATCCGCGCCGGTCTTGGCGCGCATCGCGTCGGTGGCCAGGGCCCCGAGCGGAGACTCACGGTTGTACTTCCGGATGAGGCGGGTGTTGGTCCGGCTAAAGGCCGGCCCGATTTCCGGGGCAATCAACCGCCGGTAATGGGCGTCGCGGGCGGCGACTTCGGCGTGCGCCGGCAGCTCAGCACTCCAGACTTTCAGCAACTCGATGTCGTGGGCGACGATCTTGCGGTCGCGCACCTTGAGGCGGACGCGACCGAGGCGCGTACCGTAACCATAGGTTTGGGTAATCAGGGTCTTGGTGTCGGGATGAACGATCGGCTGGTCCAGGCCGTGGTGCGAATGTGCGCCGATGTAGAGATCAATGCCCGGGACGGCTCCGCAGAACGCGAGATCCTCGTCCAACGGGCGCTGCACCTCGGGATCGTTTTCGGCGTCCGTCTGCATGGCGCCGGGGAGGCCCTGGTGGCCGAGCACCACGAGCACATCGACGGCTTCACGCAACTCCGCCACGCAGGCTCGGGCTTCCTCCACCGGATCGGTGAACTCCAGCTCCGCGACTTTGGACGGCATGATCGTGTAGCGGGCGACGTTGAGGCCCATGACGCCGATGACTCCAAGGCGCACACCGTTGCGTTCGATGATGGTGTAGGGCCGGGTGAAGCGGATGCCGGTGCCCTTGTAACGGATATTGCAGCAGAGAATCGGAAACGACACCCGGGCCGCGGCGTGATCGAAAATCTTCCAGCCATAATCGAATTCATGGTTGCCGGCGCTCATGGCGTCGTAACGCATCAATGTCATCATCTCCATCAGCGCTTCGCCGTGGGTCAAGTGGGAGACCGTGCCCGTGAACATGTCGCCGGAATCGAGCAGAAAGCTGGTCGGGGCCTTTGCCCGCTCGCGTTCCACCAGCGTGGCGAGGTGGGCGGCGCCGCCGAGCAGGGGCGAGCCGGGCAGCCAGTAGGCGGGGATGGGCTCGAAGGCGCTGTGAAAATCATTGGTGTAGAGAATCGTGAACTCATGGGAACCGCCTCCCAGCCGGCCGATGTCGGCCCACGCGCGGGAGAGGGTGAACGGAGCGATGGCGGCGGCTTTGACGAACTGCCGGCGGGTGAGGAGGTGCATGGGCTTCGCGGGGTTAATTTTCGGAGGGCGGGGCGGTGTCGATCACGACTTCGCGGATGATTCCGCCAAAGGCAAAGGGCGACCCGTAGTCATCGCTGACGGGCGTGTAGAGGTCGCAGCCGAAGTCGAGGGTCTCGTGGCTGATGTTGCCCGGCATGGCCCGCGGCACCACGCCCCGGCCGATGACGCGACCGTCGAGTGCCAGCGTGACGCGGGCATCGCCCTTCTTGGTGAGCGTAAATTCGGCCCGCACCGTGTGGGCGCCGGGCGGCAGGGGCTCCTCGCTGGTGATGGTCGTGCGCTCCTCGCCGGCATAGTTGTAATGGAACACCAGCCGGTTCGCCAAAATGTAGAGGGCGTAGCCGGCAAAGCGGCCGCCATGAGCGACGAGCGCGCCGTCGCCGGAGGCATCGGTCGCGGTCCGGTCGAGCGCGACGGTCAGCGTCATCGAAAGATTACGGCGTTCGGGGGCCGTGTACTTGTGCAGGCCGGCGAGCGGCGGATGGTAAACGAGGTGGGTGCGCGCGAGGTTTTCCGGGGGCCGCAGCATATCGCGTTCGAGAAAGCGGTCGTCCAGCGGGTAGACCTCATTGGCCAGTGCCTCGCGCTCCCACACCGCCAGCAACTCCGCGACCTTGTCGGGGCGGGCGTGGGCGAGATCATGCGATTCGTTGAAGTCGGAGCTGGTGTTGTAGAGCTCCCAGACATCGTTTTCAAACGGGGCGCCGCCCCGGTGCCAGGTGACCAGTTTCCAGCCCTCGTGCCAGAGGGCGCGGTGTCCGTAGATTTCGAAATACTGCGTGCGGTGGTTGGTGGGTGCGCCGGCGTTTTCCGCCGGCCACGTGTAGGCGAGGCTGGAACCGGCGAGCGGTGGCTGCGATTGGCCGGCGAACACGGCCGGAGCGCTGAGGCCGGCGGCTTCCAGAACAGTCGGCATGATGTCGGTCACGTCTTGGAATTGGGGGCGAGTCGTTCCGGCGTCCGTGATGTGGCCGGGCCAGTGCGCGATGAACGGCGTGCGGATGCCGCCCTCGTGAACGGTGCCCTTGGTGCGTTTGAACGGCGTGTTGCCCGCCTGCGTCCACCCGATCGGATAGGTGGGATAGGTGAGGGGGCCGCCCAAATTGTCGCCATGCGCGAGGCCACCGGCGAGCGTGCCGTGCTGCCCGGTGGTGAAAAGCCGCATCTCGTTCCAGATGCCTTCGGCGCCGCCCTCGGGGCTCGCGCCATTATCAGACACGAGCAGGATGAGGGTGTTGTTCATTTCACCGCTGGTTTCGAGCCAATCGAGCAGCCGGCCCATCTCGCGGTCGGTCTGCTCCACGCAGGCGGCGAAGCACTCGTAATAGCGGGCATAGACCCGGCGCTCGTCGGGCGTGAGTTCAGCCCAAGGCTTCACGCCGGGGTTGGGTGGCGGCAACTCGGTATCGCGCGGCACGAGCCCGAGATTTTTCTGCCGCGCCAGAGTGGCGGTGCGCTCGGCGTCCCAGCCGGCGTCGAACTTCCCGCGCCATGTGGCGAGCAGCGCAGGCTCGGCCTGGTGCGGGGCATGGCCGGCGCAATAGGCGAGGTACATGAAGAACGGCTTCTCGGGCGCGGTCGCCCGCTGTTCCGCGAGGTAGCCGATGGCGCGGTCCGTAACATCCGCGTCGAGAAAATACGGTTCCCCGTTGGCGCGGGTGGCCGCGGACTTCAGGCGTTCGCGGTCCTGGAAAATTTCGGGCGAGAACTGGTTCATGTCTCCGCCCATGTAGCCGTAGAAGTGGTCGAAGCCGCGGCCGGTCGGCCAATGGGGGGAGGCGCCGGCGGGATTGGTGTCGGCCATCGGTGAGAGGTGCCATTTGCCGAGCGCAAACGTCGTATAGCCCCCGGCGCCCAAATATTGCGCGAGTGTGCCGACGTCGGGCCGAATTCCGCCGCGGCTGTTGGCGAAGCCGTTGGCGTATTCGGCAATCGTCGCGACGCCGACAGCGTGGGGATTGCGGCCGGAGAGCAGCGCGGCCCGGGCGGGCGAGCAAACCGAGCGGGCATGGAAATTAGTGTAACGGATCCCGCCGCGGGCGAGCCGATCGATGTTCGGCGTGGCGAGCGACGATCCGTAGCAGCCGAATTGCCCGAAGCCGATGTCGTCCCACATAATGACAAGGACGTTCGGGGCGCCCGCCGGCGGCCGGGTGGGCTGCGGCCAGACCGGGGTGGCGGACCGATAGTCGGCGGGGGCGGTCGCCGACAGCGAAGCGGTGGCCGCCACCGCCGCCGCGAAAAACAAGGAGCAAGCGGGTCGGATCTTAAGGCGGCGCATGGCGGGATAAGCGGTCGGAGCGACCCAAGGATTAGCGAATGGCGTCCGGGGGAAGTCAATCCACCGCCGGACAACCCCGGTTCGTTAATCGGCACACGGCGATTGGCAAGATATGCGGAGTCGGTGCCGGCGTTTGCTGGCATCATGACCGCCAGCCCATTCCGGGCGCCTTCATCCCACTCCCGGCCATGCCCAGCCAGACCGCCAAATCCACTTACACGACTTGCGATGCCAACGAGGCGGTCGCGTCCGTCGCCTACCGGCTCAACGAATTGATCGCCATCTACCCGATCACTCCGTCCTCGACGATGGCGGAAGTGTGCGATGAATGGGCGGCCGCGGGAAAGCCCAACCTCTGGGGTGAGGTGCCGCGCATCGTCGAGATGCAGTCCGAGGGTGGCGTGGCGGGCGCCGTGCACGGCGGACTGCTGGGCGGTGCGCTTACGACGACCTTCACGGCCTCGCAGGGCCTGTTGCTGATGATTCCCAACCTTTACAAGATCGCGGGCGAGCTGCTGCCGCTGACGATCCATGTCAGCGCCCGCGCGCTGGCGGCGCAGGGTTTGTCCATTTTTGGCGATCATCAGGATGTCATGGCCTGCCGGGCGACGGGTTGCGCGCTGCTGTGCAGCAACTCCGGCCAGGAGGCGCATGATCTCGCGCTCATCGCCCACGCCGCCAGCTATCGCTCGCGCATCCCGTTCATCCATTTCTTCGACGGCTTCCGCACTTCGCACGAGGTGTCCAAGCTGGCCATTTTGTCCGACGCGGACGTCCGGGCGGTGATTGACGAAGGAGACATCGCCGCCTTCCGGGCGCGCGCCATGACGCCCGACCGGCCGACCCTGCGGGGCACCGCTCAGAACCCCGATGTGTACTTTCAAGGCCGTGAGGCCGTGAACCGTTTCTATGAAAGCCTGCCGGGCACCGTGCAGGATGTGATGGACAAGTTCGCCGTGGTCACCGGCCGCAGCTATCATTTGTTTGACTACCATGGGCACCCCGAAGCCGAGCGGGTGGTGGTGGCCATGGGCAGTGGCGTCGAGACGTTGGTCGAAACCGTCACCTGGCTGGTGGCGCGGGGCGAGAAGGTCGGGGTCGTCGCGGTGCGGCTCTTTCTCCCCTTTCATCTTAAGTCGTTCCTGGCGGCGCTGCCTTCCTCCGTGAAGGCGCTCGCTGTGCTGGACCGCACCAAAGAACCGGGTTCGCTGGGTGAGCCGCTGTACCTCAATGTCGTCGGTGCCCTGGCCGAGGGTCGTTCCCCTCTGGCCGGCTCGCCGCGCGTCATCGGCGGTCGCTACGGGCTCGGTTCGAAGGAATTTACCCCGGGCATGGCCCGGGCCGTGTTTGATCACCTCGGTGGCTGGGAGCCGCGCAATCATTTCACGGTCGGTATCCGCGATGATGTCACCGGGACCTCCCTCGCCTACGATCGCGACTTCGATCTCGAGGCGGCGGATGTCCGGCGCTGCGTGTTTGTCGGGCTCGGCGCCGACGGGACCGTCGGCGCCAACAAAAACTCGATCAAGATCATCGGCGAGCAGACCGACAATTTTGCGCAGGGTTATTTCGTCTATGATTCGAAGAAATCGGGCTCGATGACGATCTCGCACCTGCGTTTCGGTCCGCGCCCGATCCGCGCGCCTTATCTGATCCACCGGGCGGATTTCGTGGCGTGCAGCCAGTTCGGTTTTGTCGGCCGCACGGAGGTGCTCCATTTTGCGGCGCCCGGCGCCACGGTGCTGCTCAACTCGCCGCACGCGCCGGCGGACACCTGGCGCAAACTCCCGCGGGAGTGGCAGGAGACGCTCATCACGAAGAAGCTGCGGCTCTTTGTGATCGATGCCACGCAGGTGGCCCAGGACAGCGGCATGGGTCGCCGGACCAACACGGTGTTGCAGACTTGTTTCTTCGCCCTCTCCGGCGTGCTGCCCAAGGACGAGGCGATCGCGCAAATCAAGAAGGCCATCACGAAAACTTACGGCAAAAAGGGCGAACAGATCGTGAAGATGAACTATGCCGCCGTGGATGCCGCGCTCGCCGGGATGCAGGAAGTTGATTTGCCGTCGGCGCCGTCGGCGGAGGCCGTCGCGTCGATTCCGCCGTCGTACTCCGAGGCGCCGGAGTTTGTCCAAAAAGTCACCGCGCGCCTGCTCGCCGACCAAGGCGACTTGATGCCGGTCAGCGCGATTCCGCTGGACGGTTGCTGGCCCACCGGCACGGCGCGGTTTGAAAAGCGGAACATCGCCTTGGAGATTCCGGCGTGGGATCCGGCGGTGTGCATCCAATGCAACAAGTGCGTCTTGGTCTGCCCGCATGCCGCGATCCGCGCCAAGTTCTACGACGTGGCGCAACTCGACGGCGCTCCGGCCACCTTCCAATCCACCGGGTTTCGCTCGACGGAAATTCTCGGTCAGCGTTACACCCTCCAGGTCGCCCCCGAGGACTGCACGGGCTGCTCGCTGTGTGTGCAGGTGTGTCCGGCCAAGGATAAGACCAATCCCCGGCACAAGGCGATCGACATGGTGGCCCAGCCGCCGCTGCTAGCCGCGGAGCGCGCCAACTGGGACTTCTTTCTGGAGCTGCCGGATCCCGACCGCGCGCGGCTCGACGTTACGACCGTGAAGGGCACGCAGTTCATGGCCCCGCTGATCGAATTCTCCGGCGCCTGCGCCGGTTGCGGCGAGACTCCCTACCTGAAGCTGCTGACCCAGCTCGTCGGCGACCGCCTGTTGATCGCCAACGCGACCGGCTGCTCCTCGATCTACGGCGGCAACCTGCCAACCACACCCTATTGCTCCAACAAGGAAGGCCGCGGACCGGCCTGGGCCAATTCGCTATTCGAAGACAACGCCGAGTTCGGCCTCGGCCTGCATCTCGCCGTCGAGCAGCGCGCCCGCACCGCGCGCGATCTCCTGCAAAAACTTGGGGCCCGGGTTGGCCCGGACCTGGTGGCCGGCCTGCTGGGGGCCGATCAGAGCACCGAGACCGGGATCGCGGCGCAGCGCGTGCGGGTGGCGTTGCTGCGGCCGCTGCTCAAGCCGACCGATGGCGTCGACGCCCAGCGCCTGCTCGCCCTCGCCGATGATCTGGTCAAAAAATCCGTCTGGATCGTTGGTGGGGACGGCTGGGCCTACGACATCGGTTACGGTGGTCTCGATCATGTGCTCGCCTCGGGCGCAAATGTGAAGGTGCTGGTGCTCGACACGGAAGTCTATTCCAACACGGGCGGCCAGGCCTCGAAGTCGACGCCGATGGGCGCGGTGGCCAAGTTCGCCTCCGGCGGCAAGGGCAGCGCAAAAAAGGATCTCGCGCTCATCGCCATGCAGTATGGTCACGTCTACGTCGCCCGGGTCGCCTTTGGCGCCAAGGACAGCCAGACGATCGCCGCGCTGCGCGAGGCGGAGTCCTACAACGGCCCGGCGCTCGTCATTGCGTACTCGCACTGCATTGCGCACGGATTCCCGCTGCAGCTCGGGCTGGAGCAGCAGAAACTGGCCGTGGACACCGGCTACTGGCCGCTTTTCCGCTATGATCCGCGGCTGACGGAAAAAGGCGAAACCGCCCTCCGGCTCGACTCCGGCCCGCCCAAGACCGAGCTCGCGAAGTTCATGGCCAATGAAACCCGCTTCGGGATCCTGAAAAATGTCGCCCCGGCCCGGGCGGAAAAACTCGCCGCCCAGGCGCAGGCAAACGTGCGTTCCCATTACGCGCTTTATCAACAGCTGGCTTTGCCGGCGGGTGCAAAGCCGCTCGCCGGCAAAACACCAGGCGGGCCGCCGCCCGCCACGGGGAACGGACCCGCGAACGGCGCATCCACTCCGGCGAAAACCTGAACCAAATCACTGCCATGAATCTCGCGACAAATTATCTCGGCCTGAAGCTCCGCAATCCTCTGGTCGTCGGGGCTTCGCCGTTTGCCGATAACCTCAACGCCACCGTCCAGCTCCAGGATGCCGGCGCGGGGGCCATCGTGATGCGCTCGCTTTTTGAAGAGCAGATCGACCTCGAGCAGTGTGCCCTCACCCACCACATTGAGATGCCGGCCGAGAGTTTTGCCGAGGCCACCTCGTATTTTCCCAACTATGAGGAGTACCAGCTGACGCCGGACAACTACCTGCGCCAGATCGGGGAGCTCAAGACCGCGCTCTCCATTCCGGTCATCGCCTCGCTCAACGGCAGCCGGCCCGGTGGCTGGACCGACTATGCGCGCCGGTTTGAAGGTGCCGGCGCGGACGCGATCGAGCTCAATCTCTATCATCTGGTCACGGAACCCCATATCGGCGCCGCCGAGGTGGAAGCGGACATGATTGAGACGGTGCGCAGCGTCACGACGGCGGTGAAGATTCCGGTGGCGGTGAAAATCTCGGCTTTTCACACCTCGCCGGCGAATTTCGCCCTCGCCTTGGAGGAAGCGGGCGCAGCCGGGGTCGTGTTGTTCAACCGGTTTTATCAACCGGATCTCGACATCACCGAGCTGGAGGTCGTGCCGCAACTCAAGCTTTCCGACAGTTCGGAGTTGCTCATGCGCCTGCGCTGGCTCGCGATCATCTCCCCGCATTTGAAAAGTTCACTCGCGTTGACCGGCGGGGCCCACGGGGCGGAGGATGCGGTCAAGGCCATCCTGGCCGGGGCGCATGCGGTGCAGTTTGTCTCCGTGCTGCTGAAGCATGGGCCGCGCTATTTGTCCACGATCCTGCACGGCCTGCGGCAATGGATGGAGGAGCATGAATACAAAAGCATCAGCGAATTCCGGGGCGCGATGAATCTCCGGCGCTGCCCCGATCCGGCCGCGTTCGAGCGCGCCAACTATCAGCGCATCCTCCAAAGCTGGCGGGTCTGATCCGCCGGCGGGGAATTAGGGTGGGTATTCAAACGGTAGGGCGGAGCGGCTCGCTCCGCCGCGGCACACCGGGCCGGCGACGGGTGCGAAGCCTCGGCGGTGCGCCCTAGCCGCCTTGCATCCGATTCTGGGCTTCCTCCCGAACATCGGACAGAAAGGTGTCGAGCTGGCCGGAGGTGGAGATCTTGAGACTTTGCAGCACGTCTTGATTCGGAATGGGGTTGATCTTGTCGCACGCTTGGGAGCGGACCAAACGGCCCATATAGAGCGCACAGGCCAACGGCTCGAGCGGGTTGCGGTATTGCCGGCGGATTACATGGTGGACGGATTCGGGAAAAGAAAGCTGCTTCAGCAACTCGGCGCCGAGAGTGGCCTGGTCAAAGCCATAAAGGTTTCGCTCGTCCTCCGAGTGTTCCTGGTCGAAGTCCACAAAGGTTAGTTTGCTCATCCCGCCTTCCTTCGTCCAGAGGTCGTTAACGACCAGCATTCCGACTTGGTGCAGGAGCCCGACCATATAGGAAGCCGAGCGGTCGCCCGAATTCAGGCCGGCCGTCATTTCGGAGCCGACGGCGGCAAAGAGGGAGCGCCGCCAAATGCCGTCGGCCGCGTATCCGTAGGCCCGCAGCGGGGTCATCAGGGCGGCACTGGCCAGAACTTGGGCGAAAATCCGGGTTAGCTGCACGGTTCCCAAACGATTGACCGCGTCATCAATACCCTCGCACGGGCTGCGGGCGAAAAAAGCGGAATTGGCCACCGCCATCACCCGGGCCGCCAGGGTGGCGTCCATGCGCAAGTGTTCGGCCAGGTCGGCGGCGTTGTAATCGGCGCCGCGCAGCATGGTCTGCACCTTGCTGACGGAGCGGGACAACGGCAAAGAGCCCGAGGCGAGGAAGGCTTTTACGATTCCAGAGGGATCTTGAGGCATGGTTGCGGTGGGCAAGGCACGAAGGCCGAGACCTTGGGTGTCACCACCTTATTATCGGCTGGTTGCGCCCGGCCTTTAGCCGCAATGGAGCGGAGCGGCCTGGCCGGGGGGGAATGAAGAA
>CAZAOI010000011.1:0-23862 GCA_964486705.1 uncultured Oleiharenicola sp. | reverse complement strand
GCTTCCTCGCAGCGGCCGCATTCCATGCAGGCGTCGAGGCTCAGCAATTCCTGCACGGAGAAATGACGGATGTCGCTGACGCCGACGCGTTCGGTTTTCTCGACCTCCTCCATCGTCACGGGGGTCAGCACGCCGAGGGTTGGCCGGGCCAGAAAAAGATTCATCGGCCCGGCGACGAAGTGGAACAGCCGGGTGAACGGGATCGAAGCGATGAAACCAAAGACCAGGAACGAGTGGATCCACCAAACGGTGAAATGCGCGCTGCGGGCTCCGGTTTCCCCGAGGCTGGCGAAAAAACCGGCGAGCCAGAGGCCGACCGGCGAACACTGGGCGGCGAGGCCGGTCGGCTGCTGCCAGACGATGCGCAGGCCTTCGACCAGATAGCCCGTCACGCCCATGGCGAGGAAAGACAGCAGCACATACCAGTCCGTTGACCGGTGCCCGAGCGCGGCCGGCTTGCGCAGGCGACGCCAGCAGAAGAACAGCGTGCCAAGGAGGAAGAGCACGCCGAGCACATCGAGGGTATATTCGTAAACGACGTAGTAGAGGCCTTGGTGGAACTTCAACGATTTGGAGATGTGCGAGAGGACGTTGTCGATTTCGAGCAGCGTCGTGCCGACCAACAGCGCGATGAATCCCACGTAAAGGCTCAGGTGCGCAGCTGTGCCGAGCCCGTGGCCGCGCACGCGCTGTTGTGCGACCGCATCGACGGCGACGCGCTTGGCCCCCGGGCGAATCTTTTTCCAGACGGCGCTGAGGTTGCCCGAGATGAGTTCGCGGAAATGGATCGGCGTTCCAAGCTGCCAGAGTTTCCAACGCCGCCAGACGCCCCAGCAGAAAATCCCCATGGCGACCAGCGCCAGCGCGTAGAACGCGAGCTGGGAGGAGAGGGGGATATTGCCGAACGTTTCGCGGGTGGGGGTCACGTCTTCAATTTCTGGATCAGCTCCGGAACGGCTTCGTAGACATCGGCCACGAGGCCGTAGTCGGCGACTTCAAAGATGGGCGCCTCGGGGTCCTTGTTGATGGCGGCGATGATCTTGGTGTCCTTCATGCCGGCCATGTGTTGGATGGCGCCGGAGATCCCGATGGCAAAATAGAGATCGGGGGCCACAATCTTGCCGGTCTGGCCGATCTGGAGCGAATTCGGGGTGATGCCGGAGTCGACCAACGCGCGCGACGAACCGACGGCAGCCCCCAACACATCCGCCAGACCACCGACCAAGCGTTCAAAATCCGCGGAGGTTTTCAGCGCCCGGCCGCCGGACACAATGATCCGCGCCTCGGTCGCGTCGGGCCGCGCGCTGACCTTGGTTTCCCGGTTGATAAACTCGGCCAGCTTCGGCAACGCCGCGGCGTCGACGGCGATCGACTCGACCGGCGAGAGCGTCGCGGTCGCAGCGGGGGCGGCGAAGGCGGCGCTGCGCACGGCCACGCATTTGACGGCGCCGTCGAGTTGGACGGTGGCGATGACGTTGCCGGCGAACATCACGCGGCGGAACGTCAGCTCGGCGCCTTCGCCGTGCACATCGACCACGTCGCTCAGCATCCCGGCGTCGAGCAAGGCGGCGGCGCGCGGCAGGATATCCTTGCTGAAGGTCGAGGCGGCCGCGACGAGGAGCGTGGTCCCGCGCGCCTTGGCCGTGTTGGCGATGACTTGAGCGTAGCGGTCCGCGAGGGGTTCGGCCAGATCGGGCGCATCCGCCACCAGCACGGTCGCGGCGCCGGCGGGGCGCAGGCCCTCGGCCGCGGCGGCGACGCCGGAGCCAAGGAGGAGGAAATCAAACGAGCCGCCGGACGCGGCGCAGACTTTTTGGGCAAAGCCCGCGGCGGCGAAGGTCGCGAGCTTGAGCTGTCCGCTGTCGTGTTCGGCAATGACGAGGAGGCGATTCATGAGGGGCGGAAAGTTAACCCGAACCAATCACGCTCTGAGGTGTGATTGGTTCGCCCTGTCGGGCCGACGCTGTCGGGGTTAACCGCGACAGCGTCGCTTTTCTCCGACGCGGCGTCGGAGAAAACGGAAATTTTTCTGGGAGGTTTTGGTTCATGGGTGAAATATCCGGGTTAAAGGACCTTGGCTTCGGAGCGGAGCTTGGTGATGAGTTCGTCGATGGACTTGACGCGGACGCCGGCCTTGCGGCCCGCAGGGCGCTCGAGTTTCAGGATGCGCGTCCGACTGGCGGCGCTGACGCCGAGGGACTCAAGGGTGAGTTCTTCGAGCGGCTTTTTCTTGGCCTTCATAATGCCGGGCAGCGAGACGTAGCGCGGCTCGTTGAGCCGCAGGTCGGCGGTCAGGATGGCAGGCAAGCCGACGGTGAGGTTCTCGATGCCGGCGTCGGTCTCGCGGCTGCAGCGCGCGCGCTGCTGGTCGTCGGTGAGCTCCAGCTTGGAAACAAAGGTAATCTGGCCGAGGCCGAGGAGCGCGGCGAGCATCTGGCCGGTTTGGTTGGAATCGTCGTCGATCGCCTGTTTGCCCATGATGACTAAAGAAGGGAGTTCCTTTCGGTAGATTGCCGCGAGCACCTTGGCGACGGCGAGCGAGTCGAAGCTTGCGCTGGTGTTCACGAGGATCGCGCGGTCGGCCCCCATCGCGAGACCGGTGCGCAGCTGCTCGGCGCACTCGCCGCCGCCGATGGTCACGACGACGATCTCGGCCGCGCCCAGCTTCTCCCGCAGTCGCAGAGCCTCCTCAAGGGCGATCGAGTCGAAGGGATTGACGGCGAACTTCACCCCATCCGTCTCGATGCCCGAGCCATCCGGCTTGACGCGAATTTTAGTATCGGGGTCGGGGACCCGCTTGAGCGGCACGAGAATTTTCATGGGGAAACGGGGAAGGGAAAGAGGACGAGAAGAACGGGTTTAGAGGCTTGCGGCCAGCTCATTGAGGGCGGCGAGTTGGTGGGCGTGCCGCGCCTCGCGGTCGAGCAGGCTCGCGGGGACGGCGCGCTCGGCGCAGTCGCGAATCGCGCAGCGTTCGCAGGTGTCACCGACGGTGCGGGTGGCGAGGGCCGGATCATTCCAGAACCGCACGGCGCGCCGGAAAGCGTCGTTCATCTGGAAGCCGATCGTGACACAGGAATTCAGGCCGGAGTCGAGGGTTTGGGGGTGGGCGAGGGCAATGGAGAAATACTCATCGACCGTGCCGTGGAAGACCGCGCGCTGGGCCCGCGCCATGGTGGGGGGCGGACCCCCGGCGGCCTGTTCGGCCTCGAAGAGGCGGAGGGCGTCGAGCGAGACCGACCGGCGGCAGTAGTGTTCGTCCACGCCGATGCTGTGCGCGGCATGCATGCGCTGATAGTGCAATTCCTTGCCGATGCGCACCTGGGGCGTGCCGCGGCGGTGGTCGAAGCGGATGAAATACATCTGTTCCAGGTCAAAAAAGCGCGGCAGAATCTGCGACAGCCGGTGGAAGAACATCTCGGGCGTGGCCTGATATTTTCGCTTAATCGCGAGCAGGGCCGCGCCGTCCCAGACGGATCGGTCAAAAAACTCGCGGAGGTCGGCGACCAGCAGCTGGCGGTCGAGCAGGAGGGCGCCGGCAAAGTAGGAGGCGCGAAAATTGGCCAGCAGTTGGTCGAAGGAATCAACCTGCAGGATCGGGGAGGTCGTGATCGCCTCGTGGTGGCCGAGTTGCCGGCGGCCGATTTCGCGGGCGAGAACAAAGGCCTGCTGCCAGGCCCCCAGGCGGGGATTGAGCAGAATCCGCGGCTGGGCGGTGTCGCCGTGCAACGTGAGGGCGCGTAAATCGCCCAATTCGGCGTGGGTCCCAAGCGTGTGCTCGTCGATCGTGTAGCCGCAGCTTTCGACCAGAAAGCCGCGCAGCGCCCGGACATCGGGCACCGGCTGGCGCGCCCAGGCGTGGGTGTTGCGAAACGATTCGGCGGCCTGTTCGATGTCCTCGAAAAAATTTTTGCTTTGCTCGACGTGCGAACGCATCGCGGCCAGCAGCAGATGCTCGACCTTGACGTCGAAGCGGCGGGCGATCTTGACGAACGTATCGAAGAGGGCGCTGATTTTCTGGGGCTCATCCGCCATCATTTCGAGGAGGCCCGTGGGCGTGAGGCCGAAGACCTCCAGCGGCATCTCCTGCAGAATGCCGGACTTGAGCACGCCGGACAACGGGTGGAGTTTTTCCCCTAGATGGAGCGAGACAAGATCGTCGAAGCTGACGCCGAGGGCCCGAGCGAGCGCGAGGATCTTCTCGGGCTTGGGGTATTTTTTCCCCTTCTCGATTTCGTTGAGGTAGGAAATCGCGATGCCGGCGCGGGCCGCGAGGTCCTTGAGGGAGAGCGTCCGCTGCTTGCGGAATTGGTTGAGCTTTAAGCCGAGAATAAAACGCAGATTCTGTTCGCTCGGCGGCACCGAGGGAGCGGTCGAGGAGGGCGTGGGCGGAAGGGTGGCGAGGGCCATGGGGAGGAAAGCGGCGGGAGCCGTGTCAGCTCGGGGATGATGCGCCCGGGTGGGCCGGGAGATCAGGGATCGATGAAGAGGTCGGGGAACGGGTGGTCGGCGAAGGCCGGGTCGTGAGCGTAGCGGCGGAAATCCGTCCAACCGCGGGTGCGGAGAAGATCCTCGTCAAGGAGCGACTGGCCGCTGAGCGACTGGTCCGTGGTGGCCAGGATTTCGAGGGTGGCATCGGCCATGATCTCGGCGGTGCGGCAGCGCGGCAGGAGCTGGGCGCCGACGGCGAACTCGATCGCGGCGGTGGCGATGGTGGTGCGCGGCCAAAGGGTGGAGACGGAGATTTTGTCGGGGGCGAACTCGCCCGCCATGCCGAGCGAAAGGAGGGTCATGCCGAATTTGGAGAGCGTGTAGGGAGCGTGCGGGGCCAGCCATTTAGGCTGGAGGTTGAGCGGCGGCGACAAGCTGATGATATGACCGCCGCCGGCGCGCCGCAGGAGCGGCAGCGCGGCCTTGGCGCAAACGAACACGGCGCGGGAGTTCACCTGTTGCATGAGATCGAAGCGCTTCACCGGTGTGTTGGCCACGTTGGTGAGTTGGATCGCGCCGGCGTTGTTGACCAGGGCGTCGAGCCGGCCGAACTCCTTCTCGATCGCGGCCATCAGATCGGCCACTTGGATTTCCTCGCGCACGTCGATCTGCAGAGGCAGCGCCCGGGCGCCCAAGGCCCGGACTTCCGCGGCCACCGTGTGGATCGTGCCCGGCAGCTTGGCGTGCGCCTCGGCGGTTTTGGCGGCGATGACAATGTTGGCCCCTTCGCGGGCGGCGGCGAGGGCGATGGCCCGTCCGATGCCGCGACTGGCGCCGGTGATGAGGATCGTGCGGTCAAGAAGACGTTTCATGGGAAGGCAACGCGGTGCATCGGTCGTTCATGCTCTTGGCGGCGACGGAAATGCAGGGTGAGGGTGAAATGGGCGGCGACCTTGCCGGCGGGGTCGACGAGCGAGATCTCGAAATCGCGGTCGAGCTTGCTCTCGTGGACGAGGGCGGCGCGGACCGCGTCGATCTCGCTCCGATGGAGCCGGACGTGCGCACTGAGCTCGGCGCGCCCCGGACGGCGGAACTCGATTTTCGCCGATTTCATCCAGACGTGATAGGCGGGCCCGAGATGGGCCGCGAACAGCACCGCATGGAGCGGATCGATCGCGCCGTACATCGAACCGCCATAAATCGTCCCGTGGATGTTGCGCGTCGCCCGGCACAATGGCAGCCGCAGCTTGGCTTCCAGCAAGTCTTCCGAGATGAAAACCACCCGGGCGCCGGTGTGCCGGAAAGCCGGATACCAATTGAAACGCCAGCGAAGGAACTTGATTTTCCATGACTCAGCCATTGGGCGAATTATTGCCCATCGAATCCGGCGACGAGGAAATGGCGAGGAGAATATTCGTTATTGGCGAAATTTCGCTTGTCATCACTAATCTTATCCCCCTGTTTTGTTTACGCCCGCGAAAAACATCCGATTTTCGCGTGGGCGAACCGTTTGAACCTCTGCTTTCCGCCGTCATGTCGCATACCCAACTGACCAAGAAATGGCACAGCCTGGACAAGGCCACGCTGCTTGAACTTCAAGGCCGCAAACTGCACGAATACTTACGGGACTGCGTGCTTCCGTTCTCGGCGCACTACCGGAAGATTTTCGCCGATCTCGGTCTCACGGCGAACAACATTCGTTCCGTCGACGACCTGACGAAGATTCCCTACACCCGCAAAGAGGACTTGCTGTCGACGCCCGAAGCTCCCCGCAAAGCCCTCGATTTTCTGCTCAAGGCCGATTCGGCGGTCCTCGCGCGGCGTCCCGGCGTGATCTGGCGCTCGATCTGGCAGGGGCGGGCGCAGGAGCGCGACCGGCTCGATCGCGAGTGGCGACCGACTTTCATGACCAGCACCACCGGGCGTTCGACCGAGCCGGTGGCTTTTCTCTATTCGCAGCACGATATTAAAAATCTCGGGATCGGCAGCGGTCGCGTCGCCGACCTCGGCAAACGGACCCGCGAAGACCGGATGCTGAACATGTTCCCGTTCGCCCCGCATCTTGCGTTTTGGTACATGTATTATGCCGGCATTCAAAATAACATCTTCTCCCTCGCCACGGGCGGCGGCAAGGTGATGGGGACGGAAGGAAATCTCCGGGCGATCCAGAAAATCAAGCCGACGGTGCTGACCGGGATGCCGACCTTCGTCTATCACGTCCTCACCCAGGCCGTGGAGGAAAAGCTCCGTCTCGAGGGCATTCACACGGTCCTGCTGGGAGGGGAAAAGGTCGCTGACGGCACGCGCCGCAAGCTCGCCGAACTTTGCGCGGAGCTCGGATCCCCTGGCGTGCAGGTGATCGCGACTTACGGCTTCACGGAAGCGAAGCTCGCGTGGTCGGAGTGTCCCTTCGTTCCGGGGCAGAAGCCGCCCGGCTATCATCTCTACCCTGACCTGGGCATTTTCGAGATCATCGACCCGGAGAACGGCACGGTGCAGCCCGAGGGCAAAGGCGGCGAGATCGTTTGGACGCCCCTCGAAGCGCGCGGCACGGTCGTGCTGCGCTATCGGACGGGAGACTTCATCGAGAACGGCCTCACCTACGAGCCCTGCGAATGCTGCGGGCGGCGGATGCCGCGCCTGCTGGGGAAAATCTCCCGCGTGTCCGATTTTCGCTCGCTGCGCTTTCAGAAAATCAAGGGCACCATTGTCGACTTCAATGAGTTTGAGCATGTCCTCGACGAGGTCCGCGGGGTGGGGGCCTGGCAGATCGAGCTGCGGAAGGCCCACGACGATCCGCTCGAGCTTGACGAGATTGTGCTCCATGTTTCCCGCAAGGGTGACAGCACCGAAACGGAGCTGACCGGCACGATCAGCAATGTGCTCCAGGGGCATTTTGAAGTCCGACCCAACCGGATACTCTTTCACTCGGAAGAAGAAATGCGCGGCCTGCAAAAGGTCGGCGTCGCCCTGAAGGAACAAAAGCTCGTCGACCACCGTCCGGTGGCTACGGCCGCTCCCTATGTCCAGCGGCCCATGCCGACCAACCAACAATTCCCCGGGACCGCGCCATGAAAGAACCGCTCTACATCGTCGACGGCGTGCGCACGCCCTTTGCCAAGATGGGCACAACGCTCGCGGCCTGTGATGCCGTCGAGCTCGGCCGCACCGCGGTCGCTGCCGTCCTCGCCCGCACCGCCATCGATCCGGCAATGATCGACGAAGTTGTCTTCGGTTGCGTGGGCAATCCCGTCGATGCGGCCAATGTCAGCCGGGTGATTTCGCTTCGGGCCGGGGTCCCGGAGTCCGTGCCCGCGATCACGGTCTCGCGCAACTGCGCCTCGGGATTTGAGGCGATCACGCAGGCGTCCGACAAGGCCGCCAACGGCCGCGGGGACATCTTTCTTGTCGGTGGGGCCGAGAGCATGAGCAACTACCCGCTCCTCTACAACGCCAGCGCCGTGAAAAAATACGCGGCGCTCGGCAAGGCCAAGACGGTGGGTCAGAAGACCGCGGCCCTGCTGGCGTTCCGGCCGGCCGATTTCGCCCCGCGCATTGCCCTGATGCTTGGACTTACCGATCCGGTCTGCGGACTCGGCATGGGGCAGACCGCCGAGTTGCTGGCGCGGGATTGGCGGCTGACCCGCGAAATGCAGGACCAGTTCGCCGTGCAATCCCACCAGCGGGCCGAGGCCGCCCGGGGAAAATTTAAGGACGAGATTACGCCCGTCTACCCGCGCGGCGGTCGCGAGGCCCAGGCGGTGGCCGGTGACAACGGCGTGCGCGAGGGCCAGACGATGGAGGCGCTTGGCAAATTGAAGGCGGTCTTCGAAAAGCGCGGTGGGACGGTTACCGCCGGGAATGCATCGCAAATCACCGACGGCGCGGTCGCGCTCGTCGTGATGACCGAGGCCGGACTCAAGCGCACCGGCCTGAAGCCGATTGGAAAACTTGTCGGCTTTGCCTATGCCGGCTGTGAGCCCGCCCGCATGGGTCTTGGTCCGGTCTACGCGATGGCGAAGGCGGAGAAACTCACGGGCTTCAAGCTGCAAGACGCCGATCTCATCGAGATCAACGAGGCCTTTGCCGCGCAAGTGCTCGCCTGCCGCGCCGCGGCGGTTTCAGCAGAATTCGGCCGCCAACATCTCGGCCGCGACACGCCGCTGGGCGAAATCCCGCTGGAAAAACTCAACGTCAACGGCGGGGCCATCGCGCTTGGGCATCCGGTCGGAGCGTCGGGGGCGCGCCTCGTCCTGACGGCGTTGCGCGAACTTCACCGCCGCGGCGGCAAGCGCGCCGTTGTCTCGCTCTGCATCGGCGGCGGCCAGGGCGGCGCGCTCTGGGTTGAAACCGTCTGACCCGTCTGACCCATGAATATCTCACTTTCGTTTGGCGAAGACGGCATTGCCCTCCTCACGTTCGACCGGCCCAACTCGTCCGCCAACCTGCTGGATGTTCCGGCGCTGGCGGAACTGGATGCCCATCTGGCCACGCTGGAAATCCGTCGCGACTTAAAGGGTGTGGTGCTCGTGAGCACGAAGCCAAAGATTTTCATTGCCGGCGCCGACCTGAATTCTTTCACCCAGGACTTCTCCGTCGAAGGCCTCGGCCAGGTGGTCGATCTCGGCCACCGGATCTTCACCCGGCTGGAACGGCTGCCGATCCCCTCGGTGGCGGCGATCAATGGCGTCTGCCTTGGGGGCGGTTGCGAAGTTGCGCTGGCGTGTGACTGGCGGGTGGCCTCGCTCGACAAGTCGACAAAAATCGGTCTGCCCGAGACGCAGCTGGGAATCCTGCCCGCGTGGGGTGGCTCGGTGCGGTTGCCTCGCCTGATCGGTCTGCCGGCGGCGCTCGGAATCATTCTGGCCGGCAAGCAGCTCGCGGCGATTCCGGCGCAAAAGGCCGGGCTGGTCGACGAGCTCGCCCATCCCGAGTACCTGCTCGCGGCTGCGAAGAAGTTTGTGGCCCAAGGCAAGCGACCGGCGGCGGCGCCGAAGGGTTTGCTCAATTCGGCGCTGGCCCGCCCCATCGTCGCGATGAAAGCAAAACAGGGCGTGCTTGCGAAGACGCACGGGCACTATCCGGCGCCCCTGAAAGCGCTGGAGGTCTGCCTCGCCGCGTATGGCAGGCCCTTGGCGGAGGGATTGGCGTTGGAGCGTGCGGCGTTTCTCGAGTTGTCGAAGACGACGGCCTGCCGCAGCCTGATGGGAATTTTCTTTCTGCAGGAGCGCGCCAAGAAACTAAAGGTGCCGGGCGCGGATGGTGAGGGCCACAAGGTGCGCTCGGTGGCGGTGGTCGGCGCGGGCGTGATGGGCGCGGGTATTGCGCAGTGGAGCGCGGCGCGCGGGTATCCGGTCATCCTCAAGGACGTCGCTCCCGAGATGCTCGCCAAGGGACTCAAGGCAGCGGAGAAGATTTTTAGCGACGCCGCCAAACGCCGCGTCTTTACCGAGACCGAAGCCACGGCTGGGATGAATCGCATCACGCCAGTGGCGGAGGAGGTGCCGCTGACCCAGGTCGACCTCGTGATTGAGGCGGCGGTGGAAAAGCTCGAATTGAAGCAAAAGATCTTCCGCCAGCTGGAGGAGCGGGCGGGCGCGCGTACCGTGCTCGCAACGAACACCTCGGCGTTGTCAATCGACGCCATCGCGTCCGGCTTGGCTGATCCGAGCCGCGTGGTGGGCATCCATTTCTTCAATCCCGTGCACCGCATGCAGCTCGTTGAGATAGTGCACGGCCCGCGCACCTCACCCGCCGCGCTCGACACGGCGCTGCAGTTTGTGAAGGCGATTGGCAAGCTGCCTGTGTTGGTCAAGGACAGTCCCGGGTTCCTCGTGAACCGGATTTTGCTGCCCTACATGGTGGAGTCGGTGCGTCTTTTCAACGAGGGCTGCAGTGTGGTTCAGCTCGATAGACTGATGCTCGATTTTGGCATGCCGATGGGACCGCTGCGGTTGAGCGACGAGGTCGGACTCGACGTCGCGCAGCACGTGGCCACGGACCTGCAGAACCGGCTGCCGCAGCCCGTGCCGATCAACGACACGCTGGAGAAGATGATTGCCAAGGGCTGGCTCGGGAAAAAATCAGGCACGGGGTTCTACGTTTTTTCCAAGGAGAAAGGCGCGAAGGAGCATCCCAATGGCGAGATCGAATTCCTCCAGACCGCGGGAAAAGGACAGCGGCAGGATGCGGCGACGCTGCTGGACCGGATGGTGCTGGTGATGGTCAACGAGGCCGGGCGGGTGCTTGAGGAAAACGTCGTTGAAGCGCCGGAGGACGTGGACTTCGGAATGATTTTTGGCACGGGCTGGGCGCCGTTTCGGGGCGGACCATTGCGTTACGCCGATACGCTCGGCGCCGCGGAGATCGTACGGCGGCTGGAAAAGCTCGCGGTCGAGGTTGCTCCCTATTTTGCGCCCTGCGACCGGTTGAAAGAGATGGCGCGCACCCAGGCCAGATTCTACCCCGCGCGCTGAAAAAAGGACGGGCCTTTGCCCACCATGAGCTTCCCGACGAAAGGGTAATGTCCCCCGTCCCTTTGCCCCGCGACTACTAGGCTGGGCCGCGGTAACTCGCGATCACTGGAAGATCGGCAGCGGCCAGATCATACTCCATGAGCCCGGGGGGCTTGACCCAGGCCAGTGCGACGTGTTCGTGCGGGTGAGGCTCGGTCGAAGCGGCCGTCAGCGCGCAGACAAAGGGAATCATCTCGATGAGAACCGTGCGGTAGTCGTGGAGGAATGGAGGCAAGGGCCGTGTGATCGTGACGTCGCAGCCGAGTTCCTCACGGATCTCGCGGACGATGGCGGCGGCGGGATTTTCGCCGGGCTCCACCTTGCCGCCGGGGAATTCCCACTTGAGTGGCAGGTGCTTGTGCACCGGCCGTTGGGCGAGCAGGATGTAGCCATCGCGGACAATCAAAGCGCACACCACGGGAACGGGAGAAGGGACGGTCATGCGGGCCTGTTGAACAACGACCTAACTGATTCTGCAACTTTTCTCGAAGCCGTGGTGTTATTGAGCCATGAAAACTTTCCTGAAAATTATTCTGGTTGCGGCGCTCCTGATCGCAGCCATCAAACTTAGTCCGGTCGTCTTCGTGGCGGCTGTCATCGGTCTCCTCGTCGCCGCCGTGTTGGGCGCCATTGGTCTTTCACTCGTAGCCGGATTGCTCGCCATCGCCCTCGCTTTGGTCGCGGCTTTGGCGCCGATCTGGATTCCGGTGCTGGCGGTCATGGGAGCGATCTCGCTCTTCAAGAAGATGAGCGATCGGCGCGAACCCCCGATCATGGCGGCCTGAGCGAATTTTAGTGCAAGAAAAACAAGGGCAAAAAGGAGGCGGCGGTCCGATCAAGGACCGCCGCTTTTTGTTTCAGGCCGGCAAATAGTGCGGCGGCTCCTTGCCACGGATGGCGGAGCCTGTCTCAATTCGCGGCATGGCGAAAATGGCCGACCATCCCCACAGTTTTGTTTCCCGGATCAGCCTGGTGGGCCGGAGTCTCGGGGCCGTCAAGGCGTTGGATGGATTCAGGAAACAGCATCACACGGTGCCGGATGCCGTGAGCGCGACGACGACGGCCTTCCTTGGCAAACTTTGCGCGGCGGAACTGCGCGCGGACGCTGAAAAGATTTACCAACAGGCGAAGACGGCGTTGGGCTACAAGCGCACCCAGGTGACGCTGGAAGTAGCGAGTCCGAGCGCGTTGCTCACGACGAAAGACTTCACGCTCGAGATCGCCTACGCGCTCGAACCGGCCAATCCGGCAAGTTATGCCATCACCCGAACGCTCCACGGTCTGAGCAGTGAACAGATGGTGGAGTGTCCGGAGTTTGACGGATTGTTCGCCGGCATGTTTTCTGGCATTATTTTTGGACTGACGAAAGGAGCGCGGGTCGAAGCGGTGATCGATGCGGTCGAGGCCTTGGAGGAGGCGAGCGATCTGACCGTGAACTATCCGTCCGACTGCAGCCATTGCGTGCTGAGTGTGGAAAGCGTCGAAGCCAATGTCGTGTGCGATGGGGCGACGCTGGAGATGCGGTTCCCTAAAAATGGTTCGCCGCGCGAACTCGTCGTGGCGTTTGCCGCCGTCCGCTCGGCTTTTGCACTGACAAAAAACCGGGTGCTGGCGGGTTTGCTCTGACCTGAGGAATCGGGCTCCGCCAAAAAAAGGGCGGCTGTCCAATGAAGGATCACCGCCCAATCGATGGCCAAGAAAAGAAAATGCGGGCTTACTTGATCATGTCGGCCACGAAGGCGCGCTCTTCCGCCAATTCCTTGTTGGTGGCGGCGATTTTTGATTGGGCGAAGTCATCCATGGCGTAGCCGGTGATGACCTCGTAGCTGCCGGGCGTCGTGGTGCGAACCGGCATGCCGGCCCAGACGTTGGCGTCGAAGCCGTAGCGGCCCTCGCTCTTCACGGCGATGGAGTGGATCGCGCCGGGGGTGACGAGGGAGCGCACGTGATCGACGAGCGCGTTCGCGGCGGAGGCGGCGGAGGAAAGACCGCGGGCGGCGATGATGGCGGCGCCGCGCTTGCCGACCGTCTCGCAGAACGGGCCCTGCAGCCAGGCTGTGTCCGTGATCACCGCGGTCGCCGGCTGGCCGCCGATGGTGGCGTGGGCATAGGCCGGGAACATCGTGGGACTGTGATTGCCGTAGATGAAAATATCTTTGACGGCGGTGAGATCGACACCGGCCTTTTTCGCCAGCTGGGTTTGCGCCCGGTTTTGGTCGAGACGGACCATCGCGGTGAAGCGTTCGGCGGGGAGACGCTTGGCCTGGCTGGCGGCGATCATGCAATTGGTGTTCGCGGGATTGCCGACGACGGCGATCCGGGCATCGGCCGCCGCGACCGCGTCAATGATCTGGCCCTGCCCAATGAAGATCTTGCCGTTGTCCTTGAGCAGATCGGCGCGCTCCATGCCGGGGCCGCGCGGTTTGGCGCCGACCAGGAGGCACCAATTGGCATCCTTGAAGCCGACTTCAGCTTTGTCGGTCTGGACAATGCCCTTGAGGAGCGGAAAAGCGCAGTCGTCGAGTTCCATCGCGACGCCTTCGAGGGCTTTCATGGCTTTTTCGATCGGAGCTTCGATCAGCTGGAGAACAACCGGTTGCTCGGGGCCAAACATGGCGCCGGAGGCGATGCGGAAGAGAAGGGAGTAACCGATTTGGCCGGCGGCTCCAGTGACTGCGACACGGATGGGGGCTTTCATGTTCAGGAAAGGCTAGCGGTGGAATTGGTCGAATACACGGAAGAAAAACGAATGGATGCAGGATTAAGTTGCGGTAACGCGAAGCAGCGGAACAGCTAATCGGGGCAGGAAGGCGGCTATTTGAAGCGCGGCGCCAGAGCCGCGTGTATCTCGCGGACCAGTCCCTCGGTCGTCGACCAATCGATGCACGCATCGGTAATGGAGACGCCGTGACGCAACTTTTCGCGAGCTTGCGGGAAGGCTTGGCTGCCAGCGCCCAAGTTGCTCTCGATCATCGCGCCGATGATGGACGTGTTGCCGGCCGTGATCTGGGCGAGGAGCTGGCGCATGACGTCGGGCTGAAGCTCAGGTTTTTTTGCGGAATTGTCGTGGGAACAGTCGACGAGGATTGATTTGATCAGCCCCGCCGCGACCAGGAGTTGCTCGGTCTGGGCAATGTGCGTGGGCGAGTAGTTGGGTCCCGTGGCGCCGCCCCGGAGAACAACATGGCAGTCCGGATTGCCCCGGGTGACAATTGCGGAGGCCGAGCCGTTGAGATTGATGCCGAGAAAGGTGTGCGGCTGGGCGGCGGCCTTGATCGCGTTGGTCGCCGTGGCGATAGAGCCATCAGTGCCGTTCTTGAAGCCAAGGGGCATCGATAGACCGGAAGCCATTTGCCGATGGGTTTGTGACTCGGCCGTGCGAGCGCCGATGGCGGACCAGCAGATTAAATCGGCGATGTATTGGGGCGTAATGGGATCAAGCAGCTCGGTGGCGGTAGGCAGCCCCAAATCCAGGACATCGCGCAGAAAGGTGCGGGCCGCCCGCAATCCGGCCGCAATGTCGTGCGAGCCGTCGAGGTGCGGGTCCATGATCAGGCCTTTCCAGCCGACGGTGGTCCGGGGTTTTTCAAAATAGACCCGCATCACAATCATGATGCGGTCGGAAACTTCGCGAGCGAGGCGGGCGAGCTTTACCGCGTAGTCGTGCCCGGCAGTCACATCGTGGATCGAGCAGGGCCCGATGATCAGGAGAAACCGCTTGTCGTCAGTGAAGATAAGCTGGTGGATTTCCCGGCGGGAGCGCGTGACGAAGTCGGCTTGGGCCTCGGTCTTCGGCAATTGCGCCAGCAAGTCGGCCGGGGAGGGCAGGGCGCGGGTCTCGAGGACATTGATGTCAGAGGTTGTCTGCATGAAACGGCAGCTTGCGACGGGGTATCGCGCTTGAGCAAGTTTTCCCTCGGTCTTAAGACTTGGGCAAAGAAAAGGCCGGTCGCCTACCCCTAAGCGACCGGCCATTGCTTTCTTAGTTACCCCAAAACTCCCCGCTAAGCGGGGAGAAGTGTTAGTTGACTCCTCTATCGGTACCCGGTTCCATGGGTTCGTCAAACAGAAGATCATTAGTATTTCAAATACACCGTTAAGATATTGTTTAGCAATTATTTGGGTGAATAAATTTTGTGCAAAATAAAAATTCGTCTTTCTCTACGTACCTCCCCAAGGGGATATTTCGAGCGGTGGGCAGTGACGCGGGATCCTTTCTGCAGGGACAGTTAACTAATGATATTCAACAGGTTGGGGTGAACTCGACTTACGGTCTTTGGTTGAATCAAAAGGGTCGGGTTTTGGCCGATAGTCAGGTTCTTCGTTTGTCGGAAGTGGAGTTTTTGGTGGTGAGTATTTTTTCATCCGGGGCCGTTATTCGCCAACGACTCGAACAATTTATCATCGCGGACGAGGTTGAGTTGGCGGATGAAACGGAAAAATTCGGTGGATTGGTGCTGTGGGGTCCCGAGAGCGGCGAACGAATGAAGGACTTTTTTGGGGAAATACCGGAGCGCGGAATAATGTGTCGCGCGGATGAAATTTTGGCCTACGCGGGGAGTCGGCTGAAGGGCAAGAGCTACGAAGTCCTCGGGCCGGCGCCCAAAGTCGCAGAGCTGCGGAAGCGATTGCTGGAGTCGGGCTGCGGGGAAGTCTTTGCCGACGAAATGGAACTCGCACGAATTTCGGCGGGGATCCCGCTGGTTCCCCAAGATATCGGCCCGGGTGATTTGCCCCAAGAGGGTGGGTTGGATCAAGTGGCCATCTCCTACACCAAAGGCTGTTATCTTGGGCAGGAGGTGATGGCGCGGCTGAAAAACATGGGGCAAGTGCGACGCAAATTGTACGTTGTTCGAGGCCGGGGGGAGCCGCCGCAACCAGCGGCGGCGGTCTTTCAGAATGGCCGGAAAGTTGGAGAGCTTCGCTCAGTGGCTGGCGATGGAGCCGGGTTTGTCGCCTTGGCAATGCTGGTCCTGCTCAATCTTGACTTGGACGCCGGCGTTGGTCGCGGCGCCGACGAGCCCGGCACCATCCGGATCATCCCTCATGAGTGAACTCGACCAGCTGACCCAGCTCTGCAGCCGGTTGGGTGCGGAGCCGAAACAGGCGGTCGCCATGGCCCGGCAGATGATGAAGCGGGCCGACCAGCTGGTGATTGAGCGCGGACAGTCTCGCGAAGAAGTGATGGCCTACCTGCTGAGACTGGTGGTGAAGGGGAGCCAAGGAGAAGTGCCCGCAGAATTTCAATCCCCGGTCGCCGACTTGGGTCGATCAGAATAACACGGTCAGGCTTTCAAAGTAGGCATCCACCCACCGATTCAGGCCAAAAAAGTAGATCAACGCCGCGACTCCCAACATGGGCCCAAAGGGCACATGCATACCGAGACCTAGCTCCGCCGGCTGGCCGTCGGGGGTCTCGGCCGGGAGGGCGGCCGGCGCGGCGTGACCAGTGGTTTTTTTCCAAAATACCCCGGCGGCAAACCAGAGGCAGCCGAGCATAGCGCCGCCGAACATACCGAAAACCGCGCCTTTCCAGCCGACAAAAGCACCCAGGGCGCCGAGATACTTCACATCGCCGAAGCCCATCGCTTCCTTCTTCATGATTGCTTCCGCAAAAAGCGCGATCCACAGGACAAGAGCGGAGCCCAAGAGCATTCCGAGCACAGCCTCGCGGCCGGCCCTAAGACTGGCGATCATGAAGTAATCGTGAGTCTGTCCATGCAACGAAGGCAGGATCAGGGAAAGCAAAACCCCCGTTGCGGCCCCGCCGATCGTAAAGACATCGGGGATGATCATGTGATCAAGGTCGATGAACAGGGCGCAGATGACGATCGAGCATAGCACCATGCCCGCCACGGCCTTCCCTGGGGGAAACAGCAGCCAGCAGGCCAGGAACAAGGCGGCGGTCATCACCTCGACCGCCGGATAACGAAAACTGAAAGCGCGTCCGCAGCAGCGCGCGCGCCCGCGCAGGATCAGCCAGCTCAAGACCGGAAGGTTATCGTACCAGGCGATCGGCCGGCCGCAGCCGCAATGCGAGCGCGGGTGGACGACGGACTCATCCTTGGGGATGCGGTAAATGCACACGTTGAGAAAACTGCCGAGGCACGCTCCCAGCAGGACGGTCAACAGGGGGAAAAACCACGGCGCGAGTTGGGAGATTTCGTTGAAGGATTCCATATTCAATTGCCGGCGAGAGCCGCGCGGGCGGCCTGCAGCATGGTTGGCATCGGGACACTCGCGCCGGTCCATAATTCCAGCGAGCGAGCTCCTTGGTGGATCAACATGGAAAGTCCGTCGGCTCGGGGGATTCCCAATTCGAGGGCCTGGCGCAACAAGGCGGTGGGGGACGGACGGTAGATCATATCGTAAACCAAAGCCGGTCGTGGGATCTGGCGCAGATCCAGAGGCGAGGGATCACTTGGGGCGAGCCCGAGCGAAGTGGCGTTGATCACCACCGATTCGGCGGGAAGGTCGCGGGGTGGATCGTTGAGCGTAAAATGATGGAGCGTCGTATCGGTGGCAAGGGCTTGAAGGCTGGTAAGCAGGGTCTGCAGGCTGTCGGGGGAGCGATTGCCGATCCACAAAGAGGAGCACCGTTGCCGCAGGCATTCGATGGCGGCCCCGCGGGCGGCCCCGCCAGCACCGAGCAGGATCACATGGGCGCCGGCCAACTCGATCCCGTGATCTTGCTGCAAAGCGCCGGAGAGCCCGGTGCCATCGGTGTTGGCTCCGTGCCAGCCGCCCTCGATTGCGGTCAGCGTATTGGCGGCGCCGGCGGCGCGCACAAAGGCGTCGCTCGAAACCAGATGCTCGACCGCCAGTGATTTGTGCGGGATGGTCAGATTGAGTCCGCGAAAGTTCTTTTGATGAAACAGCGCCAGCGCGCGCGGCAATTCCTCGGGCGCAATCTCAAATTTATGGTAGCGCCAAGGTGCGAACTCCGGGCGGTGCTTGGCAAGGTCAGCAAGCGCGGCGTTGTGAATCACCGGGCTGAGGGAGTGGGCGATCGGCTGGCCCACCACCGCGAGGGCGGGGCCCGGAAATGACCATTGCACCAGGTCGGCCAGGGTGTGGATGGGCTCGGGCGCTTTTTTCATTGGGCGGCCGGAGCAAAGCCCAATTTGCGAGTGAGAACGAGCCCGATCTTACGACGACGTGTGCCGTTCGTGGGTTGCATCAAACTCGGCGGCAAATTCGGAAAAAAGCTTCGCCTGCTCCAGTTGTCCGGCCGCGGTGCAGTGATTGATCAAATTGCGACAGCAGCGACAGAGGACTTCGCGCACGGGCGTCGGGGCCAGATCGGCGATGGACGCGTTAATGGCGTTGCCCTTGAGCAAGGCAAAAACCTGCTCGGCGCTCAGGAATTGGCCCCCGTGGAACGGGTCGATGAAAAAAGGCGCCGGCTCGTCGTAACAACCGACGATGAAGTGGCCCGGGAGCCCGACGGGCTCCAGGTGCAATCCCACCCGTTCGCCCACCAACAGGTAGACAATGGAGAGGGAGATCGGGATGCCCCTTCGCCGGGTCAGGACCTGGTCGAGATAACTGTTGCGGGGATCCGAATAATTATCGCTGTCGCCTCGCAGGCCGTGTTCGTGAAACAGCACCCGATTCAGCACGCGGCATTTTTCCCGCGTCGTAGTGGGTTCGGTGATGAGCTGGCGGCAGCGCCCCGCCAACTCGTCCAGTTGGGTGCAACAAGCGCCAACATCGACCTCAGCGTTTACCGTCCGACTTAAGAGCAACGCTCCCGTCTCGAGCTCGTAATTGAGCGACTGAATGAAGCCGCGAAAGTCACTCACGGGGTCGGCGAAGTTGAGCTCCCGCAGATACCACGAGGCATGTCGGGCCAAGTCAGGGTCGCCCTGGCGGGCGAGACCCTGCAGAAAGATCATGCTTTCTTGCCCATGCCGCAAAAATTGGGCGAGCAACCCCTGCCGCACCCCGGGTGATTCGTCGTCGAGCAAAACCTCCAGAGCTTTTCGCTGGGTGACCGTGAGTTTCGGGGCTTTCACGAAAAAGCACCCAAAGTGATTTTTCGGGCAGCGCAATCCGGAAAATTTCAGCGGCGAAATATTCTGGGATCCGTTGAGGTCACTCGCGCGCGCCGTAGAGGGCGGTGCCGAGGCGTACGAGCGTGCTGCCTTCGGCGATCGCGGCGCCGAAATCCCCGCTCATGCCCATGGAAAGCTCCCGCAGCGGAGTGCCAAAACGGGTTGCGAGGTCGTCGCGAATCAGGCGGAGGCTGGCGAAGGTGCGGCGGGCGACCGCTGGGTCGTCCGAAAGCGGGGCGATGGTCATGAGACCGTCAACCTGCAGGTGAGACTTGGTCAGGGCGACTTCCAGCAGGCGCGGAGCGTCCGTCGGATCCACGCCAAACTTGACCGGATCATTGCCGGCGTTGATCTGCAGGAGCACCGCAAGTCTTTTACCCGCGTCGTCGGCGGCCCGGTCCAAGCCGTGCAGTAGCTTTTCGCTGTCCACCGTTTGAATCCGGTCAAAATGACTGACGGCCAGTCTCGCCTTGTTGGACTGAAGGTGGCCGATCAGTTCCCAGCGCAGCGCGCCGGCCACGGCGGCACGCTTTTCCGCCGCTTCCTGGACGCGATTTTCTCCAACGGCGGAAAGCCCGTATCGGGCGGCATACTCGGCGGCCGCGGCCGGATGATTCTTCGTCACCGGCAACAGCCGGACCTCCCCGGGGTCGCGCCGGGCATCCCGGCAAAGTTCAGCCATTAGTTGGCGCAACGCGTCGGCTCGTTGGCGAAAGATATCGTATTCGACAAGCATCTTGGATCGGACCTTTTAGGATGGCTTGCTGATAAGCCGGCTTTAGGTTGAGCCCAATCTAAAACGCCGCATGCAAATCGAAAACTTCAAGATCTTCGCTGATTTGGTGGAAACAAAAAGTTTTTCCAAGGCGGCAAAGTTAAATGGCATCACCCAGTCAGCGGTCAGCCAGCAGGCGCGGGCGATGGAGCGAAGCTTTAAGACGCTGATGATCGATCGGAGTCAGAAGCAGTTTAATCTGACGCGGGAGGGCCAGCGCATTTACGATGCCGCCAAAGAAATTTTGCACGTATATGAGAAGCTGCAGAGCGAGTTGCAGGAGATGAAAAAAGTCATCAGCGGCACGATTCGCATTTCGACCATCTATTCCATCGGCCTGCACGAGCTGCCTCCGTACATCAAGAAATTCCTCCTCGATTTCCCGGCCGTCAATGTGCGGATCGAATATCGCCGCTCCAACCTGGTCTACGAGGACATCCTGCACAATTCCGTCGATTTCGGGCTGGTCGCCTTCCCGCAGCGCGTTCGGCAGATCGACATGATCCCGTTTCGCGACGACCGACTGATTCTCATCGCTCATCCCAATCACCCCCTGGCCAAAGGGGGCGACGTGGACATTAGGACTTTGGCCGCACATAAGTTTATCGGCTTCGACCCTGATATTCCCACCCGCAAGGCGGTCGACCAGATTTTCCGCGACTACAAACTCGAGATCACGCCGGTCATGGAGTTCGACAATATCGAAACCGTGAAACGGGCCGTCGAGATCGACCACGGCATCGCGATCGTTCCGCAGGCCACCGTGGTGCAGGAAGTCCGGCAAGGCACACTCGTCACGATCAATTTCAAGGGCAAGGAGTTCACCCGGCCGCTGGCTATCCTGCACCGGAAAGGCCGGGTCCTCACGCCGGCGATGAAAAAATTTATCGACACACTCGGGATGGAAATTGCCGGCCCTTGACCACCCCGGCGCCCGAAGAGAGGAGTTTTTTCCGGGAACAAGACCAGGCCGGCCGTCTCTTATCTCTAAATAACCTCATGATTACCTCTCGTTTCATCAATTTCCTTAGCGCCGTGGTGGCTTTGGCGACGGGCGCCGCCCTCTTTCAAGGCAGCAATTTGCAAGCACAGGATCCCGCTCAAACGGCGCCGGAGTGGACGCTCAAAGACCTTGAGGGTCGCGACGTCACCTCCGCCCAATTCAAAGGCAAAGTCGTGGTGGTGGATTTTTGGGCTACTTGGTGCGGGCCCTGCGTGATGGAGATCCCCGGTTACGTCGAAATCCAAAAAAAGTACGGTCCGGACGGGCTGATCATAGTCGGGGTTTCGCTCGATCAAAAGGGACCGGCTCACGTTAAGAAATTTGCCGTGGCCCGGGGAATGAATTACGTGGTGGTGATGGGGGACGACAAGGTGGTCGAGGCTTTCGGTGGCGTTGAGGCGATTCCGACGACTTTTATTGTCGGGCGAGATGGAAAAATTGTGCATCGGAAAACTGGGGCCATGGCGCACGACGAATACGAGAAACTGGTCAAGCAGGCGCTCAATTGAGGCGTTCGTCGGCGATTTGAGTTGAAGCCGGGTCCATTGACCCGGCTTTTGTTGTTCATTCCCCACCGATGAGGTTTCAACTCAGCCTTCTTTTGCCGCTCGCCTGTGCTTTGGTGTACGTCATCGGCGCCATGGCGGTGAAACGCGCCGCCGCTTTCGGTGTCGGGGTCTGGCGCACGGGTTTTGTTTCCAACTGGGCGATCGCCCTGCTGTTCGTGCCGGTGTGGTTTTGGCGGAACGGACAAATCCACCCGGCGCCGGACTATCTCCAGCCCGCACTCACCGCGTTCCTGTTTCTGGGCGGCCAAGCGCTGCTTTTTTTGGCGCTCAGTCGCGGCGATGTATCGGTCGTCACTCCTGTGATGGGCGCCAAGGTAATCCTGGTCGCGCTCCTCAGCAGCCTGTTGCGGGTGGGCGAAGTTCCGGTTAAGTGGTGGGTGGGCGCGGCTTTGAGCACGGCGGCGATCTTGTTGCTGCATTTGGGAGAGGAATCAAAGCACCGCAACGTGCGGCAGTCGGTCTTGTTGGCCTTCGGCAGCGCGGCCTTCTTCAGCCTTGGGGACGTTTTGCTGCAAAAATGGCTGCCGGTTTGGGGGGTCGGCAGCTTCTTTCCGCCGATGTTCTTTTTCGTCGGACTCATGTCCTTTGGTTTCCTCCCTTTTTTCAGCGCGCCCCTTGCTGCGCTGGATGGCGCCGCCTGGCGTTGGGTCGCACCAGGCGCCCTGCTCATGGCGTTGAACAATGGCGGGGTGGTTCTTGCCATCGGCATTGTCGGCAGCGCGACGGCCGTTAATATTGTCTACAGCGTCCGTGGTTTGTTCAGTGTCCTACTGGTGTGGTCGATCGGCCATTGGTTTTCCAGTGAGGAAAAGCATTTGGGGGGTCAGGTGCTCGGCCTGCGGTTTCTTGGGGCGACACTGATGGTCGCCGCCATTGGCTTGGTGTTAACTTAACCGGTCCAACGCGGTGGTTCGCTCGCTGTCGGCCAGCAGGCGCCGTTTTTCGGGACATCTCCCGACCCGATCAAACGGGATTTCTGGTGGCCCGTGTACCCACTTCGCTCGCGATGAACACTGGACGAGTCGGCCTGCTCTCAAGCCGCCAGGCGATCAGACGCAGGCTCGTTCTCCGCGGAAATCGGCTTCTTGGAACGTGGTAGCCTGGGCTCGGGCGCGGGGCGCACGGGCATGCCTGTCGGCTCGGGGTCAGTCGCCACGAGGAGTGAGAGTAAAATGAGAACTAATACGGCTGCGATCATTGCTTGGTAATGCTTCGGCTCTGGGTCAGAGAGCTAAAGTTGTAAATTGTTCCTAGATGCTCCCAGCATCCCGTGAGGCGGGACAAGTTTGCCGGATACACCCAGTCTCGCAAACATGGTCAATGTCTTCGAGCACCGCCGCGAACGTACAAAAGCTTGAGCCGAGCGCAAGTATTCGATCTGAAATTTAATTTCGCCCCAACTTACACTATTATAGATTGTTAAGCGTTTTTATGGTTTGAGGCGGTGATTTTTTATCGGCACTCCTGCTCCCGACAATGCATGAAAAATGCAATAAGAATTCCGATCCTTGGATCCGAGCGTGGATTTGCTCAGTTCGGTTGTCGGATTAGGTATTCCTGTTTTGGTCCTCAAAACCATCGACCAAAGCGAAAGTGTTAATTCCTGCGGATTGAATTGAGTAAACACCGATCGGAACCTGCGGTGAAATCATTCGCGAGTGCAGCACTCCAGTCCTGTCACTCGCGAGCTTTGTGCTTCTGGAGCTTTCGATTTGGAAATGGGGTGTGCCAAGAAAAGGCCAAGGGGCTTGTCTGGGTGGCCAGGAAATTTAGGCCTACGGCTTTGTCGTCCGTCCTTGGATCGAGAAATTCACCTTGAGCGGGCTGCGGGTGCAGTTCGAGACTGATCGCTTGCCCGACAAAAAGCGCTGTGCCGATGGCTGGTTTGATTACGTGTTGGACTCGATGGAAATCGCGAAGGCGGTGCGAATTCCGGCCGAGATTCGGACCCGATACGCCATCTAACCTACGTCGGTCAATTTGCTCAAAGCTTTGCGGAAGAGACAGCTGGATCTTAGCTGTTGAAAATAGCCTTGCGTTCAAGCCGGCGCTGAACTCTTCTCCGGTCCTCGTTAGTGAAAGCGTTTTGATGACAGGATCTGGTGAGTCGTAGGCTGAGCGTTAGGCTCAAGTGATGATTTCGAAACCCACGGTGGGAACGGACTGGCAGATAGCGAAGGATCTACGAATTATCATATGAGCAATTCCAAACTCTACGTTGGAAATCTATCGTTCAACACCACCGAAGACGAGCTGCGCTCGGCCTTCAGCCAGTTCGGTACCGTTACCGATCTGTATGTCGCCATGGACAAGATGACCGGCCGCCCCCGCGGTTTCGCGTTTGTCACCATGGGCACGGCCGATGAGGCCAAGAACGCAACTGAGAAGATGAACGGCACCGATCTCGGTGGCCGCGCTCTCACGGTCAATGAAGCCCGTCCGAAGGAAGAGCGCCCAGGTGGCGGCTTCGGCGGCGGCGGTCGCGGTGGCTTCGGCGGCGAACGTCGTGGTT